>JBKHDX010000007.1:0-40631 GCA_046541115.1 Spirulinaceae cyanobacterium | reverse complement strand
TTGGTTATTGGTTATTGGTTGTTGGTTATTGGGCGGGGAAACCCCGCCCCTACTTTAGGGTTCGCTGCTTTTTTCACTCGCGGAAAATTCCGGTTCGGTGGTGGTTTCGGGGGGCGTTTCTACCGCTTCGCTATTGTTATAATCGGTGATTTCTTCGGGGTCTTCAGGAGGGGCGATCGCGTCTTGCATGGTAAGCTGCAAGAATACGTCTTCGAGGGTGGGGCGAATCCGACGCATTTCATACAAGCCTAGTCCGGCGTTGACGAGGGTAGAAGCGATCGCGCGACCGGGTTCTGAGCCAGGTTTGGTGATAATTTGCAGACGAGATAGTTTTTGCTGGTGGTAAATAAAACTCGAACTCACTGCGTCTGGCATCGGCATCACTTCGACGTTTTGCACCCCTGGAATGGCTTGTAGTAGGGGTTGAACTGAGTTAATATCGCCTTCGACTTCGAGTTCGTAACCCGCCGCTTCGGTGAGTTGGGCCATCAGGTTATCGGGGGTATTTGTCGCCACAACTTGACCGCGATCGATAATGGTAACGCGATCGCAAGTCATACTCACTTCAGGCAAAATATGAGTTGATAGAATAATCGTGTGCTTTCCGGCTAAACTACGGATGAGGTGACGCACTTCGATAATTTGGCGGGGATCGAGGCCGACGGTAGGTTCGTCTAAAATAATGACCGGAGGATTGTGAACAATTGCCTGAGCAATTCCGACTCTTTGACGATAACCTTTAGACAGTTTGCGAATTAATACATCCCGCTTGTCTTCAATACTGCACCGTTCGATGGCAGAATTAACATAAGTGGCGCGATCGCCCCGACTGACTCCTTTGATTTTCGCGACAAAATGCAAGTATCCCTTCACCGTCATATCGGGATACAAAGGCGGCGATTCGGGCAAATAACCAATTGAGCGTCTAACTGCCATTGATTCCGCTTCCACATCAAAACCAGCGACTTTTGCCGTCCCCGAGGACGCAGGCAAGTAACCCGCTAAAATTCGCATAGTTGTGGTTTTTCCGGCCCCATTGGGCCCTAAAAATCCTAAAATTTCTCCTTCATTCACCGCGAAGGTGACATTATCAATAGCAGTTTGCGAACCGTAAACTTTACTTAATCCCTCAACTTTTATCATTATTGCCAATTATGAATTATGAATTATGAATTATGAATTATGAGTTATGCCTGATTCAAATAGATGCACTGATATGTACTAATAACCAATAACCAATAACTAATAACCTATAACAAATGACCACACTTTATATTAATCCCAAAACAGGTAATGATAATGCAGTGGGCAGTCAAACCGCACCGCTCAAAACCATTACTGCGGCTTTAAAGCAAATTCAAGACCCCAGTACCCTTTACCTAGCCCCAGGGGTTTATGACCGGAATAGCGGCGAAATTTTCCCCTTAAGCATTCCCGCTCAAACAACCGTGACTGCGACGGAAAACGCAGAAGCAGAGGTGATTTTGCGCGGGGGAGGCAACTATAACAGTCCGAGTTTTAAGACCCAAAATATTACCATATTATTGGCAACTGGGGTGCAGTTGCGGGGGGTAACAGTGACGAATCCCAATGCCAAAGGCACAGGAATTTGGATTGAATCAACTGCGCCAATTGTAGCCCGTTGTCGCTTACAAAATTGCGGTCGCGAAGGCATTTTTGTGGCAGGGAATGCCAAGCCGATTATTGAGGATAATATTTTTGAAGATAACGCCGCCAGTGGCATTTTTTTGGTGCGACAAGCCAAGGGAGAAGTGCGCCGCAATCTCTGTCAGCGTACCGGTTACGGCATCGCCCTCAGTGATGAAAGTGCGCCGTTGATCGCCAGTAATCGTTTGTGGGATAATCGCGCCGGAATTCACTTGTCTCGTCAAGCGAAACCGGTTTTGCGTCGTAATGATTTTAGGAAAAATCGCGAAGCTGGAGTATTTGTCAAAGACCAAGCTTCTCCAGATTTAGGCAGTCCTCAAAGTCCAGCAGGTAATATTTTTGAAGATAATTCAACTTACGATCTGGATAATCAAACCAGTCAGATGTTAATTTCGGCAGGAAATCAGATTAATCCGGCGTTAATTCGCGGATCGGTGGAGTTAGTGGCGGCGGTGGTCGCGGATATTGTCTTAGGCCCCACTTCTTTCAGCGATATCGAGAATCATTGGGCAGAATTATTTATCGATCGCTTGGCCCAAAGGGGGATTATTAGCGGTTTTGCTGACGGTACATTTCGTCCCGAAGCGAGTTTGACGCGATCGCAATATGCGGCGTTAATTGCCCAAACTTTCGATCTCCCCCGTCAGTTGGGCCGCAAGACTAATTTTGAGGATGTCAATGCTTCATTTTGGGCAGCAAAGGCGATCGCGACGGCGGCCGAAATGGGCTTTATTTCTGGGTTTGGGGATGGCACATTTCGTCCCCAACAAAACCTGACTCGCGTCCAAGCCTTGGTTTCGATTGTCAATGGTTTAGGCTTAACCGGGGGGACGGCAGATTTATTGCTGTTATATCAGGATCGCGCCCTGATTCCCCCTTATGCCACAAATGCGATCGCGACGGCAACCCAAAAACGCCTGGTGGTCAATTATCCCGACACCAAACAACTCGATCCCTTGCAGGATATCACCCGGGCTGAAATTGCGGCGTTAATTTATCAAGCCCTGGTTGCGACTCAAAAAGCCAGCGCGATCGCTTCTCCTTATATCGTCAACCCCGATCCACTATTACCCAGTTTCACCGATTTACAAAACCATTGGGCGACGGATTTTGTGCGAAGATTGGGCAGTTTGGAACTCATCAGTGGTTTCCCTGATGGTAGTTTCCGCCCCGATAACCCCATCAATCGCGCCGAATATGCTGCCCTTTTGGTCAAAGTCCTCAACCCCAATTCCATCCGCCCGGCAACGCAATTTATCGATATTCCGGCAAATTTCTGGGGTTTAGGGGCAATACAGCAAGCTTATCGCGCTGGCTATCTCTCTGGTTTCCCGGATCGCACCTTTCATCCCGAACAAACCCTGCGGCGGGTGCATTTGATTCTCTCTCTTACCAGTGGTTTGAATCTTCCAGATGCCGATTTAACCTTTCTCGATGCTTATCAGGATCGCGATCGCATCCCAGAATACGCTCAAACCGCCGTTGCTGCCGCCACAAAAGCCGGATTAGTCACCTTATACCCCAAACCTCAAAATCTCGATGCCCCCGCCACTCGCGCTGAAGCTGCGGCAATGATGTATCAAGCTTTGGTGTATCAAGGTCAAATGACTGCCCTAAATTCGCCCTATCTTGTCAAAGTTTGAGGGAAAAGGGTGCGATCGCGATCGCATTTTTTGCCTAAGATGAATCCCTGGTTGTTGTAATCTCAATCCTGAATTCTACTGAGAAAGTTCAACCCCCTTGTTGATGTAAATCTCCCCCAGTTTCCGTAAAAAAACGGAGGATAGAAGCATCAACCCCACGAGAGGAAAAAACAATGAAACTCAACTTTATGGGCGCAACTTATGACAACACCCACTGTTCTATCCCCACTTTCCCTTCCGATTTAACCGGGAAATTCCTGGGTAAATCCTATACTCTCCGCCGCCCTCTCGAAATACCGCAGCAACCTAAATTGGGTTTGAGAAAATATCGCGGTGTAAGTTACTAAAATTTGTGAGTTTCCCTTGCTTTTTCCAATTTTATTGTTAATCTTGCTTTATTTCATGCCCTAGTATTGTGCTAGGGTATTTTCGTCTGGGTCTGGGTAAAGTGTCACCAACGAGAAAGGCGACAGGATAAGGATGAGATCGTGCGAATTTTATGAGTCGAAGGCGATCCACGTATTGCTCAAACTTTAAACAGCTAAAAATGGGGATTAGCGTCGGGGGGGTTAAGCGGCTAAAACTCAGGCTATAACTGCAATCTAGCAATCTGCCGTCACCCACCATTTTAGGGGTGCAACGAGTAACCAATAACCGATAACCAACCACAAAAACAAGTCAATAGTAGAATAGGGGAAAACAGCACATTAGCGGCGTGTTGGGAGGATAAAAAACATTGGACGAACTCAGGGATGGGCTGGAACTTGCCAGCGAAACCGAATTACAACAACTCACGCAAATCTTATTTAGTCGTCGCTTCAACCCATTGGACTACCTCAAAGCCCCGGATGTTCTCGAAGTCCAATGTCGCGATCGCATCAGTTGGTTAGACGAACTCGAAAACCGCTTTCGTTACCTAGCCGCCGATGGCATGACAGTATTGCGGGGTCGAACTCAAGAAATGAGCTATCGCGATATTTTACTGCGAATTTGCCATTATCTCAAAATCCCCTATTCGCAACAAATGACCGCCTTAGATTTAGAAGCAGAAATCTTCTTAAACCTCGCAGGACGGGCTTGGAAACGGCTGCCCCAGGACGAACAGCGATCGCTCACCCATCGCATCCAAGAATCCCTTTCTCAGTCGAATTATGCCGAACCACTGCCAGCGCAAATCCAGCACAATCCCTTGAGTTTACTCCTCAAAGGAGGCAGTATTCTCGCGGTTAATTCTGTGCTGAAACCCTTAATTTTGCAGCAAATCGCCCGTCAGTTTGCCCTTCATTTCGCTCAGTATCAAGTGGCGAAATCCGTGGCGATTCGGGGTGGGGCCGCCGCCGCCGTACAAATTCAAAATCACCTGGCCTTGCAAACGGCAAAACGGGGGATGGCGATCGCGGCCGCCCGACAAGGGGCAGCTAAAGCGGTGTTTGCCTTTCTCGGCCCGGTGTTGTGGGCAACCTTTCTCGCTGAAATTGGCTGGAAAGCCGTCGCAACCAATTACGGCCGCATTATTCCCGCCGTATTTGCCCTAGCACAAATCCGTCTCATTCGCTCGGAATGCTGGGAAATAGCGTATTAAAGTTGGTATGAGTCGAAAAACGCCATCTCTCGCCCCACAGCAAGAGTTACATTATCCTTGGCTATGGTTTCAGGCAGGGTTGTTACTTTTTCCCACTTGGCCCGCCGTTGGAGGATTAATTTTCGGGTTCGTGGTGATTGGGTTGTGGGTGCGCCACTACTCCCGTTTGTGGAAACGCCCCTGTAACCTCATGGCCGCTTCGATTTTGCTCGTTTTATTCATCAGTTCGGCTTTCGCCTACAAACCCGGAGAAGCCTTTTTAGGAGTCGGGAATTTTTTAGCAGGTTTGGTAGGATTTGCGCCTTTTGCCTTTTTATTACAAACTCCGGCTCAACTACGCCGTATTGCTTGGATTAGCGTCTTCGGAGCCATCCCTGTGTTGATTTTAGGCATTGGTCAAGGGGCGGCCGCTTGGCAGACTCCTGAAGCCTTTAACCCGATTTTTGGTTGGGTGTTAGAAGCCGGAGGCAATCCCCCAGGGCGTATTGCTTCAACGTTTATGTATGCCAATATTTTCGCGGGGTATTTGCTGATTATTTGGGCTTTGAGTTGGGGTTTGGCCATCGAAGTTTATCAAACCTATCAACAGGATCGCACCCATAGCCGAACTTTGGTTCAGTTTTTATTGCTGTTGCTGTTTATCTTTGCAGTCGGAATCGCCCTACTTCTGACCAGTTCCCGGAATGCTTGGGGAACGGCGATTGTCGTGGTGTTGGCTTATGGGCTGTACTTGGGGTGGCGGTGGTTGGTTTTGGGGGTGACAACGGCGGCTGCGGTGGTTCTCTGGGCTTCTTTTGGGACGGTAGGACAAGCCCAGTTTCGGGCTGTTGTTCCCGATAAGATTTGGTTGCGGTTGTCCGGAGAGATGTATCCCAATGTACTTGAAGCCCACCTTCGCACCACTCAATGGCAGTTTACCTGGAATATGTTTCGAGAACGTCCGTTTTTGGGGTGGGGGTTACGCAACTTTTCCCATTTGTACGAATTGCATTGGCAGTTGTGGCTGGGTCATCCCCACAATCTTTTTTTCATGTTAGGGGCAGAAGCAGGGGCGATCGCGACACTATTGTTATGTGGCTTGGTGGGTTGGGCGATCGCCCAAGCTTTGATTTTAGTTTATATCTGGTCAAAAGCATTACGACCGCAATGGTATCGCGATCGCTTGATTGTTTTAGCGTTTATCATTGCATTTGGCAGTTGTATTTTATTCAATTGCTTAGATGTGAGTATTTTTGATTTACGTCTCGGTTCTTTAGGCTGGATTTTATTATTTGCGTTGTGGGGTATTACCTCTCGCTATCGCAAACTCCTCCCGTTACAAGGCTTAAGCCGTTATAAGGCTTAAGTCGCATGGTTCCGAAATCTTAAGTTTTGGCAAAGTCCACCGATTTTGAAAGTATAAAATGATAAAAATAAAGCAATTTTGGCGGCGTATGATTGCAGTTGTCGCGATAATTTTCACCGCAGTTTCTTTGGCAAGCTGTAATCCCGCCATCCTCGAATCCATTGCAGCCCAAGTGCCACAGGTGGTAATGAGTGTCCTTAGCGAGCCAAAAACCTTTAACGCGGTACTTTCAGCAGAATCTCCGAATATTTTTAGCTTGACTTATGATGGTTTGGTCAATGAAAATCCTTTAACCGGAGAATTTGAACCCGCGATCGCCGAATCTTGGGATATTTCCGACGATGGCCTCGAAATTGTCTTTACCATTCGTCCCAATTTAAAATGGTCAGACGGGGAAGATTTAACCGTTGATGATGTGGTTTTTAGTTATAACCGTTTGTATCTCAACGAAGAAATTCCCTCGAATGCCAGAGACAGTTTACGCATTGGTCAAAGCCGCGAATTTCCCACCATTACCAAAGTAGATAATAGCCGCGTTAAATTCACCGTTCCCGAACCTTTTGCCCCCTTTCTCGGTACAACGTCTCTCCCTATTTTACCCGCCCACGCTTTAGCAGAATCCGTCGAAACGAAAGACAGTGAAGGTCGGCCTTTATTCTTATCTAAATGGGGTGTCGATACGCCTCCTGAAGAAATTGTTTTTAACGGGCCTTATGTCCTCAAAAACTATCGTCTCAGCGAACGTTTAAATTTTGAACGCAATCCCTATTACTGGCGCACAGATGATACAGGAAATTCCCTACCTTATGTTCAAGAAGTAGTTTGGCAAATTGTCGAAAATACCGACACCGCTTTACTACAATTTCGCTCTGGTAGTCTCGATACCATCAGCGTCAGTCCTGAATACTTTTCACTCTTAAAAAAACAGGAAAAACAAGGTAATTTCAACGTTTATAATGGCGGCCCGTCTTACGGAACCAGCTTTATTTCCTTTAATTTAAATACCGGAATCCGCGACGGTAAACCCCTCGTCGATCCGATTAAATCTCGCTGGTTTAATGATGTTCGCTTCCGCCAAGCCGTTGCTTATGCGATTAACCGCCAACGCATGATTAATAATGTTTTTCGCGGTCTGGGTAAGCCCCAAAACTCCCCTATTTCCGTTCAATCTCCCTTTTACGCCTCTGACCTCGAAGGCTACGATTACAACCCCGAAAAAGCCAAGGAACTGCTCGCAGAAGCCGGATTTCGCTATGAAGGAAATCGCTTGTTAGATTCGGAAGGAAATCTGGTTCGCTTTAGTTTAATTACCAATGCAGGTAACAAAACTCGTGAAGCAATGGCAACTCAAATTGAACAGGATTTAGAAGCCATTGGGATGCAAGTAGATTATGCGCCAATTGCATTTAATGTCTTGGTTGATAAACTTTCTAATTCCCTCGATTGGGAGTGTTTTCTACTGGGTTTAACTGGGGGAAATGAACCCAACGGTGGTGCAAATGTTTGGTTTCCTGACGGGAACTTACACATGTTTAATCAGAAGCCCCAAGCCGGACGAGGTGAGTTAACTGGACGCACTGTTTCCGATTGGGAAAGACGCATTGCTGAGCTTTATATTCAAGCTGCTCGTGAGTTGGATTTTGAGCAGCGAAAAGCGATTTATGTGGAAACCCAGGAGTTGGCAAAAGAGTATGCTCCCTTTATTTATTTGGTGAATCCTTACGCTTTGACGGCAGTACGGAATAAGTTTGAGGAGATTCAATATTCTGCCCTCGGTGGGCCATTTTGGAATATCTATGAGTTGCGTTTATTAGACGCGCAAAAGTGAGTTTTTTCTAGAACCCCGGTTTCTTATTTGTTTATCCAAAAGATTTACAATTGCCCCCCAGAAACCAGGGTTCTAAATCTGTACAATTTCAAAAAAATAACGATTGGATTATTATGAATTATCTTAAATTAGACATTGATTTACTGCTGAATAATCAAGAAGATGAAGTCATCGCGATCGCGCAAATTAAAGCCGGGACTCCTCCTGTCGTTGAGCGACTGCACGATATCTGGCTGCAAGAGTTACAAAAACTTTTAACCTCTCTCCACCACCGAGAAATTTATCTCGAATATGGGTTTTTAATGGATTATCAACAGATTGTCGTGTTGACGCGATCGCCCGATAAAGAATGGCGTGTAAATAAAACTTTAGAAACCAATGTGTTAGTGAAAAAATATAGGAATTCTAAAGCAGAATATTTAACCAATAACATTTATTTAGAAACTTTATTTTCCGTTTGGATTGAAGATTTAATTTATCAATGGAAATCTCACGATCCACCTTATAAAGACGAACTCAAATCCATTGGTTTCTTAGACAAAATTCAAGAAGGAGACGTTAAAAACTTAAATAATCTCAAAGCTACTCAATCGTTACAACAAGGTCAACTCTGGGTTAACTAAAGTGTCTATACGGCTTTACATCGAAACCAATTTTATTTTGAGCATTGCCACAGGTCGCGATCCAGTTGCTTTTGACTTAATTAATCCTCCTCCTCATAATCTTGAAATTGCGCTTCCTGATATTTGTTGTATGGAAGCATTATCGGTTTTAGAATCCGAAATAAAACGCTATCGCTCTGTCAGCGATATGTATCAGTTTGAAAGCAAACAATTATTACGAAATCGGCTTTCTGAAACGGCTCAATCTTTAGCACAAAATTTACAACAAGCTCGATTAGACAATAACGAGGTGTTGCTAGAAATGAGAAGTCGCTTGCGCGAAGTCCTAAATAGATTAGCAGATTGCGCTGAATTGATACCGCTAACCAACGATATCCTAAAATGGAATGTAGAGAATTTTACTGTAATTTCAGAACCGACCGATAACTTGATTTTGGCTTGTATTTTGGCAGATACGACACTGTATCCCGAAAATCAAAAAGTTTTGCTCAGTGGCAATTCAAGAGACTTCCAAAGTGAAAGTGTGAAACCATATTTAGCAGCAGCGAATATTACCAATTACTTTAAAACTACACAAACTTTTCTGGGTTGGTTCAACACCCAAGCCGAAACTTAAGCGATACTAGAAAATCGGTAGAATGTCACGCAACCAAGGAGGAGAAACTTTAAAAAATGGCGGGTCATAGTAAGTGGGCAAATATCAAACGTCAAAAAGCGAGAGTTGACGCGAAAAAAGGTAAAACCTACACGCAAATATCGCGGGCTATTATTGTTGCAGCGAGAAATGGGATTCCCGACCCCGCAGGCAACTTTCAACTACGCACCGCAATTGAGAAAGCAAAGGCGGCAGGGATTCCCAATGATAATATCGATCGCGCGATCGCGAAGGGCGCAGGCACTTATACTGAAGATAGCAATTATGAAGAAGTGCGCTACGAAGGCTATGGCCCTGGGGGTGTAGCTATTCTCATCGAAGCCTTGACGGACAATCGCAACCGGACAGCCGCAGATTTGCGAGAAGCTTTCAAGAAAAATGGCGGCAATTTGGGGGAAACGGGCTGCGTCAGTTGGATGTTTGACCAAAAAGGGGTCGTGCGTTTAGAAGGGAAAATCGAAGAAGAAAAACTCCTCGAAGCCTCTGTAGAAGGGGAAGCGGAGAGTTACGAATACAGCGATGATGGGGTGGAAGTCTTCACCGAAACTAGCCAACTTGAAACCTTAAATCAGGTGTTGCAGGATTATCATTTCCCGGTGAGTGAGGCAGAATTGCGATGGATTCCCAGTAACACTGTAGAAGTGACGGATTCCGACCAAGCGCGATCGCTCCTCAAGTTGATTGATATGCTAGAGTCGCTGGACGATGTGCAGAATGTGACGGCAAATTTTGATATGTCCGAGGAGTTGATTGACAGTTATCAATAACAATGACTCATGACCAATTACCATTAGTGACAAGTTAAACCCAAATCTGGGATGTCAAGAGGACAGAAAGCCCCTGTAGGGGTGAGGTTTCCTCACCCAATCTCAACTTTTGGGTATTGAGATTTGATGAGATTATCCCACAACAATCGACAAAATATTAACGTAAACTTGGACGGGGAAACCCCGCCCCTACGATAAACTTGACAATGGGGACAAAACCTTAACTTGTCACCAATAACAAATAACAAATAACAAAAAATGACCCGTAACTTCTACCTAGGGTGTGCCGTATGGTCGTATAAAGGTTGGGTAGGAGACTTTTATCCCCCTAAAACTCCCGCGAAAAACTTTCTTTCCCTCTACAGTCGCCGTTTTACCACCGTTGAAGGGAACACCACCTTTTATGCAGTCCCACCAACCGCCACAGTAGACCGTTGGGCAGCCCAAACCCCAACCGAATTTAAGTTCTGCCCAAAAATGCCCAAAGCCGTGACCCATGACGGTTTATTGGCGAGTCATCTCAACGAGGCACAAGCTTTTCTCGAACGAATGCAGAGATTTAGGGAGAAACTGGGGCCGATTTTTATACAGCTACCTCCAGCTTATTCCCCCAAAAGCTTTGAAGATTTGCAGCAGTTTCTCCAAGCCTTGCAAGCTGAAAATACTCTCCTCGCGGTGGAAGTGCGTCACCCGGATTGGTTTCAAACTGAGTGGAATGCCCAACTGAACGAGTTTTTGCAATCGTTGGGAGTGGCGAGGGTGTTGCTGGATACGCGACCGATTTATAATTGTCCCGATGACCCGCAAATCGCCTCAGAACGCCAAAAACCCAAAGTTCCCCTGTATCCTGACTGTACTGCTTCGTTTACTTTTATTCGCTTTATCAGTCATCCTGAAGCGCAGTATAATCAAGAATATTTGCAAGAATGGGCGCAACGGCTGAAAGATTGGTTGCAAACGGGGAAGCAGGTTTACTTTTTCGTCCATTGTCCGGTAGAAGACTTTTCGCCTCAAACTGCCCGCGATTTTCAGAAGATGCTGGAGGATGAAAACGCCCCTATTCCGGAATTGCCTTGGAATCGGTTGAATTTACCGCCGCAACAGTTAAGTTTGTTTTAGTTTTTTGGATTTGTTTTACAAAAACTTGACAACAAAGGGTTTATAATGCGCTGGGGAAATCTAGACAATCAACGGATAGGGTCACTTTCCAAGGGAAAATAGAAGAAACAGCATATTCTACTTCAAGAATTGAAAATTTAGGTCATGTTGGAAAGACTCAAACAGGCATCGGTGTTGGGGTTACCTGTCCATCTGTCAGAGGATTATGTGGGATGGTTGCAGGGACGAATTGAAAAGGGTTTGCGGACTCATGTGGTGACGCTAAATTCTGAGATGGCGATGATGGCGGAAAAAAGCCAGGATTTGGCGAATATTATACATGAGGCGGAGTTGGTGATTCCGGATGGGGCGGGGGTTATCTTTTATTTACGCTTACACGCAGCCCGTCAGCAACGATGTCCGGGGATTGAATTGGCGGGAAATTTACTCGAACGGTTGAATCAAGCAGCGATTCAGCATCCTATTGTATTTTATGGTGGTAAACCGGGGATTAGCGATCGCGCCGCTCAATTTTGGCAAGAAAAATGCCCGAATTTAACCATATTTCCCTATCACGGCTATCTGTCAACCACCGAAGAACAGCAGTTTCATCAGCTTTTACAAGACAAGCAACCGCGATTGATTTTGGTGGGTTTGGGCGTACCCCGTCAAGAAAACTGGATTTTACAACATCGTTCTTTGTGTCCTCAAGCCACTTGGATTGGGGTGGGGGGCAGTTTTGATATTTGGTCGGGGACGAAAGAACGGGCCCCTGCTTGGTTCTGCGATAATAATCTAGAATGGCTGTATCGCTTGTATCAAGAACCTTGGCGATGGCGGCGTATGTTGGTTTTACCGCAGTTTGCCTTGCGAACTTTGGCAACGGTGGCTAAACCGAGTGTGAATTGAGGGAGTTGTCATTTCCCTGTTCCCAATTCCTTTTTCCCCCGATTGCCCACTGCCTCTTATACTAAATCCGGTTCAATATACAGTCTATTCCGATAACCCGCCCACGGATTGAAAATACGGGGCTAATGCAACAAAGTCCATCTTCGAGGACTAAATTAATAAGTGGGTTTTGGTAAGTGGATTTGGTATTAGATGCTGCTGATAGCTTCAAGTTCAGGTAATGTCAGGGGTTTACAGCGAGTTAACTCGGTATCGGCTAAAATTTCTTGGGTGGCTTGGGCGTAATAATGGTGTTGAATGGGATGCAGCCAATCGAGAAAGTCTTGGTGGGCGTAATAGGTTTTAAGATTGCGTCCGAGGTTGGAAAAGAGCTTTTTTAAGCCAAGAGCGTAGATTTCGTCGTAAATATCTGGGAAAATGCAAGGACGCGGACGCAATAGCCTATCGCTTTGTTGGAGAGCGATTATTAGCCTAGACAAACTGCGGTGATATTCTAGACTGTAGACTGGGGCTTTTTTGATCGCGATCGCGAGTTGCTTGAGATACAGGCTTTCATCAACGGCAAACGGATGAGAATAAGCAAGCATAGGGGGTATTTGATGAGAAACACGACATCTGGCCTATCTCTAGAATGCCTGGTCTGACAGCAAGTTTTGTTTCAGTTTTTGTATCAGTTTTGTTTCACTTTTGTTTGACTTCCGGGGAATAATAGTGGAGATGGGTCACTACCGAGATTATGGCAGACACGCTTACAGCATCCCCCCAAGGTTTAGAATTAGTCGATCGCACCCGACGTAGATTAGGGTGGAATAAAACAAATTCTTTAGTGTGGTTGGATAAAGCGAAGGTGAGTACATCGACGTTAAATCGCTTTTGGAAACCAACTTCGATTAGTCGCGAGTGTTTTATCTCAATTTGCGATGCGGTGGGGGTGGATTGGCAACTCGTCGCTGAATTTCCAGAAATTGACCCCGCAGCCCTCGATGCTATTCCCCAATTAGATTGTAGTGGAATGCGCTGGGTGGGACGAGAAGACGCGATCGCGACCCTTTTGACCCAATTAAAAGGCGATTGCCGTTTGGTGTCTGTGGTGGGCATTTCGGGCATTGGCAAAACCGCCCTCGCGGCCCGTTTGCTGGTAGAACCCCAGTTAACCCAAACCCTTCGAGAACAAATTGCGGTGAGTTTCGATTGCGAGTCTCCTAGTTTTGCTATGGTAGCGCGATCGCTGCTGTCTGAGAGTACCGCCGAAACGGAAGAATTGCAAAGAGACCCGACGTTGTTGGTGGGTTCTGCGATTACGCGATTGCGAGAAAAGCCTTGTTTGCTGGTGTTGGATATGGTTGAAGTCCTCCTCGAACCGGATGGAGAAGGGGGTCATCGCTTCAAAGAATCTATTTTTGAGCAGTTTTTAACGGGTTTTCTGCGGTCTAATGGGATGATTAGTCGGATTATTATTACGTCTCAGTATCAACTTCCCGTTTTAGCAGAAGGACGGTATTTGGCGCGATCGCATCAATGTCGCTTATCCGGACTCGATCCATCCAATGCCCTCAAACTGTTCCAAAAATGGGAAATCGAACCCCAATCCGAGATCGAACAGCAATACTTAGAGAGGGCGATCGCGGTTTACGAAGGGCATCCTCTCGCGTTGCGGGCGATCGCAGGGGAAATACTCGCCTCTCCCTACAATAGCAACATTTCCCTCTACTGGTCAGAATTTGGCGCAGAAATCGCAGCCGTCGAACAAATGAAACAAGCCGCAGACCCCGATGGCCGAGACGACCAGCCCAAAATTGACCGCTACAGCCTCACATTACGAGATTTGGTCAGAAAACGTATTGAAGCCACCTTTCAACGCTTATACCAAGCTTATCCCCTCGCTGGCATCCTTTTGTGCATGGGGGCGGTATCCCGTCATCCCCTCGAACGCCAAGGCTGGCTAACCCTCATTTTCGACTATCCCGAAGAAGACCAACAAAAAGCCTTTGACACCCTTCAACGTCGCTTTTTCCTCGAACCAGAAATCATAGGAAGCCAGAGATTAGGTTATCGTCTTCATAGTTTAATTCGTTGTGTCGCTCTTGATTATTTACCCCAACTGAAAGAAGAATAAATGCTTCTTTTCCTCCTATAATCATGAGCTATTCTGCTTCTTTTCTTGACTTACAATCTCTCAACCAACAAGACCTACCCAATCTCTGTTACAATGCTGCCGGAAAACTCATTTTAGCTTCAACGATTGATGCTGAAATTGTTTCTCCTTTCCGCAAACCCAATTTACAAGAAAAAGCTCATCTTCGCCTTGCTTTCTATTGGCTAAAAGTTTACCAACCCGACGAAAACGCCAGTAACTTAGAGAAAGTTCGCGGCTACGTCGAAGCCTTTTATCACTTCTGCCAAATCTCCGCTTGGTCAGTCGCTTGGCAAGTTTTACAACTTCCGGTAACCACAGGAAAGAAGTTTTGCGAACAATTCAAACAATGGGGTTATTATCGCGAACAAGTCGAAATTTACCCCGCACTTCTCGGCAAAATCAACTCCGAAACCGACTGCAATCTTTATGATTATCTTGGTAATGCATATTACAGTCTCGGCCAAGCCCAAAAAGCCTTAGAAACCTATCAACAACAACTCGATTTAGCCCAACAAATTCAAAGTCCTTACTTTGAAGCTTCAGCCTTAAATGGCTTAGGACTCACCCTTGGACAACTTGGCCAATATAAACAAGCTATTACCTACCATCAAAAAGAATTAGAGATTGCAAAATCTCTCAATAATCCTATTTTAACCATCCAAGCTTTACGGGGTTTAGGTATTGCTCATGGACGCAATATCAATTATCAAAAAGCCGTTTTTTATTTAAAGCAAGCTTTAGCTTTATCAGAGCAACAAAATAATGATAATTTATCGAATTTGATTTCAATCAGCCTAGGAGAATATTTAATATATTTTGGAAAACCTAAACTTGGACTTACTTATTTAGAATTAGCACTCGCTTTCTTTGAAGAAAATAATGGCTCTCATGAAATATGTCATACTCTACAATGTTGCTCAAGTGCTTTTCTTTCACAAAATCAATCTGAAAACTCTTGGGATTGTTTGTCAAAAGCCCTAGAAATTAGCAAACGAGAAAATTATTATTCAGAAGTCGCAGTGATTCTAAATAATATTGGCATTCAACAAGCTTATTTTCAGAAAAAATATGATGCAGCAATTCCTTCATTTAAAGAATGTCATTGGTATTATAAAGTCACCAACAATCAACGAATAGTCTCAATTATACTCTCTAATATTTCCTATTGTTATGGTTGTCTCAAGCAAACCTCAATAGCAACTCGCTACGCCAAAAAAGCGATCGCACTCGCTCGAAAATATCAAAATAAAGAAGCCGAAGCCATTGGTTTAGCTATCTTAGGAAACGCTTATTGGCACAGTGGTAAACGTATTATAGGCATATCATTGGCTTTGCGTGCTGCCACAATGTTACCACCTTGGCGCAGCGCCAATGGTAAGCTGATTGTCAAAAATACAATTAATAAAGTATTCGGTTTTCTTAAAAGGTAAACTCTAAAACCCCGGTATCTTGAAGATACCGGGGTTTTGACTTCCAGAAACTTTTAAAAATGAAACATCATGAGTGACAATCTACCTCCCATAGACTTACAATCCCTCTCTCAAGAACAACTCAAAAACATCTGCTACGACTCCGCAGGACAACTGGTTTTTGCATCGTCTAACAACGCAGAAATTACACCCAATTTGCGGTCACCGACAATCCAAGAAAAAGCCCATTTGCGTATGGCATTTTATTATCTAAGACTTTATAAATCTGATAAAGATGCGAGTCTTATTGAACAAATTCGCGGCTATATCGAGGCATTTCACCACTTTTGTCAACTCTCGGCTTGGTCAGCCGCTTGGCAAGTTTTACAAATGCCTGTATTTACCGGAAAAAAGCTTTACGAACAGTTTAGGGATTGGGGCTATTATCGCGAACAAGTCGAGATTTATCCGCAACTATTCGGCAAAATTGATTCTCGAACTGATTGCATTTTATATTACCAAATCGGTTATGCTTACTATAATTTAGGTCAAAAAGAAACGTCTCGTCAATATTTCCAGAAACAACTCGATTTAGCACAGCAAATCGGGGATAAAAGTTTAGAAGCACTAGCTTGGGGAAATTTGGGTAAAATTGTAGCTACATCCGATCGTATTTTTCAAGCAATTACTTATTATCAAAAGCAATTAGAAATTGCTCATCTAGTTGATGATAAAGTTTCAATTATAATGGCTTTGGAGAATTTAGGACTTGCACAAAATGGCTGCGGTAATTATCAGCAAGCGCATTATTATCTCAACAAAGCTCTTGTGGTGGCTCGCGAATATAATTTAGATGTTTTCCATAGCATCTTATTTTATATCAATCATATTTATGTAATTCAAGGCAAAACAAAACAGGCTGAATTATCTTTTAAAAAACAGCTGATTTACTGTCAAAAAAACAAAAATATTTATCTGGAGAATGCAATTTTAACCGATCTATCCAATTGTTATGCTTTAGATGGTCAAGTTGATAAGGCTTTAGATTGCATTGAAAAATCCTTGGAAATATGTCAAGAATTCAATTATTACTTTAAGCAAAAATATGTTTTAAATAGCGCAGGTATTTTTCATGCTTATTATCTTAAAGACTATCAAAAGGGTTTAGAATATTTCCGAGAGAGTTTGGCGATCGCATCAGAATTCAGTAATATTTACATAAAATCAATTACTTATTCTAATTTGGCTTATTGTCATGGCTGTTTAAAACAAACCCAAACAGCAATCTTTTATGCCAAAAGAGCAATTATATTAGCTCAAAAAATCAACCATAAAGAAGTCGAAGCTGCCGGAATATCTATGATTGGTAATGCTTATTGGCAAAACGGACAGCGAGTTTTAGGTCTGGTTATTGCTTTAAAAGCTTTATCTATTATGCCTCCTTGGAAAAGTGCTAATGGTCGGCTTTTATTCCAACAAATAAAAGAAGCGTTATGGGAATTACCGCAAAAGTTATTTCAGAAAATGAGTTCAAAATAATACAATACAATAGAACCCCGGTAACTTTGGCGAAACCGGGGGTCTAACATACTCCCCAAAAATCAATATTAAAAAACTGCATGATTTATTTAACCGAAACCTCTGAAATTCAAGACGCGATCGCGCACTTTTTCAACGCCAAAACCTTATGGTTAGATACCGAAGTCGCAGACTACAATACCAAAAAGCCCCGACTTTCATTAATTCAAATCCTCAGCGATTCTACGGATATGAAAGGCGATCGCGTCACGATTTTAGATGTATTGGATCGCGATGAACTCATCACTGAGTTTATCGACCAAATCATGCTTAATCCCGACATTGAAAAAGTCTTTCATAATGCTTCCTATGATGTGCGCTTACTGGGAAACAAAAAAGCCAAAAACGTCACCTGTACCCTGGAATTAGTCAAACAAATTCCCTATTACCTCGTCCCCCTCGACAACTATCAACTCGCAACCCTAGCAACAGAATTGTGTCACTTTCCCCCCGTCGATAAAGCCCTGCAAAGTAGCGATTGGGGGGAACGTCCTTTGAGCGATCGCCACCTCAACTATGCCAAAATGGACACGGTGTACGTCGCACAAGTCCATCACCGCTTGCTGCAACTGCATCAAATGGTCGAAGTCGATCCCCACACTGACAACATCGACCAATTAATTCACCGCTATCGCCAAATTGAGCAGCAATGGCTCAAATACGATACAGAGGTCACACATCTCAAAAAACGGCTTACTGCCGCCATGCAAGCCCAAAAATGCACCAATCAGGCAGGATTCACCCTCAAAGAACAAAATCGCACCACCACCAAAATTAGCTTTAAAGAATTAGCCCAAGCCAGCCAAGAATTAGGGCTAGATATCGACCTAGCCATCACCCTCACCAAAACCATACAAAAAGAGTTGGGAGAGGTGTTTGAGAAACTTCCCGTTAGCGAAGAAACCAAAACCTTTACCCAACTCAAAATTAGCGATCCTGACGACGATGAAACCGTCCCGTTTTAGTAGTCCGCGAGGACTTCGTTGTATTAGCCTCGGATTTTAATCCGCTGGCGGTTGGATGAAACTGACTCTCATCTCGAATCCAGCTAAAAATAGGCGTTTTTCCCGTTAACCCGCCCGCAGATTGAAAATCTGGGGCTAACATTACAAATTCCTGGCGGAATAGATGTGTTACTGGGTTTCGATCGACCCAACGTAAGGCGGTTTCTCATCTCGAATCCAGTCAAAAATAGGCGTTTTTCCCGTTAACCCGCCCGCAGATTGAAAATCTGGGGCTAACATTACAAATTCCTGGCGGAATAGATGTGTTACTGGGTTTCGATAAACCTAACTTACGCGATCGCCATTTCCGGTTTTGGCCAGCGATTCACCGCATTACCAATCACGGCCAACTCCTGCATCAAATTGTCAAATCGTTCGGGATTCAAAGATTGCGGCCCGTCTGATAACGCCTTAGCCGGATTCGGGTGAACCTCAATCATCAATGAATCCGTCCCTCCCGCGATCGCCGCCTTAGCCATCGCCGGAACAAACTCCCAGCGTCCTGTCCCGTGACTGGGGTCAATCATAATCGGTAAATGAGTGAGCGATCGCAACACGGGTAAAACCGCTAAATCTAGCGTATTTCGGGCATGAGAACGGTCAAAAGTCCGAATCCCTCGCTCGCATAAAATCACATTCGGATTTCCGGCAGCTAACACATATTCTGCCGCCATCAACCACTCATCAATTGTCGCCGACATCCCCCGCTTTAGCAAAACAGGCTTCGGTTGTGCGCCCACCTTCTTCAGCAACGCGAAATTGTGCATATTTCGCGCCCCCACTTGCAACACATCCGCCACTTCTCCCACCTTTTCCACATCGGCGGTATCCATCACTTCTGTAATAATTCCCAATCCCGACGCATCTCGGGCCGCGGCCAGCAAGTCCAGCGCACTTTCTCCGTGACCTTGAAACGCATAAGGAGAAGTCCGGGGTTTATAGGCCCCCCCGCGCAAAAACTTGGCCCCGGCGGCTTTCACCCGTTGGGCGGTTTCGATAATCATCCCTTCGTTTTCCACCGAACAAGGGCCCGCAACCACCACAATCGGATGGTGTTCTCCAAACGGAACATCACCATCGGGGGTACTGACCCACACTTCCCCCGCTTCTCCGTGACGAAACTCGCGACTGGCCCGTTTGTAGGGGCGTTCGACCCGCAAAACCTGTTCGATCCATTCGCTATTTTCTTCGATTTGTTCTTCGTTGAGGCTTGCGGTTTCCCCCACCAAACCAATTACGACTTTATGCTTACCGATAATGGGTTCGGGAGACAGCCCCCAAGCTTCAAATTCTTGACAAAGGCGGTCGATTTCAGCTTTTGGCGAACCGACTTTCATAACAACGATCATGATATTTAGAAAATGATTGCAATATAAGGGTTATTCGCGATCTTAAGTTTAACGAATTCAGCGATCGCACAATTACCAACGATCAATTACCAATTGCGACAAGTTAAGGTTGGGGTTGGATTGTCAAGTCTTGTGGAGGGGCGCTCTTTTCCTCGTCCAATTTTAGGTTTTAGCGACGCATCCCCATCCAAACCCGCCAACATAACAAGCGTTATGTCAGACATAACAACTGTTATGCGATCGCGCAGGGTGACCAACGACTAACAACCAACAACTAACAACAAAAAAAGGCGAGATTACCCCGCCCTAACTCTGAAATTTGCTCAACTTAAGCTTATTCTTTTTGAGACCGCGCTGACCGCCAAGCTGCTGTAGTACGACTAAAATTTAATTTAAATTCATCAAATCCGAGCAAATTTCCCATCCGTTCTTCATCCCAGGAAGCCGAAAATAAGCCGTAACTTAATCCCAGAACCCCCAAACCAAAGAAACCAGAACTCACCAATACAGCAGCATAGGGTGGAACCGCAAAGATTTTTTGGCTGACAATCCAGTAAAACGCCAACAAACTAACAACCCCTAAACTCGTCGGAATGCCGCTTAATATTGCCATACGGCGAATCATGCGCTTACTCACCGCATCGGGAATGGCCGATAAACTGGCTTCACTTTTAGCGGTTCTTTGGGTTTTTGCTTGGGGTTGCGGTGCAGAATTGGGTTTTTTCGGGGAAGATTTCTTCTTTTTTTGCCGAGGTTCAAAGGGCAAAGATTCCCGTTTATTTTCGTCAGAAGAAGCCATAAAAGGTCTTAAAATTTAGCGACGGATACCGAGACGGCGGATTAACTGTTGATAATGCTCGTAATCGTGCTTTTGAATATAAGTCAACAAGCGACGACGGCGACCGATGAGTTTTAATAAACCCAATCTAGAAGCATGGTCTTTTTTATTGACTTTGAGATGTTGTGTCAAGCTGTTAATGCGATCGCTCAGGATCGCCACTTGCACATCCGATGACCCGGTATCAGTTCCGTGGACTTGGTATTCAGAAATTAACTCTTGTTTGCGCTCTTGGGTAATAGACATGGTATTTAGTTTAATTAAATCCTACTAAACACAGCAGTCTCTCATTGTAGCTCATCTCCAGAGCAAGTCCGAGCTTATCTTAAAATTTATCGGGAACTTATACTACCGTGAACTTCGCGCAATGGCTTGGTTTTCTAGGGCTTTTGATTGCCCTTTATATTTTGTGGCAGCTTCAGCAACTTTTACTTTTAATCTTTTGTGCCGTGGTTTTGGCCACCGCCCTCAATCGCTTGGTCTTGTGGTTTCAACGTCGAAAACTGGCGCGAAATAGCGCCGTATGGCTGACTCTCATCTTTTGCTTGTTATTTGCCATTTTATTCGTTTGGCTGGTCATCCCGCCCTTTTTCGAGCAGTTTCAGCGCCTTCTTGAACTCATCCCCCGAGCTTTCAAACGTCTTAGCCTTGAAATCGCCATCCTCGAAAATCGCCTACCCCCGTTTGTCCCCGATTTACCCAACCTTGCCCAAGTCACCGCCCAACTGCCTCCCCTCATTACCAACATTCTCGGCAACTTTCTCACCATTTTTTCAACTTCCTTCAACACCCTGCTGCAATTCCTCTTGGTGTTGGTCTTAACCCTGATGATGTTATTTTCCCCACAACCCTATCGTCAGGGGTTTTTGCGTTTATTTCCCTCCTTTTATCGCCGTCGCGCCGACTACATCCTCACCCAATCAGAAATCGCCCTCGGCAATTGGTTAAGCGGGATGGTTATTAACTGCCTGTTCATCGGCATCGCCAGTGGCCTTGGCTTGTGGCTGTTGCGCGTCCCTTTAGTCCTTGTTCATGCCCTTTTAGCCGGAGTCCTCAACTTCATTCCCAATATCGGCCCCTTGCTGAGTGCCATTTTTCCTGTCACCATTGCCCTTCTCGATGACCCCTGGAAAATCATCGCTGTTTTAATTCTTTATTTCGCCATTCAAAACATCGAAAGTTACTGGCTTTCTCCTACAGTCATGGCTAACAAAGTCTCGCTTCTTCCCGCCGTCACCCTCACCGCCCAAATCTTTTTCGCGAAAACCTTTGGCTTACTGGGCTTAATGCTGGCACTTCCTCTCACCGTTGTTGCCAAAACTTGGATCGAGGAAGTGCTGTTTCAAGATATTTTGGATCGCTGGAATTATTCTGGGCAGTAAGTAGTGGGTAGTGGGCGTATAGGGGCGGGGTTTTCTCGCCCAAGATTAAACGCCTTAACGCACCAAAACTTGGACTCGGTGCGTTACGCAGGAATACAAATTAAAGGTTTATATGCTCCATTTTCTGCCTGCTAACGCTTCTTACAAAAGAACGTAACCCAAAACCCTTAATCTTCTTCAGTTTTTGCCGTTTCTGTCCGCAGGCGCACTGATTCCGCGTGAGAATGTAGCCCTTCGGCATTGGCTAGGGTTTGAATGGCCCCAGACACCTTATCCAAGGCTGTCGGCGAATATTGAATCAAGCTCGAGTGCTTCATAAAGGTTTCGACTCCCAACGCCGAGGCATAACGGGCTGCCCCAGAAGTAGGTAGGGTATGATTTGGCCCGGCGAGATAATCCCCCACCGCTTCGGGGGTGGAGTTGCCTAAAAAGATGGCCCCAGCGTGGCGAATTTGCTCGAGCAAGTCCCACGGCTCGGCAATTTCGAGTTCTAAGTGTTCCGGGGCGAAAACGTTGGATAAACGGGCAGCAGTGCTGAGGGTATCTACTACCACAATCACACCGTAATGGGCTAGAGCTTTTTCCGTTAGCAAGCGGCGGGGATGATTGAGTAACTGTTGCTCGATTTCCCGTTGTACTTTGCTGGCTAAGTCCGGGTGGGTGGTGATGAGGATGGCTGCCGCGAGGGGGTCGTGTTCGGCTTGGGCTAGAAGGTCGGCGGCAACATGGGTCGGGTTGGCTTGTTTGTCGGCAATGATCAGGACTTCGGACGGCCCCGCGAGGGAGTCAATCCCGACTAAGCCATACACCAGTTTTTTGGCCAGGGTGACGTAGATGTTACCGGGCCCGGTAATTACATTAACTTTGGGGATGGTATTTGTACCATAAGCCAAGGCCGCGATCGCCTGTGCGCCCCCAACCCGATAAATTTCGCTAATTCCGGCTTCTTGGGCGGCTACCAACACCGCCGGGTTGATTTTGCCTTCTGCCCCTGGGGGAGTCACCATCACAATGCGCGAGACATGGGCTACTTTGGCCGGAACCGCGTTCATTAACACGGTACTCGGATAAGCGGCCCGTCCCCCAGGAACGTACAAACCAGCACTATCAACTGGGGTGTAGCGTTTCCCCAAAACCGTTTCATCTTCGCCAAACTGCACCCAAGATTTGGGAAGGCGCTGGCGATGAAATGCCTCGATTTGTTGACGTGCTAAAACAATAGCGTTGAGGAGGTCTTGGGGAACTTGTTGATACGCCGCATCAAGTTCCGAACCGCTAACCCGCAGTTGGTCGAGGGTCAGGGTTTGCCGGTCAAATTCGGCAGTGTATTCCAGCAGGGCTTTGTCCCCTTGACGCTGGACGGTTTGCAGGATTTCCCGTACTGTTGCTTCTTTGTGTAGCGTTTCGCCGTCGAAAGTGCGATCGCTAATCCGTTTGAGTTCCGCTTGTGCCTCAGCTTCCTGAGTGATGATTCGCAGCATTGAAGTCTGGATGCCCATTCTTGCGATTGGCCGATACCAAGTCTTCCGTTGAACGACCGCTCTCGGTTGAACCAGAGCCAGGTCTGAACCGTAAGACTTTGTTCTTATAGCTTAACGTGGATTTTCTGCCTCCGTCGTAACTTCAGCAGGAGATGTTATAAGATAGAAGCTAGTGGGGAAAATTGTGCTGCCCCGGCTGAAGTGTCAGGCTAAGAAGTGTTATAATAGCATACCTTAACTCAACCTGACTTGTGTCTGAAGGGACTTTGGCAATCCCAACCCATACAAATTTATCGCTCTGGGTTTGGGCAATTCCCAAAACTTTTCTCGGCCAAGTCTTAACGAGACGGCGACCCCTTGTCTCCGTTTCTGTTTTATTGAGAATGCAAAAATTAGTTTTTGATTTCTTTAGACTTACATTAGAAGGGAAGACTGTGGCTAACTCTAAATCTGCGCTCAAACGTATTCAAATCAACGAACGAAATCGACTCCAAAACAAAGCTTATAAATCAGCAGTAAGAACTTTAATGAAAAAGTGTTTGATAGCGGCACAGGATTATAGTGCCGAGCAAACCCCTGAGGTCAAAACCCAGGTCGATCAAGCTCTAGCCGCAGCTTATAGCAAAATTGACAAAGCCGTGAAACGGGGTGTATTACACAAAAACAACGGCGCGCGGAAAAAAGCCCGTTTAGCCAAAGCGGTGAAAAAAGCAGCACTGGCTGAAGCTTCATAAGGGATCGACGGCGCCGTCCTCGGTATTTTTAAAAGTACAAATCGCGATATCAGACCGCCTTATTGCCTCGCTTCTCACCCCCCCCCATAAGGGGGTCTAAGTCAGCCCACTCTTCAAAAATGCAGTTAATAGACACCCACGTTCATATTAACTTTGACGTTTTTCAGCAAGACTTGAAGGCTTTACAGCAGCGCTGGCAAGATGCGGGAGTTGTTCATCTCATTCATTCCTGCGTCGAACCCAGCGAATTTGCCAGTATTCAAGCTTTAGCTGATTGCTTCAGCGAATTGTCCTTTGCCGTTGGTTTGCATCCCCTCGATGCGACCCAATGGACTCCTACCTCGGCGGCGGAAATCCTGACTCTGGCTCGATCGGATGCTCGGGTTGTGGCCATTGGCGAGTTGGGGCTAGATTTTTATAAGGCCGAGAACCAACAACAACAAATCGAGGTGTGTCGAGAGCAACTGGCGATCGCACAACAACTCAATAAACCCATTATCGTTCACTGTCGCGATGCTGCTGCCCCGTTGCGCGAACTCTTTGCCGAGTTTGACAATTTGCGAGGAGTTATGCACTGTTGGGCCGGAAACCCCGAAGAAACTCAGTGGTTTCTAGATTTAGGCTTTTATATCAGTTTTAGCGGCATTGTCACCTTCAAAAAAGCCGAAGCCATCCAAGCTTCTGCTCAAATGGTACCGAGCGATCGTCTTTTGGTCGAAACCGACTGTCCTTTTTTGGCCCCCGTACCCAAACGGGGTAAACGCAATGAACCCGCTTATGTCCGTCATGTCGCCGAAAAAGTCGCTCAACTCCGGGGCATTTCCCTCGAAACCCTCGCCGCTCAAACCACCGAAAACGCCTGTACCCTCTTTGGCCTCAATCTGAACGAAAGAGGGGGTTTTAGTTCCCTGTCCGCCTAAAAGAGCAACTCAAAAACCCAAACACTTTCTATGTCTAGAAACACTTATAATCTGCTGCCAGACTTGATCGAAATTCAACGTTCTAGTTTTCGGTGGTTCTTAGAAACAGGATTGATCGAAGAACTCAACAGTTTTTCGCCCATTTCCGACTATACCGGCAAACTCGAACTACACTTTATTGGCGAAAATTATAAACTCCACGAACCGAAATATGACGTAGACGAAGCCAAACGCCGGGATGCCAGCTACGCCGTGCAAATGTACGTTCCCACGCGGCTCGTCAACAAAGAAACAGGCGAAATCAAAGAGCAAGAAGTCTTTATCGGGGACTTGCCCCTAATGACCGATCGCGGCACATTTATCATTAACGGGGCCGAGCGGGTCATTGTCAACCAAATTGTGCGATCGCCCGGCGTATATTACAAAGCCGAAATCGACAAAAACGGTCGTCGTACCTACTCCGCCTCCCTCATCCCCAACCGAGGCGCATGGCTCAAATTTGAAACCGACAAAAACGATTTAGTTTGGGTACGCATCGACAAAACCCGCAAACTCAGCGCTCAAGTCCTCCTCAAAGCCCTGGGCTTGTCCGACAACGAAATCCTCGATGCCCTGCGTCACCCAGATTATTACCAAAAAACCCTCGATAAAGAAGGCAACCCTTCCGAAGACGAAGCCCTCTTAGAGTTGTATCGCAAACTGCGTCCCGGCGAACCCCCCACGGTCAACGGTGGTAAACAACTCCTCGAATCTCGCTTTTTCGATAACAAGCGTTATGACCTGGGCAAAGTGGGCCGCTACAAACTCAACCGCAAACTGCGCCTGAACGTCGCCGACACCGTGCGCGTCCTCACCCCCGAAGACATCCTCTCGGCGGTCGATTACCTCATTAACCTTGAATTTGATGTCGGTAACACCGACGACATCGACCACCTGGGCAATCGTCGCGTCCGCTCAGTCGGAGAATTATTGCAAAACCAAGTGCGGGTCGGTTTAAACCGCTTAGAGCGCATAATTCGCGAACGGATGACCGTCTCCGAAGCCGATAGTCTCACCCCCGCCTCCTTGGTGAACCCGAAACCTTTAGTCGCCGCGATTAAAGAGTTCTTCGGCTCCTCCCAATTATCCCAGTTTATGGATCAAACCAATCCCCTCGCGGAATTGACCCACAAACGCCGCCTCTCGGCCCTCGGCCCTGGCGGTTTAACGCGGGAACGAGCGGGTTTTGCCGTGCGCGACATTCACCCCTCTCACTACGGTCGGATTTGTCCGGTAGAAACCCCTGAAGGGCCTAACGCCGGGTTAATTGGTTCTTTGGCGACTTATGCACGGGTCAACGAATACGGCTTTATTGAAACCCCCTATCACCGCGTCGAAAACGGTCGCGTGCGGTACGACGAAGAAGCAGCCTTCTTAACCGCCGATGAAGAAGACGACCGTCAAGTCGCACCTGGGGATATTAACACCGATGCTGACGGCAATATTTTAGGCGATCGCGTCCCCGTGCGCTACCGTCAAGAATTCTCCACCACCACCCCGAACCAAGTTGATTATGTCGCCGTTTCCCCGGTACAAATCATCTCCGTCGCCACCTCCCTGATTCCCTTTATCGAACACGACGACGCAAACCGCGCCCTCATGGGGTCGAACATGCAACGTCAAGCCGTCCCCCTCCTCAAACCCGAACGTCCCCTCGTCGGCACGGGTTTAGAAGCCCAAGCCGCCCGCGACTCCGGCATGGTTGTAGTTTCCGAGCATCACGGTGTTGTTACCTACGTTGATGCCGAGCGCATCCGCGTCAAAATAAACCCCACCGAAGAAGGGAAAGAAGGGGAAATCGTCGAATACGAACTGCAAAAATATCAACGCTCCAACCAAGACACCTGCTTAAACCAGCGTCCCCTCGTCTTTGAAAACGAGCCAGTGGTTCCCGGACAAGTCCTCGCCGATGGTTCAGCCACCGAAGGGGGCGAACTCGCCCTCGGTCAAAACATCCTCGTGACCTATATGCCCTGGGAAGGCTACAACTACGAAGACGCGATTTTAATCAGCGAACGCTTAGTCATCGACGACGTTTACACCAGCATCCACGTCGAAAAATACGAAATCGAAGCCCGTCAAACCAAACTCGGGCCCGAAGAAATCACCCGCGAAATTCCCAACGTCGGCGAAGATGCCCTGCGCCACCTCGACGAACGGGGCATTATCCGCATTGGCGCTTGGGTCGAATCCGGCGACATCTTAGTGGGGAAAGTCACCCCCAAAGGTGAATCCGACCAACCCCCCGAAGAAAAACTCCTGCGAGCCATCTTCGGTGAAAAAGCGCGGGATGTACGGGACAACTCCCTGCGAGTTCCCAACGGCGAAAAAGGCCGCGTGGTTGACGTGCGCGTCTTTACCCGCGAACAAGGGGACGAACTGCCGCCTGGGGCCAACATGGTCGTGCGAGTTTACGTCGCCCAAAAACGCAAAATCCAAGTGGGCGACAAAATGGCGGGTCGTCACGGGAACAAAGGCATTATCTCCCGCATTCTACCCGTGGAAGATATGCCCTATCTCCCCGACGGTCGCCCCGTGGATATCGTTCTCAATCCCCTCGGCGTACCCTCCCGGATGAACGTGGGTCAGGTGTTTGAATGCTTGCTCGGTTGGGCCGGGGAAAACTTAGGGGTGCGCTTTAAGATGACCCCCTTCGACGAAATGTACGGCGAAGAAGCCTCCCGCCTCACCGTTCACGGCAAACTCGAAGAAGCCAGCCACAAACCCGGACGGGATTGGGTCTTTGACCCAGAACAACCCGGTAAAATCCAGGTTTACGACGGTCGCACAGGAGAACCGTTTGACCAACCCGTTACCGTGGGAATGGCTTATATGCTGAAACTGGTTCACTTGGTAGACGATAAGATTCACGCCCGTTCGACCGGACCGTACTCCTTGGTCACCCAGCAACCCCTCGGCGGTAAAGCGCAACAAGGCGGTCAACGCTTTGGGGAAATGGAAGTATGGGCATTAGAAGCTTACGGAGCAGCTTACACCCTGCAAGAGTTGTTAACGGTCAAATCTGACGATATGCAAGGCCGTAACGAAGCCCTTAATGCCATTGTCAAAGGCAAGCCGATTCCGCGACCCGGTACGCCCGAATCCTTCAAGGTGTTAATGCGGGAGTTGCAATCTTTGGGCTTAGATATTGCCGTTCACAAAGTCGAAACTGCCGAAGATGGCAGCAGTCACGATGTCGAAGTAGACCTGATGGCCGATGCCGAACGCCGTCGTACCCCCTCGCGCCCGACTTATGAATCTCTGACCACAGAAGATTTACAAGAAGATGAAGCTAATGGTTGATTAATTCGGAATGGTTGTTCGTTAGGGTCAATCTAGCCAGAGTAGTTAGGAAATTTCATTCTACGACTCACCCCTGAAGCAGTCACTGACGAAATTTCCCTATCGAACAACCAAAAACCAACAACCAGCAACCAACAACCAGCAACCAGCAACCAGCAACATGAAACAACAAATCAGTCCTCGTTTCGATTACGTCAAAATTGGCTTGGCTTCCCCAGACCGGATTCGGGTTTGGGGCGAACGCACGTTACCGAATGGTCAAGTGGTGGGGGAAGTGACCAAGCCCGAAACCATTAACTATCGCACCCTGAAACCTGAAATGGACGGGTTGTTTTGCGAGCGCATTTTTGGCCCGGCCAAAGATTGGGAATGCCATTGTGGGAAATACAAGCGAGTGCGTCATCGGGGAATTGTCTGCGAGCGTTGCGGTGTAGAGGTGACCGAATCTCGCGTGCGTCGCCATCGCATGGGTTATATTAAGTTGGCCGCCCCGGTGACTCATGTTTGGTATCTCAAAGGGATTCCCAGTTATCTCAGCATTTTACTGGATATGCCTTTGCGAGATGTGGAGCAAATTGTTTATTTCAACGCCTATGTGGTGCTTGACCCCGGTAATGCGAGTAACTTGAGCTATCGCCAATTATTGACCGAAGACCAATGGTTGGAGATTGAAGAACAGCTTTATGCTGAAGATTCTGAGTTACAAAGCATTGAAGTGGGGATTGGTGCAGAAGCGGTTCAACGGCTGCTCGAAGAAGTGAAGCTGGAAGAAGAAGCCGAGAAACTGCGCGAAGACATTGCCAACTCGAAAGGGCAAAAACGAGCGAAGTTAATTAAACGCCTACGGGTGATTGACAACTTTATCGCCACGGGGTCTCACCCGGACTGGATGGTGTTGAACGTAATTCCGGTGATTCCGCCGGATTTGCGGCCGATGGTGCAGTTGGATGGGGGACGTTTTGCCACCTCTGACTTGAATGACCTGTACCGCCGGGTAATTAACCGCAACAACCGTTTGGCTAGATTGCAAGAAATTCTGGCTCCAGAAATTATTGTCCGTAACGAAAAACGGATGTTACAAGAAGCCGTAGATGCGTTGATTGATAACGGTCGGCGCGGTCGGACGGTGGTCGGGGCGAATAATCGTCCGTTGAAGTCTTTATCGGACATTATTGAAGGGAAACAAGGTCGTTTCCGCCAAAACTTACTCGGTAAACGGGTGGATTATTCCGGTCGTTCTGTAATTGTGGTGGGGCCAAAACTGAAAATTTATCAGTGTGGCTTACCCCGCGAGATGGCGATTGAGTTGTTCCAACCTTTTGTGATTCATCGCTTGATTAAAGGCGGTTTGGTGAACAATATCAAAGCGGCGAAAAAGTGGATTCAGCGTTCTGAACCTGTGGTTTGGGATGTCCTCGAAGAAGCCATTGCGGGTCATCCCGTTTTGCTCAACCGCGCCCCAACCCTACACCGTTTAGGGATTCAAGCCTTTGAACCGATTTTAGTAGAAGGTCGGGCGATTCAGTTGCACCCGTTGGTTTGTCCGGCGTTTAACGCGGACTTTGACGGCGACCAAATGGCGGTTCACGTTCCTTTGTCTTTAGAATCTCAAGCTGAAGCTCGTTTGTTGATGTTGGCTTGTCACAATATTTTATCGCCAGCAACGGGTCGTCCAATTATTACGCCGTCTCAAGATATGGTGTTGGGCTGTTATTATCTCACCGCCGAAAATCATAAAGCGCAAAAAGGTGCAGGGCGTTATTTTGCCAGCCTGGATGATGCGCTGCGGGCTTACGAACACCAAGAGGTGGATTTACATTCTTATATTTGGGTTCGTTATAACGGCGAAGTGGAAGTGGATGATGAGGATTCTGAACCGATTAAGGTGCAAGACAATGACGGCATTGTCATCAAAGAATACAAGTGGCGCAAAACCCGCGAAACGTCCGAAGGAGAGATGTTGACTCAATATGTCCGTACTACCATTGGCCGCATTATCTACAACAAAACCATTCAAGATGCTTTAGTCACTTAGCAGTTAACAGTTAACAGTTATCAGTTGGGTTAGACAGTAGCTAATAACTAATAACTAATAACTAATAACTAATAACCAACAACGAACAACGAACAACCAATAGCGAAACATGGCAGAACCGATTTTTTTCAACCGCATTATCGATAAAAAGCAACTGCGGCGGCTGATATCTTGGGCTTATACCAATTATGGTAGCGCTCGCTGTTCTCAAGTGGCTGACTTTATCAAAGAGTTAGGCTTTCACTACGCCACGAAAGCCGGGGTCTCGATTAGTGTTGATGACTTGCAAGTGCCACCTGTGAAAAAAGAGATGCTGTCGCAAGCGGAAACGGTGGTAGCGGCAACAGAACAACGCTATCGCATGGGTGAGATTACTGAGGTTGAGCGCTTTCAAAAAGTAATTGATACTTGGAACAGCACCAGTGAGTCTCTGAAAGATGAAGTAGTCCGCAACTTCCGAGCCACAGATCCCCTCAACAGCGTGTATATGATGGCGTTTTCTGGGGCGCGGGGGAATTTGTCTCAGGTGCGGCAGTTGGTGGGGATGCGGGGCTTGATGGCCGATCCTCAAGGGAAGATTATTGCATTGCCCATTAAGACGAACTTCCGGGAAGGTCTGCGGGTCACCGAGTATATTATTTCCTCTTATGGGGCGCGTAAAGGCTTGGTTGATACGGCGTTGCGGACGGCGGACTCTGGGTATTTGACTCGCCGCTTGGTCGATGTGTCCCAAGATATGATCGTGCGGGAAGTTGATTGCGGAACCCAGCGCAATATTATCTTGCAACCGATGAAAGATGGCGATCGCGTTCTGATTCCCCTCAAAGACCGCCTTCTCGGTCGCGTGGTCGCTGAAGATGTGATTGACCCGGAAACGGGAGAAGTGGTAGCGGTACGCAACCAAGCCATTGACGATGATTTGGCGGCTTTGATTGGCCAAACAGTCGAGACCATCGCCGTGCGATCGCCCCTGACTTGTGAAGCGGCGCGATCGGTGTGTCAGTGTTGTTATGGTTGGAGTTTGGCTCACGGTACGCCGGTGGATATGGGAGAAGCGGTAGGGATTATCGCCGCCCAATCCATCGGGGAACCGGGAACCCAGTTAACCATGCGGACGTTCCACACCGGGGGCGTATTTACCGGGGAAGTAGCACGCATTGTCACCGCAGAGGACGAAGGTACGATTCAGTTCTCCTCGAATTTGCGGACTCGTGGGGTGCGAACCCGTCACGGAGACGAACGGGAACAAGTCGAAGTCGCCGGGGATTTAGTTTTAACCACAGTCAGCGGCAAATCTCAGAAGTATCCAGTTACTCCGGGTTCGTTGTTGTTCGTGGTCGAAGGCGAAAATGTAGAGACCGGGCAAATGTTAGCGGAGGTTGCCCTCCGACAGCGCCTTGGGTCTACTGAAAAAGCCACCAAAGACGTATCTTCGGACTTAGCCGGAGAAGTGCTGTTTGAAGGCTTGATCAGCGAAGAAAAAACCGACCGTCAAGGCAACATTACCCACATTGCCCAACGGGGTGGTTTGTTATGGGTTTTATCTGGGGAAGTGTACAACTTACTCCCTGGGGCCGAACCCATCGTCGAAAATGGGACTCATGTCGAACCGGGAACGATTTTGGCCCAAACCCAGTTGATGACTCAGCATGGCGGGGTGGTGCGTTGCGTTCCCGATAGCCGGGAAATCGAAATTATTACCGCGTCGGTGCAGTTAGACCGGTCTTTGGTGCAAAAAGAAAACAACCGCTATGTGATTCATGCGGCTTCAGGCGATCGCTTTTTACTCAAAGCCACCCCTGGAACCAAGGTACTGAATCACCAAACCATTGCCGAATTAGTAGACGACCGCTATCGCACCCACAGTGGCGGTATTGTCAAATATGCCGGAGTCGAAGTCAGCAAAAGCCGTAGCGGTCGGGAAGGCGGTCGGTCGGGCAGTAGCGCTCGCGCCCCCAAAGGCTATGAAGTGACCAAAGGCGGCGCATTACTCTGGATTCCCGAAGAATGCCATGAAGTCAACAAGGATATTTCTTTGCTGATGGTCGAAGAAGGGCAATTTGTCGAAGCCGGAACCGAAGTGGTCAAAGACATTTATGCTCAAACTTCTGGGGTGGTTGAAATCGTCCAGAAAAACGATATTTTGCGGGAAATTGCCTTGAAACAAGGGGATTTGCATATTCTTGAAGAACCGCCCTTAGTCGAAGCTGACGGTCAACTGCTACAACCGGGAACAGAAGTGCTACCGGGAGTGGTGTTAGAAGAATTGCGTTACGGCGAATACATCGACACCCCCGAAGGCATGGCATTATTACTGCGTCCTGCGGTGGAGTACGCGATCGCTGACGAACCAGATGTGCCTTCCCAAGACTCGATCAACGATGCCGAAGGCGGCCCGACCATTTCCTTGCGAGCCATTCAACGCTTGCACTACAAAGATGGCGAGCGGGTGAAGTCTGTAGAAGGAGTCGAACTGCTCAGTACCCAATTAGTCTTAGAAATCGACCGTCCCGAAGGAGAAGATATCGATATCACCACCCTGAGTGCGGATATCGAGTTAATTCCTGTCGAGGCTGACGAAGTCGAAAACGATGCCGACTTAGAAGAAGAAGGCGACGAAGCCCAAAATTATCAACTACAAATTGTCATCCTCGAATCTTTGGTCATTCGTCGGGATGTGGAAGCCGATACGACCAGTGGCGGTACGCGGACGCGCATCTTAGTCAAAGACGGTGATGAAATCCCCAAAGGCGCAGTTGTGGCTCGCACCGAGATTCAATGTAAAGAATCCGGGGAAGTACGCGGGATTCGCTCTGGCAGCGAGGCCATTCGCCGTATTTTGATCGTGCGGGAAGCCGATCGCATTAAGGTCACGACCGCAGAGAAACCCAACTTCAAAGCTGAAGATTTATTGGTTACAGGCAAAGCCATTACCAGTAATGTTCCCAGTCCCGAATCCGGTCAAGTGGTCGCGGTGAATAAGACCGACGACGGTTACGAAGTCGTTATGCGGAAAGCCCGTCCTTACCGCGTATCGGCCGGGGCGATTTTGCAAATCAACGAAGGGGATTTGGTACAACGGGGGGATAACCTGGTGCTGCTGGTCTTTGAGCGGGCAAAAACCGGAGATATTATTCAAGGTTTACCGCGAATTGAAGAACTCCTCGAAGCCCGTCGCCCGAAAGAAGCCTGCATTCTTGCGCGTCGTCCAGGGGTTGCTCAAGTCGAATACGGCGACGACGAATCGGTAGATGTGAAAATCATCGAAGACGATGGCGTGGTGGCCGATTATCCGATTAGCCCCGGTCAAAATCTCTTGGTGACAGACGGCCAGCAAGTGGATGTGGCCCAACCGTTAACCGACGGGCCCGCCAATCCTCACGAAATCTTGGAAACCTTCTTTGAGTATTACATCGACGAGAAGGGGGTTTATGAAGCGGCGATGATTGGTTTGCAAAAAGCGCAGTGGTTCTTAGTGAATAACGTGCAGTCTGTGTATCAATCTCAAGGGATTGACATTTCTGACAAACATATTGAAGTGATCGTGCGGCAAATGACCTCGAAGGTTCGTATTGATGACGGTGGCGACACGACCATGTTACCGGGTGAGTTGGTGGAGTTGCGCCAAGTCGAACAGGTGAACGAAGCCATGGGTATTACTGGGGGCGCTCCGGCTCGTTATACGCCAGTGTTGTTGGGGATTACCAAAGCGTCCTTGAATACCGATAGCTTTATCTCAGCAGCGAGTTTCCAAGAAACGACGCGGGTTCTCACAGAAGCAGCCATTGAAGGTAAATCGGATTGGTTGCGCGGCTTGAAAGAAAACGTGATTATCGGTCGCTTGATTCCGGCAGGAACAGGGTTTAACTCTACTGACGATCTCAACAGTGCTACCAATAGCTTAGACGGCGATGGTAATGATTTTCGCGGCACTGGTGGGCTGTACGGGAATGGCGGCGTAAGTGAAGAGAGCAACCCCAAAGCTGAGTCTGGGGTGGGTCGGAATAACTTGCGCGCTCGCTTTAACAAGTCTGATGCGAAACGCAGCTTGGACGAAGATATGGTTTTAGATGACCATACCGCCCGTAACTATAACCTCGAAGTCGATAACGACGAGGACGAGGAAATGACGGGGAATAACTTTAGCGACGTATTCGGTCAAGATGACGATAGCGACGACGACGCAGAGTAAATGATGGCCGCATAACCATTGATGTGGGAACGAGGAACAGTTCGTCACTGCGTCTCGTTCCCTCTTTTATTACTTTGTTCCAAATTAGTTTCAATCCCTGATAATGATTAACGGTTCTAAATAATTACAATATGACTCGTCAAACCCCCAAGCGGACTCGTAAACCCAATAGTATCGAAGGAAGTCATACTCATTCCCCGACGGAAATGAAACCCCATAGCCATTCCCATCATCACGGCCATGTCCATAGCGAAGAACAAGCGCGACAGTTGATTAATCGCTTGTCTCGCATTGAAGGTCATGTACGGGGTATTAAAACCATGATTGCTGAAAGTCGTGCTTGTCCCGAAGTGTTGATTCAAGTAGCGGCGGTGCGGGGGGCCCTCGATCGCGTGGCTCGGATGATTTTCGACGAACACCTGAGCGAATGTATTGCCAGAGCGGCCAAAGAAGGGTCGGATCAAAATATTGACGCGGAAATTGCAGACCTCAAAGCTGCCCTCGATCGTTTTTTACCATAAAGAGAACAGTATCAACAAAGTTAAATGAAGGTATTGTATGAAAAAAGGCTGTTGTCCATCTCAAACCCACTTTTTCATCCCTTCATTATTCGCTTTTCCGAGAGTTTTAAGGGTTACGTCACAACAATTTCACAAATGCTCGCTAAACTTGTGTCAGCGATTGCTCCTAAGTCATTTCGCGATTTTGTTGACTTACCTTAAATCTTGCCAATCCCATGAGAAACCCGGCGTTGAATGGCTCCAAGCAAACTCTTCCCGTTCAGTTGTCCCCATCCGATTCCTTCGGCAAAGATTATCGGCGATTGCATTGGATTTTACAAAACACCACAGAGGCCTTTTTCTGTCTCGATCGTCAATGGCATTTCGCTTTTATTAGTCCTCAAGCAGAAATCTTATTGGGTCAATCCGCAACAGCATTAGTGGGGAAGAATATTTGGCAGGAATTTCCTGAAGCTATAGGAACAGAGATTGAAAGGAACTATCGTCAGGCTTTTAGCACTCAGCAAGCAGTTACTTTTGAATCATTTTATCCGCCGTTTAATAATTGGTATGAAGTGCGAACTTGTCCGACTGAAGACGAGCTTTTGGTGTGTTTTAAAGAAATTAATTCGCACAAACAACTCGAAGTTTCTCTAAAACAACTCAACGAACTCAACGAAAAACTCGAAACTAGGGTCAAGGAGCGAACGACGGCGCTACAATGCAGAACCCTCGAACTCGAAGCGATTTTAGATAATTCTCCAGCCGTTATTTATTTAAAAGATAAACAAGGACGGTTTTTACGAGTTAACCGGAAGTTTACAGAGCTTTTTCAGTTAGAAGCAACTGAAATTTTAGGAAAAACGAATGGGGATTTATTTTCGCCCGAGTTTGCCCAAAACTTCGATCGCAACGATCGTTATGTCCTAGAGAATGGCTGTAGTCTAGAGTGTGAAGAAAAAGTTGTTATTAACAACCGAAATTGTACTTATATTTCGGCTAAGTTTCCGATTTTAGATAGTTGTGGCAAACCTTATGCGGTTTGTGGTATTTCTACAGATATTACCGATCGCAAAGAAGCGGAAAACCGCCTGCGCGAGAGCGAGCAACGCTACCAAATCTTGACTCAGGCCTCTCCCATTGGCGTATATTATACTGATGCTTTAGGGGATTGTTTATACACGAACCAAGCTTGGTTGGATATTTCCGGATTGACCCGCGAACAGGCTCAAGGTAAGGGTTGGATTAATGCCCTTCATCCCGAAGAACGCGATCGCATTTTTGCCGAATGGTATGAAGCCACAGCCCAAAAACGCCCTTTTCGCATCGAATGTCGTTTTATGCGACCCAATGGTGAAGTTTCTTGGGTGATTAGTCAGGCGATCGCGGTAAACGATACTGAAGGAGAAGCGATCGGTTATGTGGGTACGATTACTGATATTAGCGATCGCAAAGAAGCCGAAGCCCGACTGCAAATCCTCGCTCGCGATTTGCAACAAGCCCAACGCATCGCTCATATTGGCAACTGGGAGTACGATTTAGCTTGCGAAAGCATCACTTGGTCAGAGGAGGTTTTTCGTATCTTTGGCCGTTCCCTGGATGATGGCGCTCCTGATGTAGCAGAATGCCTCGCTTACTATCATCCTGACGACCAACCCCTATTCAAAAACATCCTAGAACGCACGATATTGACCCAGGAACCCCAAGAAATTGAACTTAGGATGTTTCTCCGTCAAGATCGAGCCTTGCGGCACGTTTACGTCAAAGTAGAGGCGATTTGCAATGAAGCTGGAGAAACGACCGCTTTGTTTGGCATTATTATGGATATTAGCGATCGCAAAGTTATCGAACTGCGACTACAACAACAAACCCGCGACCTAGAAACCACTCTCCTCGAACTGCAACAAACCCAATCTCACCTGATCCAAAGTGAAAAAATGTCTTCTTTGGGCCAATTGGTGGCCGGAGTCGCCCACGAAATTAACAACCCTGTAAACTTCATTTTCGGTAATCTAGTACATACCCAAGAATACGCCGATAACCTGCTTGAAATTATCCAAGCGTATCAACATTACTATCCCACCCCTCATCCAGAAATTGAAGAATTAATCGAAGCGATTGACTTGGAGTTTTTAACAGAAGATTATCCTCGTTTGCTCAAATCTATGCAGGTTGGAACCGACCGTATTCGGGAAATTGTCGCATCTTTACGCAACTTCTCTCGCTTGGATGAAGCCGAAGTTAAAGCGGTTGATATTCACGAAGGCTTGGAAAATACCCTCATGATTTTACAAAATCGCTTTAAAGAAAAACCAGAACATCCAGCCGTTCAAATCATCAAAAACTATGGCGATTTACCGCAAGTGGGGTGTTATCCCGGTCAACTCAATCAAGTGTTTATGAATATTATTGCGAATGCTTTAGATGCGTTTGAAACTTTTAATCGAAACCGCAGTTATGCCGAAATCAAACAAAATCCTAATATCATTACAATCTCTACCGAAATTTCTCGTCCGGGTTGGATTGCTATTTCTATTCAAGATAATGGTCCGGGGATAGAAGAAGCGGTTTGTCAACGAATTTTCGATCCCTTTTTTACGACAAAACCTGTCGGTCAAGGTACGGGTTTGGGACTATCTATTAGTTATAAAATTATTACTGAACGCCATCAAGGTCAGTTTTTTTGTCACTCTAAACCCAATGATGGTACGCAGTTTACCGTTGAGATTCCTCAATTTCAAGCGGGAATGCATGATTAATTGCATTTCTGAGGTGACAGGGTAGGGTAAAGGCAAAAATACTGCCTTGCCCTAGGGTACTTTCGACCCAAATTGAACTGTTATGTTGCTTGATAATTTCGCGACAAATGGTTAGGCCCAAACCTGCTCCTCCTTTTTGTTGCGAATCGGACATTTCGACTTGTTGAAAACGCTCAAAAATTGTTTTAAGTTTAGGTTCGGGAATACCGCGGCCGCGATCGCAAACTTGGAAAATACATTGTCCTTCACAATCTACAATCACTCGTAGGGTGACACAAGCGTTGGGAGGAGAAAATTTAATAGCATTACTGATTAAGTTAGTGAGGGCTTGCAAAATGCGATCGCGATCGGCCCAAACTAAAATATCTGGACATTCCAGACAAGAAGTTAATTTTACAGTTGCTTGGTCAGCTACAGGTTGCATCATTTCAATGGCATCCGCTAAGATATCTTTAGCTTTCCACCATTGTCTATTCATTTTCACTTTTCCCGATTCTATTCGTTCTAAGTTCAAAATATCGTTGATTAAACGAATCAAGCGATCGGTATTATTGGCAGCAATCTTAAGCAGTTGTTGTACTTGAGGAGAGAAAGATTCAAGTTTTCCTGAAGCGAGTAGTTTAATCGAGCCTTGAATTGAAGTTAGGGGAGTGCGTAGTTCGTGACTTGCGATGGAAAGTAACTGATCTTTTTGCAATTCTAGGGCTTTTTGTTGTTGTTGATTGCGATGGGCGGTAATATATTGACTTAAACTTTTTGCCATCATTTCTACGATTTCTATTTCCCACCGTTCTAGAGGATGCTCTTCTGATGCTTGATTGGCAAAAACTAATATCCCATAAGGACTATCTCCAAGCCAAATTGGGGTACTGATACGGATAGAAAATAGGTCTTTTTGAGCAGTTTGCAGTCGATTAATATGGGGATAAACTTGTGTCGATTGGGTTATTACCGCAGTTTGACAACTTTGTTCAAATAAAACGCGATCGCCCAATTGATAACCTTGTGGGGTTTCCCAGGCTGCCACAATTTCAATGCCTTTTTGGTCGAGACGGCCAATGCAACCACTTGATAAGTTTAACATTTGACAGCCTGTTTTTAAATAATCTTTAAAAATGGCTTCTATATTTTTATAAATTGTTGTATTTAAGCGATGTAATTCTTTGAGGCGATCGCTAAAATTTTGGAGTTGTAAATTACTATCAGTAAGTTGATTATTTTGAAGTTCAAGTTGTTTTTTCGCGCTTTGCAGTCGCAGTTGATTTTCAATACGAGCTAAAATTTCTTCTCTTAAAAAAGGCTTCACAATATAATCTGCTGCCCCTAAAGCAAAAGCGGAGAGTAAATTTTTCTTGTCTTGACTCGCAGTTAAAAAAATAATTGGAATTTCTTGAGTTTTGGGATTAGTTTTGATGGTTTTACAAACTTGCAAACCATCTACTTCGGGCATCATTAAATCTAGTAAAATCAAATCGGGCTTAGTTGAATTTAATCGTTCTAAAGCTTGTATGCCATTATTAGCAAAAGTAGTTTCATAACCCTTTTGATCTAAAAAATCTCCCAAAATACTTAAATTTGGGACTAGATCGTCAACAATTAAAATCAAAAAATCTTTTGGTTGAAACGCGCACATTGGCTTAAAACACAAGTATTTTGTATAAAGATGCCAAAATCCCCATCCTCATGTTATTCATTGTTAAAAATTTTTCATAAAATATTTGAACTCTGAAGGGTGATTCTAAATAGGGCGATCGCCATCTAACTTAAGGTATAATCTAGGACGATAGTTCGCGTCAAAATCAACAGCAACCCTAGCAAGCGATCGCTCTTGCAGACAACAAATAACCTCATCCTTGCCTCACCCGATCTTAACAATTGAAAGTTAGGGGAGCAAGAGAGAAGGCATTTTAGCTGACAGGCAAAAGCTAACACATACAAAACGCCTTCAGAATATTGACTAGGGTGGGCTGAGGGATCAATAAGTACCACGCTACTATTCTCCGATTGAGCGTTGGTAGTTCACAGCCATTGATTTTAGAAAATGCTGAAAATTGCTTGTTCTCCTTCCCATTGAGAGTAGCACAATGAGAACTCAGTATTAAGCACCTATCTAAAATAATTTACCCATTACCCAATCTCGAAACTCTTATATAGCAAGGAATACAGCAAAAGCGAATAGGTAAATATTGCCGCGCAGGTGTTGACAACTTGCAAAAAGGACTAGGGCAATCGACAACTAAAACTAAGCGGGCAGCGGGAATCGAACCCGCATCAACAGCTTGGAAGGCTGTGGTTTTACCACTAAACTATGCCCGCAATCAAACCAAATACGATAATAACATGCCCTCTGCTAAAAGTCAACTTGGTATTAAGGCATAAATAACTGAGGATTGGGGAAAACGAGACGAACAACCCACACCTTTCAATCATCAATCGTCCATTAGACTCAAAGTTAATTGAATCACATAATCTTGCACCACAGGTTCACCTTCCATATAAGCTGGCTCAAATTGCCACTGTGCTAAAATCGCTTGAGCCAGCTTTGCTGCTTCAGCTTGAGATAGATTTCCTTGTAATACCTCTGTCAATTGCGACTCTACGGTCGCTTTTCCGTCAGTTTCGATGATAATAACAGCTTCTAAGCGAACTACTCCATCCAGATTAATACCCAACGGTGTTAAATAATTAATACGCTCTAACTGCTTTTCTGTTTGTTTGATTTGAGCAGCTTGAGTAATCACATCTCCCGTCCATCCCCGACGCATTTCTCCTACTTGCACCCTAAAATAATTTTGGGTTGTGGGGGAAGGTTGCGGTATCGGATTGGGTGTTGGTGATGCTTGTGGTTTGGGT
>JBKHDX010000006.1:0-40691 GCA_046541115.1 Spirulinaceae cyanobacterium | reverse complement strand
AACCAACAACCAATAACCAATAACCAACAACCAATAACCAATAACCAACAAAAAAAATTCGAGCTAAAGTTGAAATCGAGAGGTACAGTCACCGCGACGAGAAGCGGTAAGGTATTCTCGATTTATCAAGTTTTTGTAGAGATAGTCTTAGGAATAAGAAAATGAGCCGCCGACGTTCTACTCCCTGGATTCACCGTTGGTCGCGTCCTTTGATTGGGGCGATCGCGATTGTGGGGGCCATCCTCACCACTTATTTAACGATTACGAAAATAACTGGGGCGGATGTGGGTTGTGTCACGCCCACCGCCGGAAATGCTGCCGGTTGTAACGATGTCCTCGATAGTGCTTATGCCAGTATTTTTGGCATTCCGTTACCCTTGTTTGGGCTAACGGCTTATTTGTATATGGCCGGATGTGCGTTAGGGCCGTTGGCCATTAATCGCGATCGCCAAAAAAAAGCGCGATCGCAAATCGAACAATGGACTTGGTTACTGTTGCTCATCGGTAGCACATCCATGGTCGTATTTAGCAGTTACTTAATGTATGTTCTGGCCTTCAAGCTACAAGCCGTTTGCTGGTACTGCATTGGTTCTGCCTTATTTTCGCTGTCCTTATTTTTGCTGACGCTGTTTGGCCATAACTGGGAAGACATTGGCCAAGTTTTATTTACCGGGATTATTGTGGCCTTAATTACCCTGGTTGGCACTTTGGCAGTCTATGCCAACGTTAACAACCCGGTGGCTGAAGGGGGACAACGAGTGATTCCCGTGGCCGAAACCGCCCCCCAACCCGGATATGGTTGGGAAGTGACCACGACATCAGGGGCAGCCGAAATTGCCCTGGCCGAACATCTTACCGAAGTCGGGGCGATGGGATACGGGGCTTATTGGTGTCCCCATTGCTACGAACAAAAGCAATTATTCGGCAAAGAAGCTTCCGAGGGAATCAACTACATCGAATGTGACCCCGACGGCCCGGATGCTCAACCCCAAGCTTGTGTGGATGCGGGGATTCGCTCTTATCCCTCATGGATTATTGATGGGGAAGTCTATCGCGGCACGCAAACCCTAGAAAAACTAGCAGAACTCACCGGATATGAAGGGCCGAGCAACTTCAAATATACGTTGCCCGGACGCTAACCCGAAGTTTGGGTAAAGTTTAATTGATGGGCTAGTGGTGTTTCTGCCTTCCCTTGGCAATACTGGTATTGTTCCTCGCTTTAACTTATCTCCCTCTAATGGCAAAATTCAGTCGCTGGCTCGGGCAGGTTCAGCATTGGTTTCAACAAGAACAGCGTGCTTGGTGGGTTACAGGGAGTGTTGCTGGCAGCATCCTTCTTTTGCGCTGGTTGGGCTTATTTCAGCCCCTAGAATTGGCAGCGTTGGATATGCTGTATCACTGGCGGCCGGTCGGCAAGCTCGAAGATCGAGTGGTGATTGTCGAAATTGATGAAAATGAACTGCAAGCGGTAGCCGATTGGCCCTTTTCCGATGGCCTGATCGCAGAATTGCTTTGGCAGATTCACGCTTATGAACCCAGGGCGATCGGGTTAGATATTTACCGCGATTTACCTGTGTCGCCGGGCCATGAGGAGTTACAAGCCGCTTTTCGCGAAATTCCTAATTTAGTAGGCATTGAATTGTTGCCCGACCGGGAAAATATCGCGGTGCCACCGCCGCCCCTTTTAGCCGAACAGAATGCGGTGGGCTTTAATAATATTGTCCTAGATGCGGATAATAAAGTCCGCCGTATGTTGTTGTATTGGCATTTAGAGGACGGCACCTTCCGCACCAGTTTGGCGTTGAAGTTAGCAGAAATTTATTTGGCCGCAGAAGACATTAGGGCGACAGCGGTTCCCAATTCCAACAATATGCGCTTGGGGAAATCGGTGTTTCAGATGCTAGAACCCTATGATGGCGGTTATGTGCGAGTAGATACGGGGGGGCATCAAGTTTTGAGCAATTTTCGCCACCCCAGCCGCTTTATTAAGGTTCCGATGCGGGATGTTTTAGCGGGGAGGGTTGATGAAGACTTGATGCGCGATCGCGTGGTAATTATTGGGTCTACGGCTCGCAGTTTAAAAGATTTATCCCTGATTCCCTACAGTACCAATTGGATCGGAACCGCTACACCGATTTATGGGGTAGAACTCCACGCTAATTTTGTCAGCCAGATTATTAGTGGGGCCATCGAGGGGCGATCGCTTTTAAAGACTTGGCCCGAGTGGGCTGAAATCCTCTGGATTTTGGTTTGGTCGGGGATAGGGGCGGTGTTGATGATTCAGGGGCGATCGGTCGAGGAAACAACGATCGTGCTGATCGGTATGTTTGGGGTGTTGGTGGGAACGGCTTACAGCAGCTTTTTAGGCGCTTATTGGATTCCGTTGGTTCCTCCGGCTTTGGGTTTGCTCGGAGTGGTCAGCATTTTGACGGGTTATTTGGCTCATCAACGGGAGGAGTTAAAACGGTCGAAGGAGTTTTTACAATCGACGATTAACGCCATTCCCGACCCGGTTTTTGTGAAAAATAAGGATCATTGCTGGATTATTCTCAATCAAGCGTTTTCACAATTTTTGGGCTACCCTCTAGAAGATTTAATCGGCAAGTCGGATTTTGATATTCTCAAACCCCAAGAAGCGAGGGTCTTTCGCCAACAGGATCGTCAAGTTCTTCTGACCCATCAAGCCCAAGAAAATGAAGAACAACTCACCAATGCCGAGGGCAAGACTTATCAAATCGCCACGAAACGCTCGTTACATCAAGATGCGGCGGGTAATATTTTTCTGATTGGGGTGATTCGCGATATTACCGAACGCAAGCGGATTGAGGAGGAATTACGGCGAACTACGGTGGAGTTGACTCGCTCGAATCAGGAGTTACGTTTGTCTCAAGACCGCTTGCATCGTTTGGCTTATTACGATTCTTTGACGGGGTTGGCTAATCGCAAGCATTTTTATGAAAGTTTGCAACAATCCCTAGAGTGGGCCAAGCAAGAAGATAAGTTAGTGGGGCTGTTGTTTATTGACCTCGATGGCTTTAAGCAGGTGAATGATTCCTGGGGTCACGATTTTGGCGATTTGCTGCTGAAGGCGGTGGCCAATCGGGTGAAAAATTGTTTGCGGGGCAGCGATTTGGTGGCTCGTTTGGGAGGAGATGAGTTTACGGTGATTTTACCGGGAATCAAGCAGATATCGGATGTAGAGATTGTCACGGCCAAAATTTTAGCAACCCTTGGACAGCCTTTTATGTTGGCCAACCGCCAGTTACGGGTGGCAGCGAGTGTGGGTAGTAGCGTTTATCCTATTGATGGGGAAGCCCAGGCGGTTTTGATTAAGAAGGCAGACACGGCGATGTATCGGGTGAAGCAACAAGGACGCGATCGCCAAACCTTGTTTTGAGGATTGATAACAAGATTTAATAGAATTCAAAATATTTTCTAATATAAGGGGAGAGCTAGGATTCAATTGGGTTGGCTTAACCCTGAAATGTTGCTATATCCGTGAAATTGGGGGAATTGTAAAATTTCTCTAAAGAAGGCGCTAAAAGTTTTGGACATTTTTGGCAACCGTGAATATACTGAATATAGGAGAGCAGTTAATTAATAACTCCGCTGTTTAAGATTTATGAACGTGCAACTCGGTCTGACAACTATCGCAACTGTATGGATGAGCCTTCAGTGTTTGATGGTGGGAGGTGCGATCGCGACCGAGAAGCCAGAAACCCTGAAGCAAAACGCTGCGGTGACTTCCCTAGAGACGTTTTCGGAAACCCGATCTCAGCGTAAAAGCGACGAGCCTTATCAACCCAGAGACAATGGCGGCCCGGATAGTTCTCAAGGATCGGGGACGCGCTAAGTTGAACTCAAGTTTAGTAACCCTCATCAAACATCCGCGATCGCGGGGGAGCAGTACCTAATTTTTGCGAACTACCCCTAAAGCGATCGCGCTTATTTTTTTGAAAAAAGTTGAGTTGAATCCTGATTTTGAACTCCGTGAAAATACGGAATTAACCGTTGGCTTAATCCCCTTCGATCTCAACTGCGACTTCTTGTTGGGCGATCGCCTAACTGCTGCTTCGGATCGCTTTAAAAGTAACAAAAAGTACAAATTCTTAAATATTGACTCTATCGCTGCACGGTTCTAGCGTAAAATCGCATCCTTTTAAAATAAGTTAAGGGCCAATCATACCCTAATATAGATAAGCTCTACCCTAAAACCCAATCAAAATGGACGATCAGTTTAGCTGGACACAGCAAAAAGCCATCTATCGGATTTTAGATGCAAACCTAGACCGCGCTCGCGAGGGCTTGCGAATTATTGAAGAATGGTGTCGTTTTGGCTTAAATAACAGCGAACTTGCCCGCGAATGTAAGCAAATGCGTCAAGAACTCGGCGCTTGGCACGATTCGACCTTACGCTATGCCAGAGACACCCCAGGCGACCCAGGAACCGCTTTATCTCATCCTCATGAAGAACGGCGTTTCAGTCTCGAAGCCTTGTTACAGGCGAATTTATGTCGTGTTGAAGAAGCGTTGCGGGTGTTAGAGGAATACGCCAAGCTGTACAAACCCACCATGGCCAAAGCCTGTAAGCAAATGCGTTACCGCACCTACACCCTCGAAAGTGCGTTGATCGCATCTCAGCGTCACGAAGCCTTAAAACAAGCGTTGCTGTATTTGGTTACTACTCCTTCCGAGCGGTTACTCGAAACCGTCGAAGCGGCGTTACAGGGAGGATTGAGTTTAGTTCAGTATCGCAGTAAAGAGGCAGACGATCGCCTGCGGTATGCTGAAGCCCAAGCCTTATGTCAGTTGTGTCACAAATATAATGCTTTGTTTTTGGTGAATGACCGCATTGACATCGCGATCGCGGTAGATGCTGACGGGGTACACTTAGGACAGCAAGATGCCCCCATTGCCCTTGCTCGCGAGTTATTGGGGCAAGAGCGCATTATCGGACGTTCCACGACGAATGCGACGGAAATGCAAAACGCGATCGCCGAAGGTGCAGATTATATCGGCGTGGGCCCGGTTTATGCCACTCCCACCAAAGAAGGGAAAAAACCCGCAGGCTTAGAATATGTACAGTATGCCGCCCAAAACTGCCCCATTCCTTGGTATTGTATTGGCGGCATTGACCCCAAAAATGTGCAAGAGGTTTTAGGGGCTGGGGGCGATCGCGTCGCGGTGGTAAGAGCGGTTATGCAAGCCGAACAACCCACCCTCGTCACTCAATATTTTCTGTCTCAACTGACGAAAAAGCAAAAGTTATCCCGTGTAGATTAATGACTTCTACCTCGATTGAATTGCAAGTCAACGGCAAACCCGTTTACTGTTCCCCCCAGACGACGTTACCACAACTGCTAGAGCAACTGAATCTCAATCCCCGCTTAATTGCCGTAGAATATAACGGCGAGATTCTGCATCGGCAATATTGGTCAGACACCGAAATGCAAACGGGCGATCGCCTCGAAATTGTCACGATTGTGGGCGGCGGAATACAGTGTAATGGTATGCTAAACCCATAGATTTACTGACATTAAAGCTGGCTCATCCTCATCATGATTGCTCGGCAAAAACCGCAACATCAAGCCGTCTCTGCTTTAGAAAATCGCAAACGCCTCAATTTAGCTTTTCTGCTGTTTCCGGGGACGTTGTGGTTACTGCTCTTTTTTATTATTCCCCTGCTGATTGTCTTGCTGTATAGCTTTTTTGAGCGTGGCACCTATGGCGGTGTTATCGGGGAATTTACCCTCGAACATTACCAGCGTTTGCGGAATGGCGTTTATTGGGAATTGTTGGGGCGATCGGTGGGTTTGGCGTTGTTTACCACCGCAATTTGTTTGTTGATGGGCTACCCGATGGCCTTTTTTATTGCCACGCGATCGCCCCGGTGGAGAAATACCTTATTACTCCTCATTATTATTCCCTTTTGGACTAACTTTTTAGTCCGTACTTATGCCTGGATTATTTTATTACGGCAAGAAGGTGTAATTAATGTTATTTTGCAACAATTAAATCTCATCGACGAACCCCTAAATCTCGTTTTTACGCCGTTTGCCGTCATCATTGGCTTGATTTATGGCTATTTACCATTTATGATTTTGCCCCTTTATGCCACCATTGAGCGGTTTAACTTTGCCTTAGTCGAAGCCGCACAAGATTTAGGCGCAAGCGATATTAAAACCTTTTTCCGGGTTGTTTTACCCCTTACCAAGCGGGGCATTATTGCAGGATCGTTATTAGTTTTTATTCCGGCGGTGGGGGCATTTATTACCCCGGATATTTTGGGAGGTGCGAAAGGATTAATGATTGGGAATGTGATTCAAGACCAGTTTTTACGCGCTCGTAATACACCTTTTGGTTCGGTTTTGTCAATTTTAATGATGGCAGTAATTTTAGTTCCGGTTTGGTTTTATTTCCGAGTTGCAGAAGATGAATAAATCGGGGAAAATTCCTGATTTGTGTTTGCTTGTTTCCTTATTCTTCAATCAAACTTTCCTTCCTCAATGAAACCAAAAGCAGATTTAACAATTCGCTCTCTTGGTAAATATGCCCTTTGGATTATTACAATTTTAGGGCTACTTTTTTTATATTTACCGATTATTGTTTTAGTTATTTATTCCTTTAACGACTCTCGAACCAATGCGGTATGGCGAGGATTTACCCTGAAATGGTATGAAAGCTTATTGGCAGGCTTTAGCGTCGGTTCAGAGGAAATTGGTTCGGAAATTATTTGGCAAGCCTTTTCAAATAGTATGATTGTGGGGATCATCTCCACCCTACTTGCAACGATAATGGGAACTGCGATCGCGATCGCTTTAGAACGTTTCCGTTTTCGCGGACGTTCGTTATTAGAAGGAATCTTATTTCTCCCCATTATTATTCCTGATATTACCATGGGGGTTGCCCTTCTGGTATTTTTCAGTTTAATTTTTCAAGTTATTGAAACATTAACTGGCGCTTATTTAGTCTTTGGACTTCCCACAATTATTATCGGCCATGTTGCCTTTAATATATCCTTTGTAGCCGTCACAGTTAGGGGAAGAATTGCCGAACTTGACCCCTCGATTGAAGAAGCCGCCTTAGATTTAGGGGCTAACGAATGGCGGGTATTTTGGCGGATTACATTTCCTTTAATTTTCCCGGCAGTATTAAGTGGCGCGTTGCTGGCGTTTACCCTTTCTTTAGATGATTTTGTGATTACTTTCTTTACCTCTGGGGTGGGTTCAACTACATTACCTTTATTTGTCTATGGCTTGGTGAAAAAGCCCGTTCCCCCCACCATTAATGCTATTTCTACATTAATGTTGTTAGCCTCGTTATTGTTGGTTGTAGGGTCTATGATGCTCCAAAACCAAGACAATCGTCGATAAGAATTACACGCTTGTTTCTAGGTTCAACCCAAAAACAAATAAACGAGGATATGTCTCAATTAAGAGGTTTGATAAGATTAGGGAAACTAACCTTGTTGCGAGGGAAAAACAAGGGACGTAATAACAAGTTAGAGCCTCAACAGGAGAATTCCTAAATATAGTACTACGTTCGTGCCTTGAGACATAATACAAAGGCTCAAAGCTAGAGATGGTGGGCGATGCCCACCCTACACAATGTCCTAATGTTTGGTCGTAGTGCTATAGAACTTAGGAACGAGTTTTAAGTTTTAAACTCATGTTGGGTTTCGTCTCTCAACCCAACCTACAGTCAACAATAAACTATGCCTAAATTAAAGCCATGAAACGAATAATCCTGCTTTGTCTTTTATTCCTCTTTAGCGCTTTTATCCCCGTGAGTTGCGCGAGTAGCCCTTTAATGCCTTTGAGTAATTCCGAGGAGAATGTTCTTAATATTTTCAATTGGTCGGATTATATTGACCCAGAAGTAATCGCAGCTTTTGAAGAAAAATATAACACAAAAATTAACTATTCAACCTACGATAGTAACGAGTCTTTATTTGCAAAGCTGCGAGGCGGAAATCCCGGTTACGATCTGATTGTTCCCACGGGAGATTATGTCGAAATTATGATCAAACTGGGAATGTTAGAAAAGCTGAATCACGACAACATTCCGAACCTCAAAAACTTAGATGATAAATTTATCGATTACTTCTTCGATCCGGGGAATCAGTATAGTGTGGCTTATCAATGGGGAACCGCAGGAATTGGCTACAACATTAAGGAAACCGGGGGAGAAATTGACAGTTGGACGGCATTATTTGACCCAAGATTTAAAAACCGCGTGGCTTTAGTAGAAGATTTACGAGTCATTTTGGGCTTAGTTTTAATTTACCTAGGAGAAGACCCCAACACCACCGATCCGGCAATAATAGAAAAGGCAAAAGACTATTTATTGCGCCAAAAAGAAGTCATTTCTGTATTTGCTCCTGATACCGGACAAACCTTACTCGAACAAGGAGAAGTCGATCTTGCAGTCGAATGGAGTGGGGATATTTTTCAAGTAATGGCGGATAACCCGGATTTGCGTTATGTGATTCCCAAAGAAGGGTCGATTGTCTGGGTTGATACCTTAGCTATTCCTAAAAATGCACCCCATAAAGAACTCGCAGAAAAGTTTATTAACTTTACCCTAGAACCAGAAATTAGCGCTGCAATTTCTAATTATGTGGCTTATGCAACGCCGAATAAAGTGGCATTAGAACAGGGCTTGATTGCGGAGAGCGATCGCAACAATCCCGCCATTTATCCCCCTCCAGAAGTGTACGAAAGATTACAATATTTACACGATATTGGCGAAGCGACCATTTTGTATGATGATGCTTGGACTGAATTGAAAGTGAGTTTGTGGTAAAGCGAATTTTACTCTTTGAAAACTCAAGCCAAGGAGTTTTGCACGGTTTTGTCTTGCGTCTTGATGCTTTTTGGAATTGATTAATTACTGTAGTTTTTACTCTCTCGGCGGGGACGGTTCAACAACCTTAGTTTCAAGTCACACCGGGAAAATTCAAGCCCTCAATTCTCCCATTCACAGCCGCATTCCCATGTATCAGCGTCCCGTTGCGACCCACTTCGGGATTTATGCCGCCCCCCTCGATTAAAATAATGGGGGATCGCGGTTGATGCAGCAAGGGGAAAGCAATGCACGCAGTTGAACTCAAAGACATTAGCAAAGTTTATAAAGGTCAAAATAATCGAGATTTTCTGGCAGTCGATAACGTTAATTTACAAATTGCCGAGGGGGAATTTTTCTCGCTTTTGGGCCCGTCGGGATGCGGTAAAACCACGCTACTGCGAGCGATCGCGGGTTTTGATGTGCCGACATCAGGGGAAATTTTCATTCACGGTCAACCCATGGGCGATCGCCCTCCCTTCGATCGTCCCGTGAATACTGTATTTCAAAACTACGCCTTATTTCCCCATCTCACTGTTGCCGAAAACGTCGCCTTTGGCTTGCAGATGGACAAAGTAGCTACTTCTGAAATTAAAACCAGGGTAGGGGATGCTTTAGCCTTAGTACGCCTCAATGGCCTCGAAAATCGCCGTCCTCGGCAGCTTTCCGGGGGTCAGCAGCAACGAGTTGCCCTGGCGAGGGCTTTAGTCAAACGCCCCGAAGTATTGCTGTTTGACGAACCTTTGGGGGCGTTAGATTTGAAACTGCGAAAGGAAATGCAGTTTGAACTTAAATCGATGCAGCGTCAGGTGAGGATTACCTTTATTTACGTTACCCACGACCAAGAAGAAGCCCTTACCATGTCCGATCGCATTGCCGTGATGAATGGCGGTAAGGTGTTACAAGTGGGTACGCCTAGCGAGATTTACGAAAACCCGCGATCGCGCTTTGTGGCGGACTTTATCGGGGAAACCAACTTCCTAACCGGAAAAGTAATGGGCAGCGAAGGCGATCGCGTCCAAATTCTCGTAGACGAAACCCTCCCCCTCAGCGTTCAGCATGACACACCAATTGCGCGCGATCGCTATGTCACCCTCGCGATTCGTCCTGAAAAAATCATGCTGTATTCAGCAGATACGGACAAAAACTACTGTATCCCCGCGATAGTCGAAGATGTCATTTACTTAGGTACAGATACCCGCTTTGTCGTCCGCTTAACCCCTAGCAGCACCATTGTCGTCCGTCGCCAAAACCTACAACAAGAACGTTTCAATACTTCCGTCATTGGTCAAGCGGTTAAGGTAAAATTAGCCCCCGAAAATATCCGCATTCTCCTCGAAGATGCTGCTATTCCTACACCAGTGACGGTTTAATTATTTTTAGTCGATTATTGCAACAACCGATCTACTTCAATCCGTACTAATTGATAAGCACCTCTTTGACCTAAATCTTGGTATTCGTCAGGCTGAAGGTTGAAAGCATTTGTAATACCTGTAGGCTGTCCCACCATCAAAACTGTATCGCTGCTGGGGGGATTTTGGTGGAGAGAGGCTTGGGTGTCGTCTTGGGCATAGACATAACGGACAGGTTTTTGGGTATAGAAAACTAAGGTGGGCTTTCTGAAACCCATCATAAAAATTGGTTCGTTGGGCTGCTGTTCTTCGATAATTGTGGCGGCTAAATCGCGGATGGGTTCTTGACGGACGCGATCGACAAAATCGAGGGCAGGAGTGAGGACGATCGCGAGAAAAAGAGTAAAGGCCATCAGATTCACCGGAAGCAGCCAACGCCAGGTATTTTTGCGCCAGATTAACAGGGCGATCGCGACACTGGTAAGCCCCCAGATTATCGCCCCGCGCCACTGTAACCCAGTTGCAGCAAACAGTTCGCCAAAGTTGGGCGCAACGGGATCGTAACCGATGAGATTAGGACTGATGAAAATGGCAATCGTCATCGCGATCGCGACAATCAAATTCAATCCTCCACTGATTAAACGTCCCCAGTTGTGCTTAAAATCCAAGTGAGACGGATATTTATCCAAATCGCGAGTCAGTTCATCACTCCAGAATAAAGCCACGATAATCGCCGCCGCCGGTAGTAAAGGCAAGGTATAACTGGGCAACTTCGTTACAGCAATGGTAAAAAAGCCAAAAATCGCCACAAACCAAGCCAAAGCTAATATCCCCAGATGACTGTGACGGGGTTGCTGTTGCCAATGGGAACGCTGCCAAAAACGCAGACGGGCGATCGCGAGGGGCAAATACACCGACCAAGGTAGAAATCCGACAAAAACCACCAAAAAGTAAAAATACCAGGGTGCAGCGTGATTATTCACTACCCCTGTGAAACGTTCAAAGTTGTGATATCCAAAGAAAGAATCGATATAAGTTTGACCGTTGGCAAGAGTGACTAAAACGTACCAAGGCACAGTAATCACAAAGAAAATTGCGCTGCCAACAACTACACCAACTTCTCGCAATAATTTCCAGAAATTACCGAAATAAAGGCTAAAAATAATCAAACTCAAACCCGGTAGCACAATACCAATCGGGCCTTTCGCGAGGACGGCTAATCCGGCAAAAATATAAAACCCTAAATATCCCTTATTGGGAACAGAAAACCAACTATGGTTTTTCCCTTTTATTTCCTTGTCTTTCGCGAGGGCAGACTTTGTATGACTCGCTTCGGATGTCCCATCTGCGGGGAGTTGTTGCTTTTCTGCGGTGACATAACCCCAAAAAAAGCTAATGAGAGATAGCCCCATACAAGCACTCAACAGCATATCCGAAACCCCCGTCCGCGCCCAAACCAGGGTTTGGATATTAAAAGCATTTAGGGTTGCCCCAATTCCAGCGGCTAACCAGAGTTGTTTGCGGGGGGAGGTCGGAGATTTTGCCGCTTTGGGGGTAGCATAGCCGAAGTAACGCAGAATGAGGAAAACGCCGATTGTAAGGGCGATCGCGGACAGGGCAGAAGGCAAACGGGCCGCCCAAGCATTGACCCCTAAAATGTTATACGCGATCGCCATCAACCAATAAATCAACGGCGGTTTATCGAAGCGAGTCTCACCATTGAAATAGGGCGTAATCCAATCCCCGGTTACCGTCATTTGACGGGCAGCCTCGGCAAATAACGGCTCAGTTTCATCGACTAAACCTGTACTGCCCAACTGCCAAATAAACGCTAAAACGCAAACAAAAGTTAGTCCCGCGATCGCGATATACCTATTATTTGTCATTGGTTACTGGTTATTGGTTATTGATTGTTGGTTGTTGGTTGTTGGGCGGGGAAAAGAGCGCCCCTACAAGCCTACTGCCTAAAAAACTGATGACTGATAACTGAAAAAAGCTAAGCTCGTCGGACATTAAAACAACACCATTCCTGCTTTTTCCACAAAGTTGCAACCACCCAACCATGGGCTTCGAGGGTGTCGGCAATGGGTTTGGCTTGGTCGAGAAGAATACCACTTAAAATTGCCCAACCTTTGGGTTTAACAATCTCAGTCATTTGGGGAATTAAATCAATAATGACCTCCGCCAAAATATTACAAACCAAGCCGTCTACAGGTTCAGTTAACAATTGAGCAACTTTTTGAATGCTGCCTTTTTCGATAACAATGCGGTTAGGATCGATGTTATTGAGGGTACGATTGTTCCGAGCCGCTTTGACCGCGAGGGAGTCAATATCAACGCCGTAAACCTGCTTTATACCCATCAATGCCGCCCCAATCGATAAAATCCCCGAACCACAGCCAATATCAGCCATCACCATCTTTTCCGGGTCTTCGCTGAGGCGCATTTCAATCGAGTCTAGACAGAGTTGGGTGGTGGGGTGAGTTCCCGTGCCAAAAGCCGCTCCCGGATCGAGTAAAATGCAGAGGCGATCGCGAGCTTCTTCGGGAACGGGTAACCAAGCCGGACAAACGACAAACAAATCCCCAATCATTTGGGGTTGCCAATGTTGTTTCCAACTACTAGCCCAGTCTTCTTCGTCAATCAAATGCCAGCGCATTTTAGGAATTTTGATGCCAGATACCAACGCATCTTGACGCAGCCACAATGACAAAGCTGCTAAGTCCAGCAGTTGGGCTTCTTCTTCGGGCAGATAGGATCGCAGCAGCAGGGAATGACTTTTCTTTTCACTCGCAGTGCCACTACAGCCAAAACTATCCAATCGCCAAAAAATTAAATCTTCAGCACTTGGATCGCAAACAATCTGAATTTCCCACCAGCTATTGGCCATAAGCAATTACCAATTACCAATTAAACATTTTTTGGTCATTGGTCATTAGTGACAAGTTGAGCGCGGCATCAAGCCTGTTACCCAAAAAACCATCGAATCTTGTAGGAACGAAGTTTCCTCATCCAATCTAACCCGCTTTTAGGCACTTGTCTGGCACAAAAAAAGAGAATTGGTCAAGCAACTACGCCCCTACCCCACACTTGACAATAATGCCAAAACTATCACTTGTCACTAATAATCATGGGTTATTAGTCTTATCCAACAACTACAGCGCCACGGTATAAGCATCGCGAATCCCTGGAATTTGATTGATTTCGGTCAGAATACCGTCAGGAAGGGGATCGTCAAGGCTCAAGACCATTACGGCATCACCTCGCACGATTTTACGCCCGACTTGCATACTGGCAATGTTGACGTTGAAGTTCCCCAACAACGAACCAATGCGGCCAATAATCCCCGGCATATCCCGGTGGAGGGTAAATAACATATAGTTGCTCGGTGGTACGTTAATGGGAAAACCATCTAAATTAGTAATGCGGATTTCACCATCGCTGAGTAATGCCCCAGTTACCGAATGTTCTCCTAAAGAACCGTGGGCTGCCAGATGCAGAGAACCGGGATAATCTCCGGCGGCTGCGTCTTTGGTTTCGATGACGCGCACGCCCCGTTCTTTGGCTTCGATGCTGGCATTAACGTAATTAACCCGTTCGCGCAAGGCTTGAGACAATAAGCCCTTCAGAGAAGCTAGGACAATGGGTTGACTTTGGCTGGTGGCCAAATCCCCTTGCAGACGAACTTCTAAGCGGTCGATACGTCCCCCAGCGATTTGACTGACTAAGTTCCCCAAGGTTTCAGCCAGTTTGAGGTAAGGCTTGAGTTGTTCGAGGACATTGGGATTCAATCCCGGTATATTTACCGCAGACCGGGCTGGTAAATCTAATAAGACATCGCGGATTTGCTCGGCCACATCAACGGCCACATTCACTTGGGCTTCTTCGGTAGATGCCCCTAAGTGGGGGGTGAGAATGACTTTTTCCCCTAAATCCCGCAACGGCGATTCCCCTAAAGGTTCGCTGACAAAGACATCTAAAGCAGCCCCGGCAATTTTACCGTCGCGAACGGCATCAGCTAAGGCAGCTTCGTCTACAATGCCACCCCTAGCACAGTTGATAATGCGGGTGGTGGGTTTCATTTTGCCCAGAACTTCGGCATTAATTAAGTTGGTGGTTTCTGGGGTTTTGGGGACGTGGAGGGTAATGTAATCGGCTTCGCTAAACAATAGGTCGAGGTCAACTAAGCGACAGCCGAGTTGTTCGGCCCGTTCGGTGGAAATAAAGGGGTCATAAGCTAAGAGTTTCATGCCCATGGCCTTTGCGACTCCAGCGACATGGGAGCCAATTTTACCAAGTCCGACTACCCCTAGGGTTTTTTTGTAGACTTCAGTTCCCATGAATTTTTTGCGTTCCCACCGGTTTTCTTTGACCGATTGATTCGCGGCAGGAATATGACGGGATAAAGACATCATCATGGCTAGGGCGTGTTCGGCGGCGGCGGTGGTGTTGCCTTCAGGGGAATTCACCACCACAATGCCGCGACGGGTGGCGGCGGGAATATCGACGTTATCGACACCGACACCAGCCCGACCAATAATTTTGAGCTGCGTTCCGGCTTCAATCACCTCGGCGGTGACGCGGGTTCCCGAACGGATCATAAGTGCGTCATATTCGGAAATAATTTTGACGAGTTCCTCTGGAGACAGCCCAGTTTTAACATCTACTTGGGCGACTTGGGAGAGAATTTCTATTCCAGCTTCAGCGATGGGGTCAGAGACGAGAACCTTTGACATATCAAGTTTGTACGGTAAGCGTTGTCCCGATGTCGGGGAGTTTATTTTGTTCGGTGATGGAGGCTTTGCGAGCTTAACTCCAGTTCAGTTTATCATTGCTTTGGGGCAGTCTGATTGCCTTTGTCATCATGCCCAAGAGTGGGATTGGTCATTATAAACTTTCGGGGGAATTTTATGAATTATTTAGTTGCTATTTTGCCAGACCGTATGCAAGCGGAGGCGGCTTATACTCAATTGGAAAAGGCGGGTTTACCGCAAGATCAAATTGCGATTATTGGTCGCGGTTATTTTAGTGCTGAGGAGGTGGGGTTGGCGAATCCGACGGCTAAAGCCCGCAAACGAGCGCTTCGTATGGCAATTTGGTTGGTGCCGTTTGGCTTTGTGGGGGGGTTTCTGTTTAATCTGCAAACGGGTTATTATCTGTTACCGTCGGCGGGTGCTTTGGGGAATCATTTTTTGGGGGGTTTACTGGGTGCGATGGGGGGTGCAATGGGAAGTGCTTTTATTGGGGGCGGTTTGATTTTGTCGCCGGATGAAGATCAACCCACAAATTTGCCTTACCAAAAGGCGTTAAAGGAAGACAAGTTTTTGGTGGTTTTTAAGGGAACTTCGGTGGGTTGGAAGCAACAAGCGGAGAAGATTTTAAAAGAGTTGGAACCGGAAAATTTAGCGAGTTATTCGTTGAGTCAGTTTTAGGTTGTTGTTGGTTGTTTGTTGTTGGTTGTTGGTAGAGCTTATATCATGTTTTTAGTCGAAAGATCGACTTGAACATTTTTTAAGAGTAGTATTATTTAACTCTAAAATTGAGGCAGGTACAGGATGTAAATGGTGCGTTAATTCGCCCTTTGCACTCTACGGCTAAAGCCAATAACTAATAACCAAGTTTTATGTTACCCAGAGAAGATTTATTAAAAGGTGTGGACAATCGGGAAGCGATCGCCCGCATTATTGACAAGGCAGAAAGCGCGATCGCGACTTGGGAAATTACGGTAACAGATTTTTTATCGCCCCCGGATTGGATTCAAGCCCAAGCCAAGTTTGCCTCCTTAGCTGAAATTAGTTTGTTCCCCTGGGGAGGCTACCCCCAAGCCGAACGGCAACGAGTGGCGATCGCGCGATCGGAGTTACCCTTAGATAGTAGCCAAGTGGAACTCGCGGCCATTGATATTGCTGGTAATTTTTTGTTTGACCCCGCTTCCCATCGCGACTTCCTGGGGGCAATTTTAGGTACAGGGGTGGTGCGCGAGAAAATTGGCGATATCATTGTGTTGGGGGAACGGGGCGCACAAGCGGTTGTCGTTCCCGAATTAGTGGAATTTTTAGAATCTTCTTTAAACCAGGTACGCTCAGTTCCCGTCCAAGTGCGGGGCATTGAAATGAGCGATCTCAAAGTGCGTCCGCCAAAACGCCAAGAAATGACGACAGTAGAGGCTTCGATGCGCCTCGATGCGATCGCGTCGGCGGGGTTTCGGGTGTCTCGCAGTAAAATGGCGGATTTGATTAATGCTGGGGATGTGCGAATTAACTGGAAAGCGGCCAAACAAGCCAGTACAACGGTACAACCAGGAGATTTGATTTCGGTACGGGGTAAAGGACGCTTGGAAGTGGGAGAGATGGCTATTACCAAAAAACAACGCTACCGCGTCCAGTTAACTCGCTTAGTCTAGATGTTATTGACTTTTTACTCATGAATGGTTGGCAATGGCAATCGAATGAGGGGATTTCTTATTTAACTTGCGATTTATTGCAAGCTTGGCCCCACGGTTTTTTTAGCAAGTCGGCTTGGCCTCGTAAACCGAACAATTTGGTCAATATTTTACAGCCCGAAGCCCCGGTTTATCGCGTCAAACAAGTACACGGCAATCGAGTGCTAACTCCGGCTGAAATTGCCTTAGAATCCATGGCAATGACCGCAGAAGGGGATTTACCGCCCGCCGATGGTGTGATGAGCGATCGCCCCTTACAATCGGCTTGGGTGGCGAGTGCCGATTGTACCCCGGTTTTGATGGGCGATCGCGCCACGGGACGAGTAGCGGCAATTCATTCGGGGTGGCGGGGAACAGCCCAACAAGTTGTCCCCAAGGCTATCGAACGGTTGCGGAGTCAAGGTACGATTGTCGAAGATTTAGTCATTGCATTAGGCCCTGCGATCGCGGGGAAAGTGTATCAAGTGGGGAACGATGTTGCCGTGGAAGTCGCCCAAAGCCTATTTCCCGGTACGCCCCAAAGCCAAGGGGACAATATGCTCAATATTCTCAGAATGCTGCCCAATTCCCCTTTGATTGAAGATGCCGCCCCCGGTAAAATTCGCCTAGATGTGCGTCGCGCGATCGCCCTGCAACTGGAAAAAATGGGCATTCGCAGCCAACAACTTGCGGTTTGTCCGTTGTGTACTTATCAAGACGAGGCGCATTTCTTTTCCTATCGTCGTACCCAGGAAAAAAAGGTGCAATGGTCGGGGATTGTATCAATTGCTGCCGATAATTCCTAGAAACCTAGGGGGTTGCTGCCGCGATATCAAAAAAAATGTTAAGGTCAAGAAAAAGTGACAGCGATCGCGTATCGTCTTTGAATGCTTTATCTGAAAAATCTGGTTTATCATCCCCCCGCTACCCCAAACCCTATACTTAAGGGCCTCAACCTTCAACTTGCCCCCCAAGAATTAGGGTTAATTGTCGGTCCGAGTGGTTCGGGAAAATCAACCCTCCTCGAAATTCTTTCGGGCTTGGCTGAACCCACCAAAGGCTGTGCTTATTGGGGAGAACAAGAACTTACTGCCCTTGATTTACAAATGTTGGGGGGGTTAGTGTTTCAGTTTCCCGAACGACATTTTTGTGGCAATACCATTCTCGAAGAATTGCGCCTCGGTCATCCCGAACTCACCAGCGAACAAGTTAAAGGGGCTTTGTCAGAAGTGGGTTTAGACCATTTATCCTTGAGTACGCCGCCACATTTTCTCAGTGGGGGACAACAACGCCGTTTGGCTTTAGCCGTCCAACTGATTCGTCAGCCTAATTTATTGATGCTAGACGAACCCACCGCCGGGTTAGATTGGTCGATGCGTCGTCAGTTGGTGAAACTCCTCGGAAAACTCAAAGACCATTGGACGCTGTTGGTGGTGACTCACGATGCGGGAGAATTAATACAAATTGCCGATCGCTGTTGGCGCATTGACAACGGTTGCCTCGAAGCCGTCGATCCACAACAATTGGCTTCACCTTCAGCTTACGATCGGATTTTGGCTTAAAAATTTCATGCACACCCCATCACAAACGGCTTTACCGTCTTTTGAGGCGTTATGGCAAGAAACCTTGCAATGGCAGCCCGATTCCAAACAACAAGGGTTATTTGAACAACTCTATGCCGCTATTTTGCGGGGCAATGAGCAATTAAATTTAACCCGCATTACCGATCCTGAAGCCTTTTGGGAAAAACATTTGTGGGATTCTTTGGCCGGAATTGCCCCTTGGTTAACCCAAGATGGCGCGAAAACTGTAATTGATATTGGGACGGGGGCAGGATTTCCGGGCTTACCTGTCGCGATCGCCCGACCTCGCGATCGCGTGACCCTCCTCGACTCTACCCGCAAGAAAACCGCCTTTCTCGATACCTTAATTCCAGAATTGGGACTGACCCAAGTCACCACCCGGACAGCTAGGGCTGAGGCGTTAACGTCCCAGAGAAAGCAGTTTGATGTGGCCTTGATTCGCGCTGTGAGTCAAGCTGAAACTTGCGCGGCTTATACCTTACCGCTACTCAAACCCGGCGGTATCGCGGTACTTTATCGCGGCCGCTGGAGTGACGATGAAGCCGCGAGTGTTACTCAGACTGCGTTACAATATGGCGGTGTTATCGAGTCAGTTGTCCCATTGACTCTACCCTTAAGCCAAGGAATCCGCCACTGCGTTTATCTGCGGCGGCAGGATTAATGGCTAACACATCTTGAGGTCAAAAGTCATTGGGTTTTTAGTTTTAGGGCTGAAGCTTAGATGACTGATTGACTAGGTACTTTGGTAAATTCGCTGTTGAACTTCATCAAAACTTTAAAAAAGCGACTTGCCAGTACCGAACTTGAAATAGGAACATGGTAACTAAAGACACCTCATTGTCCAATGCCCTTTCTTTCTAAGGATGGCGATAGAATGCAGAACCTTCTCAATTTCTTCCGACGGTTATTCTCCCGGCCTCGACGAGTTCATCTCTCGGCTAACCTGCTGTATAGCCGTTTGGAAGACGCTTTACAACAAGGAAGTAAAGTCTGGATTGAAACCAATAATGACAGTTATGCGGGTATTCCTCTGCATATAGATTCAGAGTTCATCGAAATTCTGGCTTTGTCGGTGACAGAGGATGAGGACTTTGAAGATACCTTGTATAAACGTACCACTTGGTTAATTCGGCTTTCTTCCATTGAAGCCGTCGCTTATCCTACCGAACAGTGGTCGAAAGACCGCTTAGAAACTTTACTCGCAGAACCGACTTCCGATCGCGAGGAACTCGGTTAATCATAGACTCAGAGGAGGGATGTCCATTTTACTCGATCGCATTTTAGTTGTTGATATTGAAGCCACTTGTTGGCGCGGTCATCCCCCTCTTGGTCAAGAACGCGAAATTATTGAAATTGGCCTGTGTCCCCTCGATCTCAAGCTGCGTCAGCCGTTAGCCAAAGAAAGCATTTTAGTCCAACCGACGCGATCGCAAGTGAGCGCGTTTTGTACGGAGTTAACCACGCTGACCCAAGCCCAGGTAGACGAGGGGATGTCTTTTCGTCAGGCTTGCGGTTATTTACGGGGCCAACATCAATCGCAAAAGCGGATGTGGGCTAGTTACGGCGAATACGACCGTCACAAGTTTGTTAAGCAATGTAAAGCATTTAACGTTAAATATCCTTTTAGCGATCGCCATATTAATGTCAAAACCCTCGTCGCGATCGTGTTGGGTTTAAACCATGAAGTGGGAATGGCTAAAGCCCTCGAACTCCTCAAGATTCCCCTCGAAGGAACCCACCATCGCGGCGACGACGATGCGTTTAATGTCGCTAAAATTCTGGCGCGTCTTTTGTGGCAAACGCCAGAATTTGGGATAACTTCGAGTTAGAAGATTTCTCGCGGACATTTTAATGATGAGTCAAATTTCCAGCCCTCAAATCCCGATTGATACCTGGATAACAGCAACCTGGGATGATTATCTGAACGCGATCGCAGATTTTCCCAGCGAAAAAGGTAAAAGCTATTTCTACAACCACCAGATGAGGCTGGAAATGTCACCATTAGGCAATGACCACGCACAAGATCATTCTATTATTTCTCATGCGGTTCATTTGTTTGCAGGAATTAAAAATATTGATTTGAACGGCAAAGATAACTGTACCTATCGCAAAGCCGGGATTCGCGAAGCTCAACCCGATGCGTCTTTTTATATTGGAGACACAGCCAATACTATCCCCTGGGGAACCGGAATCGTCGATCTTAACCAATATCCACCCCCTAATTTAGTCATCGAAGTAGCGAATACTTCCTTAGCCGATGATACAGGGAATAAACGCTTGTTATACGAGGAGATGGGAGTGAATGAATATTGGATTGTTGATGTCAAAAAAGTTGAGATTTTGGCGTTTTTAATTGCGAATCAGGGAAGTCGGAGAATCAGACAATCTCAGGTTTTGCCGGGCTTGGAAATAGCTTTACTCGAAACAGCATTACAACGCACTCGTCAAACCAATCATGGCAAAGTTAGTGCTTGGTTATTAACTCAATTTCAAAAATAGAACATGACGACAATTATTGATAATCCCCAAATAATACAAAATAAACTTGATGAAATTCGGTTGAGATATGAAAATCTGTATGCCATTTCCCATTCTGAAGCCCTAAATAGTTTAGCGATGCAACTTTTTGAGAGTTTGAGACAATATATTAATCGTGGCTTATCCCAAGACATCAACGGTTTAGTTAACAGTTTATCTTTAGCGAAAAACTTAGTTATTGAGTTTCAAAATAAATATATTAATGACTACAGCCTAGAATTTCAAAAAGAATTAGACCGTGTTATAGACTTTTTAGATGAATATTATTTATTGTTTTCTGGATTAGATTTTCTCAATAGTTCGCTAGAAATAGAAAATGATTGGGAAAAAATCTCCCAAGAAACTCAAGGTTATCAAAAATTAGCGGAATTTATCCGTCAATATTGGCATCATTTAGATAGTGAGAATCAAGAATATTTTTCAAAATTAGCTCAAAACATCAGAAATAAATCAGTTTTTATTTCCAAAGAAAATGTTACCCAAGAATTAAAACGCGCTTGGCAAGAAGCTAAGTTAAATATTAAGTTAACTTGGATAGGAACATGGAGAAATAATCCCAATCTTTTTGATAATTATAAAAAAGCTGTTGAAAGTTTTTTAGTTGCCGTTGAAGAAGCAGTTAAGTTAAAACCTCAAACCCTGTTAAAATCAATCGAGGAAAATGCTGAAAATAATCAAATCAGTATTCATCGCGATATTTACAACAATTACTGGTTAATTTTAGAAGATGCTAAAACTCAATTTCCGAACTTAGTGGGTGAAATCAATGCCGCAATGAAAGAAACCATAATGCTTTTAGAAAAACAAGCTTACATCCCAGAAGATACTTGTATCACGCCTTTAGCATGGTTGGGTAATCAATATCCTCAAATTGCCAGCTATTGTAACAACGTTTCTCGGAAAATTATTGCAGATTATCCCGATATTTTAGGGTTAAATGAAACTTCTCGAAAAATTGAAGGGACTTTTTGAATAGATGACCTGGAATCAGTTTTTTCAAGAAGGAGAAAAAGCAGTAGAGATTGTTCGTAAAGGGTTGGCCAAAAGAGGATTTAATGTCAGGCTACCCATGATTACACAATTTAATACAGATGAAGATATTCCCATTTATAGCCAATTTAGACAGCGACTTTTTTGGATATCAGTCAAAAGTGTCAATTGCGATTTAACAACCCTCGAACAGGTTAAACAATATCATCGTAGAGGCTGGATGTGTGGAGAAGTAGAAAGTAAACAATGGCTTAATCCTCCAGCCGTTATTATTTGGTATTGTTTCCCCACCTCATTCGCTTGGGGGACAATTGTACCGCAACAGCGACTGAGTACAAAGTGGCTTATTTTCCCCCAGAAACATGGTTTGAATTTAGACACAAGAAAAAGCCAAGTGACAAATAAAAATCGATTTCTCTATCCTTCTTATTGTGTACAGTCTCAAGATTTAATAAGTAAAGAAGAAATTATTGCTTATTTACACCAATTGGTCGAGCAGAATACTTGATATCAAATCCGTTTAATTAATAGGGATTAAGAACCCCGGTTTTTAGCTTAAAAATTCAACTTGACTGTGTAAGCAAGTAAGAAAACGGGGTTCTCAAACAGTGGTTGTTTTTTTCGGATTTGATATGACAAAAAACAGTTTTACTCCTCCACTCGTTCGGCTAACTCTAGCCAACGCTCGGTAGCCGTGTCAATGGTTTTGGTAATTTGAGCCAGTTGTTCGGTGAGGGTTTGTAACTCGGTGTAATCTTCGGGGGGATTGGTGTAAAGCAGGTTTTCAATCGCTTCTTTTTCGCTTTCCAGGTGGGGGATTTTGTCTTCGAGTTCGGTATATTCTCGCTTTTCTTTGAAAGAGAGTTTACGGGATTTATTATCTTTTTGAGTGGTCTTTTGTGGGGTTTCGGGCTTAGATTTATTAACCTTGGTTTGGGTTTGTTGTTGTTGTTCGGCGGCGGCTTGTTCGGCAGCTTTTTTGTAGTCGAGATAAACGGAATAATTGCCGGGATATTGTCGTAAAATCCCTTGTCCTTCAAAGGCAAAGGTCATTTCTGTGGTACGGTCGAGGAAGTAGCGGTCGTGAGACACCACAATGACACAACCGTTGAAGTCTTCGAGGTAATCTTCGAGAATTGCCAGGGTTTGTACGTCTAAGTCGTTGGTGGGTTCGTCGAGGATGAGGACATTCGGCGCACCCATGAGGACGCGCAGAAGGAATAAGCGGCGTTTTTCTCCCCCAGAGAGTTTGTGAATGGGAGCGTATTGTTGATTGGGAGGAAAAAGAAAGCGCTCTAACATTTGGGAAGCGGTGATGATGCTACCATCGGCGGTTTTGACGAGTTCGGCTACATCTTTGAGGTAGTCAATGACGCGCTGGTTGGGGTTGAGGTTGACATCATCGGAATGTTGGTCAAAGTAGCCAAAGTGAATGGTAGAGCCGATTTCAACGGTTCCAGCGTCGGGTTCAATGCGGCCTGTGATAATGTCCATGAGGGTGGATTTACCAATCCCGTTGGGGCCAATAATGCCGATGCGGTCTTCCCGGTTAAAGTTGTAGGAAAAGTCTTGGAGAATGACGCGATCGCCATAGGCTTTGCAGATATGATGAAGTTCAATGACTTTTTTCCCAATACGACGGCCGGCTGTGGCGATTTCGACTTTGCCTTGGGCTTGTTTGAACTCAGTATTTTGCATCTCATGTACGCGGTCGATGCGGGCTTTTTGCTTGGTGCTGCGGGCTTTGGGCCCCCGTTTGAGCCATTCAAGTTCCCGACGCAATACTCCAGCATGTTTGCGTTGGCTGCTTTGGGCGGCTTCTTCGGCGGCGGCTTTCTTTTCGAGATAATAAGCGTAGTTCCCGGAATAGGTGTAAATGTCGCCTCGGTCAATTTCTACGATACGATTAGTCACACGATCGAGAAAGTAGCGGTCGTGGGTTATGAGGAAAAGTGCGCCACTGTAACGGTTGAGATAGCTTTGCAACCATTCGACGGAAAGGGCATCGAGGTGGTTGGTGGGTTCGTCCATCAACAAAACATCCGGTTCGGCAAGAAGGGCGGCCGCGATCGCGACTCGTTTGCGGTATCCTCCAGATAAATCCCCAACTCGGGCCTCGAAGTCTTCAATTCCCAATTGAGATAAGATGATTTTGGCGTTGGTTTCCGTTTCCCAAGCCCCTGCGGCTTCAATGCGTTGAGATACTGCTGAAAGTTGACTCAAGAGCTTATCAGTTTGTTCGGAAGAACGGGCCATTTTTGCTGAAATTTCTTCGTATTCGCGCACTAAGCGCATATTCTCGCCACTATCCGCGAATACCTGTTCTAAAACGGTGCGGTCTTCTTCTACCTCCGGTTGTTGCGGCAGATAAACGATTTTTGCGCCGGAGTTTGTCCAGAGTTCGCCACTGTCGATGGTTTCGAGGCCCGCAATGGCTTTGAGGAGAGTTGATTTCCCCGAACCATTCACCCCAATTAAACCCACTTTATCCCCTTCTTCGATGCTGAAGGTGGCATCTTTGAGGATTTCTTTGATGCCAAAGTCTTTTTTTACCGATCGCAAGGCCAAAAGGGTCATGGGTTACAAACAAGAAGAAGAACTTTAATTTAAGTCTAGCGTTATCTTTGCGATCGCGATTTGTCTAAACCCGTTTGCATCTTGAAGATAATATCACCATTCTGCTCTAAAACGGTTACAGATGAGCCATCGTCATTTACCCATTGATAAGTCACATTTTTAATAGGAACAACTCCCATGCCCAAATCAGTATTAATTTCGTTGATTTTCGCAGCAGAATCTCCCATTACGTCTTCGGCTTCGGTTAGGGTCATCCCGACTTCAATTTGCTCGAACTCATTGTAAGTAAACTCTCGCGGTTCGGGGTTGGGTGGAACCGGGGGATTGGGGTTACAACTGCTGAGGAATAAAGCTAAAATAGAAATGATTGAGATACGCATTTTGTCAAACCGGAAATCTTAAAAAAAAACAAAAACCGTTAAGCTTTCGGAGGGATAAATGCCGTGTCGCCATCGAGATGAAGCGCTAGGCAGAAACAACGCTCTAGCCAGGGTTTAGGGCAACTCTGGGTCGAAGAAATATCTCCGATCTTTCGCACCTAACCCCAGCTAGATGTTCATTTTAGGAAACTGCGCTACTCTTATTATTAAAAGAGAACAATCTATTGTCGAGTTTTTGAGAGGAAAGGATTATCGCTAAGAAACAAGCTATCAATCGTCAAATTAGAGATAAAGAGGTGCTGCTGATTGACCAAGACAATAATAATCAAGGCTTGGTTGATACCCAGGATGCCCTCAAACAGGCGAAAGCTGCCGGACTCGACCTCGTAGTCGTTTCCCAACGCCAAGAAGGTCCCGTCGCGAAAATTATGGACTACGGGAAGCACCAATATCAACAAAAGAAGCGTCAGCGTCAAAATTCATCTAAGTCTAGCTTAAAAGAAGTGAAACTGCGTCCGAATGTAGGCGATTCGGACTACGGCGTTCGCATTAACCGCGCAATTCAATGGTTAAGTAAAGGTGATTCTGTGAAGTTTCAGGTACGGTTGCGCGGCCGAGAACACCAACATCGCGATCGCGCGGCGGAATTACTCGAACGGATTATTAAAGATTTAGAAGAAGTTGCGAAAGTCCAAACCTTCGATCGGCGATCGCTCATGCTTCAGCTGGTTCCAGCTTAGAATATAACTTAGTTTCATAAAATTTACGATAGCTGTTAGCGGGGGGGGGCTGACAGCTATTGTTATTTGTCCTTAGTCATTCGTCCTTTGTCCTTTGCATAATAGAGATAGGACGAGAACCATCGTCTGTCTTTCCTAAACTAAAATCGTCTATGGCTCCCAATCCTACCCTATACAAAACGGTTGAACAACTCGGATATCGCGTCACAGTGGGCGATGTAGCCGCTCAAGCCGGTTTAGAGATTAACACGGCTCAACAAGGGGTGTTAGCCCTCGCTGCTGATGCTGGCGCACATCTACAAGTCTCTGAATCTGGCGATATTGCTTATGTTTTTCCGAAAAATTTTCGTAGTGTTATTCGTAACAAATATTGGCGCATTCGCTTAGAAGAAATTTGGCAGAAAGTTTGGGGGGTTTTATTTTATTTAATCCGCATTTCTTTTGGCATTATTTTAATTATTTCCATCATTTTGATGTTAGTGGCGATCCTGGCGGCGGTTATTGCCATTTATAGTAGTGGCGGCGATCGCGAGGGTAATAGTGGTGGTAGTAGTAGTCGCTCTAGGGGGGGGGGTTTGATCTTCTTGCCCCGTTTTTGGATTGGCGATTTATTTTGGTTTTTTGACCCCGGCGCACAACGCCAGCAACGCCAACGCCGCCGCCAATTATCTGGACAAGTTTCTGGGGAAGAAAATAAGCTCAATTTCCTCGAAGCGGTTTACTCCTTCCTCTTTGGCGATGGCAACCCCAACGCGGATTTAGACGAAAGACGCTGGCGCGATATCGCTACTGTCATTCGCAACCATAAAGGGGCTGTCACCGCCGAACAAATTGCCCCTTACTTCGATGATTTGAGCGCCACTCAACTCGAAGATGAAGACTTTATGCTGCCTGTTTTAGCTCGGTTTGATGGTTATCCTCAAGTCTCCGAATCCGGGGATATTATTTACCACTTCCCACAGTTACAAGTCACCGCGAATCAAACGGCGATACAACCCGTTGAACCCTATTTGAAAGAAAATCTCTGGCGGTTTAGCTCTGCGACCACGGGTCAGGTTATCCTTTCGATTGGGTTAGGCTCGGTGAATATTATTTTGGCCTTGGTACTGTATTCTCTCATGCAGAATCCAGAAGTAGCGATCGCGGCGACCGGGTATTTAGCCTTTGTTCAGTCAATTTACGGTATTTTGCTCGGTTATGGCATTGCTTTCTTGAGCATTCCCTTACTGCGACATTTTTGGAATCAGTGGCGCAATCCTAAAATTGTAGACCGGAATGAGAAGCGACGCGATCGCGCCCAAACCCTAGCGCAACCCGACCCACAGCTACAACGCAAACTCGCCTACGCCCAACAATTTGCCAATACTACCGCCGTTTCCGACCAAGACCTCGCCTACACCACTGAAACGGATTTGTTGACGCAAAATCTCGACAATGCCGACAAAATTGACCAAGAATGGCAGCGTCGCTTAGAATCTGGCTCTTAAGTTTTATTGGTTATTGGTTGTTGGTTGTTCCCAAAATCCCCTAATTGGTAATTGGTAATTGGTAATTGATAATTTCTCCCCACTCCCCCCCGATTGCCGATTGCCTACTGCCCAAAACTGATGACTGATAACTGAAGAAGCTGATACGGTTTTCCCATCCTGCTAGAGTCCGAGAAAGTTTATTAGAATTTGTAAAGAAAGTTAACAAAAATGATATGAAACCTCGTAGCCTCGAATATATCTCTACCCAACTCGACAGCGAAAACTCACGCGATCGCATGTTAGCCTTAGCCTATCTGCGCGAAGTTCCCCCTATCGATGCCGTCCCCCTAATCAAGAAAGTATTAAACGACGACATATTACAAGTACGCTCCATGGCCGTTTTTGCCCTCGGCGTAAAACCCACCCCCGAATGCTACCCCATTCTCATCAAACTCATGGAAAGCGACCCCGACTATGGCATTCGCGCTGACGCAGCCGGAGCATTAGGCTACCTCGAAGACCCCAGAGCTTATGAAGCCCTAGTGCGAGCCTTTTACGAAGACACCTCTTGGCTCGTCCGCTTTAGTGCCGCAGTATCCCTCGGTAACCTTAAAGACCCCCGGGCCAAAAACCTCTTAATTGAAGCCCTAGACAGCAAAGAAGTTGTTTTACAGCAAGCAGCGATTTCAGCATTAGGGGAAATCAAAGCCGTTGAAGCCGTTGGCGAAATTGCACGATTTGTTTCCTCAGACGATTGGTTAGTGCGTCAGCGTCTCGCTGAAGCCCTCGGTCATCTTCCCAGCGAAAAAAGCGTTTCAGCGTTGAATTTTATGACCAAAGACGAGCATCCCCAAGTGCGTCAAGCGGCAGAAATTTCTCTGCAACGATTAGACGCGAATACCGCTAGTCTTTAGAATTTAAGAGATAATACCAAATCCGATACGTCAAAACCCACTTAATTTTTTAGTCCGCCTTTGCGGACTTTGCCATATTAGCCCCGGATTTTAATCCGTGGGCGGGTTAGTGGGATAGACGGTGCATTGAAACCGGATTTGGTCTGACTTTGTTGAAAAGTCTACATCGAGAAGCGATCGCGTCCTTAGACGATTTTCAGCAGTTAATTCCTGAAAATAACCGCAATTCCTAAGTTCTAGAGGGTAAATTCGGCAAATTCGCTGTTACCGGGAGTGGCAGAAGTTTGGCTGGAAAAGGCTGAACTGCCGAGTAATTGTTCAAAGGTGAGTTGGGGGTTTTGTTGGAGTAAGTTCAACACGCCAATTAAATCGCGAATGACCTCTCTGGGGGTGAGTAATGAGTCTGCCCCCAAGCGGTTGGTAATGGCTTGCTTAAAGGCTGAAATTTGGGGGTCTGAGAGAATATTTGAGGTGTTGTAGCGATCGGCGTGGATGCGTGTGAGACGGTGACACAGTTGAGAAAGTTCGCTGTCGTTGAGGGGGGTTAAATGTAAAACGGGGGCGGTGGTATCTTGTAAGCCGGGTTGTAAAAAACGGTTGCTGGCAAGACGCGATCGCCAAGCTTCATCGCTGTACAATCCCCGTTTTTTGTCTTCTATTAATTCCGGAGTTCCCCCCACAATAATACCTAAGTTTTCCGCTTTTCCTTGCAGGGAGTCGTTGAACATTGCCAAAAGTTTATCGTAGTTGCTTTGGCGCGATCGCGAGTGAGAAATTTTGTACAAATGGACGGCCTCATCAAGGAAAATAATCAAGCCACTGTAGCCAATATCAGTAACCAGTTTTGCCCAGAGTTTGAGATAGTCATACCAAGTATTATCGTCAATAATTGCTTTGACCCCGAGGGCGTTTTTGGCTTCGGTTTTGGTGTTAAATTCGCCGCGCAACCATTGTAAGGCTGCGTCTTTTAAGTCGGTATTATCTTCGCGATAGCCTCGCCAATACGCGATAATAACATTGGCAAAATCAAAGCCATGTACTAACCCTTCTAGATCGTCTACAACGGCACGAATTTTTAACTCAATTTTGGCATCAAATTCAGGATCGCCGGGGCGTTTGTTGGTAGCTTGGGCGACTTGATTAAGCAAACTACTAATCCATTTTTCTAGAATCAATGCGATCGCGCCCCCACTCGGATTTGCCCGGACTGCGAGGTTTTTCATTAACTCGCGATAAGTCGCGATCGCGGCATTTTTACTTCCGGCTAATCGGGCTTCTGGAGACAAATCAGCATCGGCAACAATAAAGCCCTGTTCCATCGCTTGATTGCGTAAATATTGAATTAAAAAGCTTTTTCCTGCCCCATATCGTCCCACAATAAAACGAAATGCTGTGCCGCCTTCTTTAATATTTTCTAAGTCTTGATGAAGGGCTGTAATTTCTTTTTGGCGACCAATGGCAATGTGGTCTAAACCCAGGCGAGGCACGACCCCCGCAGCCAGGGCATTTAATAGGGTTGCAGAGACTCTTTTGGGGATTTTGATTGTTTTCATTGCAAACTTAGTTTAAGAGGTCTTATTCGCGATTTTCGTGTAAATTGAGAAAGTCTTTGAACTTAAGTTCGATTGAGTTTAGAAATAAGTGAGCGTATTCTTCATGAACTTGCGGAATTAACGTATTATCACCCGTCACAAATAAAGTATCGCCCACCACTTTTAACGCATTTTCATTTAAAGATTCTACTAATACTTTGGGCATTGTCGCCCGTCGATCGGCAAGTTTTTTAAAAGTTACTGCATCTTGGTCGAGAATGGTTTTAAAGATTGTGCGATCTTCGGGGGTTAATTGTTGGGCAAATTGCAGCCATTCTTGCCATTCTGGAGGCAGTACCATTGAGATAGAAATAATATCATCAAGGTGGTGAGGCCTGTTTTTTGTATCGACAGCGATAACGCCATTAGAGGGGGTTTCCGTTTGGGTTTTGATTTCGGTATTGAGTTGAGAACGCCGTTGTAGTAGATTATCAATATCTTGTTCTAAATTTGCGATCGCCTGTTCTTGGTCTTGCTTTTCTTGCTCTAGGAAAGTTACGTCTTCTTTAACTTTTTCGTATTGTTCTTTACGGTCTACAATTTGGAGTTGTAACCGTTCGGCTTCAATTTGTAGTGAATCAACTTGAGTTTTCAATTTTTGCAACTGAGTTTTTGTCAATTCTAAAGAATGCTTGATTTCAGTTTTACTTTTTTCGACAACCTTAGTTTGGTTTTGAATACGGTGAAAGCTGGCTTCTTCTTGCTCTTTTTGGTGTTGCAGATTGAGGGTTTCTTGATAAAGGGTATTGCGCTGTTGATGTAATTCTGAAACACGTTCGATCAGTTGGCGGCATTCTTGATTTAAAGCCGTAATACTAGCTTCGAGTTGTTCTTGGGTACTGCGAGTTTCATAAAGAGATTGATAAAGTTGATTTTCTTCTGCTTCGAGTTGGTAAATTTGGTTGCGCAGAGAATTGCGGAGAGATTTTTCGTATTGGCGATATTTTCTAATTGTAATTAAAGCGCCGAATGTGCTTAAAATGACGGTTAATATACCGATCGCAATGCCAATGAATAAGTTTTGCGTCAAAAACCAAGTGAGGCCACTACTCAGACCAAACGTGACGAGGCTAAGAATTAGAGAGTGCAAGGAAGGAAACGATTGCATGGGGCTTGTCAAGATTCAAGCAGGGCATCAGGGCTTCGTTTTAGTATAATCAACCCCGTTAAAGATAGGGCCAGAAAGTTAAGATTGTGATGGAGGAACGGAATTGGTTGTGGCTAATTCTGCGGAGAGGAAGTCAATAAATTGGCGTGCGGTGCGGCCAGACCGTTTATTATGCCGCGTTGCCCATTGTTTTGCTCGAAAATCCAATTCTTCTGGCTTTAATTCAATTTGAGCTTCTTGGGCGAGGTGATGCACTATCTGTAAATAGGTGTTTTGGTCGGCGGGTTCAAAGGTTAAAGTTAAGCCAAAGCGATCGCTAAAGGATAATTTTTCTTGTTGGGTGTCCCAAGCGTGGACTTCATCGCTATCACTGGGCCGCGGGCGATCGCCAAAAAATTCTCGCACTAAATGTCTGCGATTGGAAGTGGCATATACCACCACATTTTGCGCCCTCGCGGTAACGCTTCCCTCTAAAACGACTTTTAACGCCTTAAATGCCTCGTCGTCCTCCTCAAAGGATAAATCGTCTACAAAGATAATAAACTTCTGGGGAACGTTTCTCAATTGGTCTACGATCGCGGCTAAATCCACTAACTGGGACTTGGCCACTTCAATCAACCGCAGGCCGCGATCGCCGTATTCGTGCAGTAAACTCTTAACCAGGGAGGATTTCCCCGACCCGCGACTGCCGTATAATAAAACGTGCAACGCCCGATAGCCCGCTAATAAAAACTCGGTATTTTTAATTAAATCGGCTTTTTGAGTATCATACCCGACAATCTCGCTAATTTTAATCGGATCGGGCTGTTCAATGCCATTTAACTCGCGATTTTGCCAGCGTAGGGCGCGATATTGAGCGAAAATCCCCGTTCCTTGTTGGCGATAATGATCGGCCAAATGGGCGATCGCCTCTCCCCAATTTTCCTGCTGATGCAGTACAGTTAAATTTGCAGTGGGTATCGTCCACGCAACAGGGTGTCCGGGAATCCAAGCCGCTAACTGCTTTCCCCCACAACGGGAAAGTTGCTGTAACACTTGTAAATCGTGTTGGGCTGCGGCAATTAACGCTTCAGGGAGAGATTCAAAACAATAGCGCTGAACTTGTTGCGTAAAAGGGTTATCATCATGCAGAATGCGAGCAATGACATAATCTTGCCAATTTTGTTCTTTTGTGGCTAAGGCTTTAAACCAAACCCCGTAAGCCTGCCAACTCAACGCAGAATCATTTTGGTCTAACGTTTGTAATACCTTGAGAAACCCTTGTCCAATTTCGTCAGCAAATACCCCCTGATACAACAATAAAGATGCTGCTTGTTGTCGAAACCATTGAATCGTTAAGTTAGATGACGACATAGATGTTTTTATAACCCCTTCAAATTCTTGGGCATTGACGGCCAGATTATCAATTTTACAAGCCTTCATGAACGAATCCATTATTCAATCCGCGATCGCCCAAACCGTAGCCTTGATACATTACTACGGATTTGATACGCAAGGATATACAGCCGTCGAACAAATTGCCCAATGGCTGCAAACCTACTCTGCTATTTGGATTCGTCTGGCCACGATTGAAGCGTTATATCAAGGACGTTACAAAACCATTTCGATTGAACAAATTTTGATTTTTTGGACGCGACGCGGCCGCCCCACTCATCATTTTAACCACGAATTTGAAAGTCTCATTTGTCGCGAATTGCCCTTCAAATTGCGCGATCGCCGGGAACAAAATCAGCTTACCTTATTACTCGACGCGATCGCCCCTTCCCCCAAACCTGACCCTGAAATCTCATCGGAAAATCAACCAGAAACTATGATTCCCCAACCCGTCCATCGTCCAATTCATAAGTTTACACCGCCTCAAGATGAATCCGGTTTTTATGACAAACTCAAACAAGTTCAAGACGGTTTAGAAACCGATGAAGATTTGGAGTTAGAGCCGTCTACTTAATGTACAATTAATAATTTACAATTTAAAACGAATAAGAACACAGTTAGTTGTAAATAACTAATAACAAACAACCAACAACCAATAACCAAAAAACCTAAAATTCCCACAATACGGGATTTTCATCGAGATGATCTACCACTTGATGGCTAATAGCATCCATTTTGGCTAAATCATCGTCGGTAAGGGTGACTTCTGCGGCTTTCGCATTCGCTTCAGCTTGGGAGGAATTTCGCGCCCCTGCGATCGCGTTGGCTTGGGGTTGAGCAATGACCCAAGCGAGGGAAAGTTGCGCCAGAGTGCAGTTTTTGGCTTCTGCAATCGGTCGTAACCGATCGAGAGCCTTTTGCACCCTTTTGTAGTTTTCGGGCTTGTAGAGCTTATTTTTGGCGCGGTGATCCCCTTCTTCAAATTGATGATCCGGGCCGAATTTCCCCGTGAGAAAGCCTTGGGCGAGGGAGGAATATGCCAGAATGGAAATGTTATGCTCGACGCAATACGGCATTAATTCCGCTTCGACTTGTCGCCAAAACAGGGAATAAGGCGGTTGTAAGCTATCAATGCGTCCGTATTGTTGAGCTTCGGCTAGTTGGTCTTTGTTAAAGTTTGATACGCCGATCGCGCGAATTTTACCTTGTTCTTTGAGTTGATTCAAGGCTCCCATGGTTTCTGAAATGGGGACAAGTTCGCTATTCCAAGTTCCGGCGGGCCAGTGAATCTGATATAAATCAATATAATCGGTATTCAGGTTTTTTAAAGAGCGATCGCAAGCTTCGATGACTTGATCGTGTTTGAGATGGGTTGGAAACACCTTAGAAGCATACACCACGCGATCGCGCATTTTCCCGACAGCTTTGCCGACGATTTGCTCGGAATGCCCTTCTCCGTAGACTTCGGCGGTGTCGATGGTAGTAATCCCTGCGTCTACAGCCCCTTGAATCGCCGCAATCGATTCTGAGTCCTCAATTCCCGTCCACATCCGCTTTCCGGCTTGCCAAGTTCCCATTAAAATCGGGGTAATTTGCAGGTCTGAACTGCCGAGTTGTCTGGTTTGCATAAAACTATCTGAGTTGTTACTGCTTACCGATCGTTGTAGCGCAAAATTTGTTATTAGGACATAAGGGAAACATTTTTCCGATGATTGACTGATTTTTTGTTATTGGTTGTTAGTTGTTAGTTATTAGTTATTTACAATTCACTTTATTGTAATTCATTATAAATTGTAAATTATTAATTATACATTATTTAGTCATTCTTGCGAACCAGCCAATAGGTCGTCATTTTCCCTTTCCCTTTAACCTGAATGCGGCCGCGACGGATGAGAGAAAACTTGTTTTTCAGACGTTGGTAGGTCTGGGCTGTGACTTGAATGCGGCCCGGTTGACCTTGAGACTCCATGCGAGAAGCCATGTTGACAGCATCCCCCCAAAGGTCGTAAATAAACTTTTTAATACCAATTACTCCCGCAACCACAGACCCCGTATTAATGCCAATGCGAATTTGTAAATTGGGGTCGTGTTCGATTTTAAACTCATCCATCGCTTCTTGCATCGCCAAAGCCATTTGCGCGATCGCCTCGGCGTGATCGGCTTTAGGATTAGGTAAACCCCCGACAACCATATAAGCATCCCCAATGGTCTTAATTTTTTCGAGGTCGTAGCGGTCGGCTAGTTTATCAAAAGTCGAAAAAATCTTGTTGAGTAAATTCACCAACTCAATCGGGGCCAAACGAGTGGCTAGAGGGGTAAAGTTAACAATATCGGCGAATAAAATGGTCACTTCGTCGTATTGTTCTGCGATCGCCCCGGTTTGGTTTTTGAGTCGTTCCGCGATCGCCTTGGGTAATACATTCAACAATAACCGTTCTGACTTTTGTTGAGCCAAGCGTAACGCCAACTCCGCCCGCTTTTGTTCGGTCACATCCACAATGGTAGACAACGTGCGGATCATGACCCCATTTTCATCTCGTTCGAGAATCGTCGAACACAGCACATCAATAATTTTGCCGCCTTTTTTCACCAACTGATAAGGCGTATCCTTTTCCACCCCAGTTTCCCATAAACTGGGTAGCGCCACAGTTTCAGCATACCGACGAGACTTAAGGGGCATAAAATCCGTCATCGGCCGTCCAATCGCTTCTTGTCGAGAATAACCCAAATATTCCAGCCAATAATCGCTAACGCTAATCAAGCAAAACTGGGGATCGCAAGACTGCAACATTACCGGAGTATCGTTGTATAAAGAGCGATAGCGAGTTTCGCTGGCCCGCAAAGCATTTTCGGCCAATTGACGTTCTAATTCCGCTCCCGCGCGGGCGGCAAAAATGCGTAAAATCGAAGTTGTGGTGGCATTATCTTCTAAGGTCGCCGTATCCATCACCGCCATCAGGCCAATGGTGCGTCCGGTGGTATCGGTAAGAGGAACCCCCAAATAACTGCGGACGCGCCAACGCGCTAAATTAAAGTCTTTGGCAAAATAAGTTTGGATGAGATCGCGCCAATGAGATTTTTTTCCTTGTAACACCCGTTCGCTGGGGGTTTCGGCCACATCGTATTCAATCTCGTCACCAAAATCCCGATCCTGCCAAAAGGCCAAAGACCGTACGCGAGAATCATCAATGCGTTGGGCCACCAGAGCATAACGCACCTGTAACACTTGAGCCAAATAACGAGCGCAGGTGCGGAAAAACTCATTTCCCGTTTGCGAAGCCGTCCCCTGCACGATCAGTTGTAGGGCTTCTTCGCGGCGTTTGCGTTCGGTAATATCTTGATGAGTCCCCGTCATCCGGGCGGCATTTCCCCGCTCATCCCGTTCAAACACCTTGCCATGAGATGAAACCCATTGCCACTCCCCCGCGGCATTCCGCAGACGAAATTCGCGCTGAAAGAGATTGGTTTCGCCGTTGAGGTGGCGTTTAATTTCTGCTACTGTGCCGGGTAAATCTTCGGGGTGCATCAGTCGTTCCCAGGCGTTCATACTGTCTTCGAGATCGCTTTCGCGATAACCGAGCATTTCCTTCCACTCCCGGCTGAAATACACCACATCCGTAGCAATATTCCAATCCCACAAGCCCAAGCGACTGCCTTCGAGGGCCAGTTGTAGGCGTTCTTGGCTAATCCCCAAAGCCATTTCTGTGGTTTTGCGATCGCTAATATCGCGAGCCACCCAAATCACAGCATTCTCAGACAACGGGGCAATACTCACCGCAAACCAAGTCAGGCGATCGCCCAATTGTAAATCGTAATCCCACTGTAGCGTTTTTTGGGTCGCCAAACATTCTTGGATTTTCTCAATCCAAGCCGAGCCTTCGGGCTGATAAAAGCGATTCACCGTTGCCCCCACCGGGTCTCGTTCGGCGGCGTACAAGCGCGAGGGATTGGTCGGGGCGACCTCAATATTGTTGATGTGTTCCCCCTCTAAGCGCAGAGTTAGCACAATATCGGTCATGGCCTCAAACACCGCCCGCATTTTGCCTTCAGAGGAGCGCAGCAAGCTTTCTAAGCGTTTGCTGTGGCTAATATCCCGGGCCACATGAATCGTGGTTTCGGGGGACAAAGGGGAAATCGTTTCAGCAAACCAAACCTCGGCTTCCCCGTTAACTTGATGAGCGGTGAGGTTGTATTCGATGTGAATGGGGATTTGTTGGGCCAGGGCTTTGCGAATCGTTTGCAGAATGCCTTGGGCCGTTTCCGGAGGGAAGGTTTCGTCGAGGGTTCGCCCCAAGAGTAAATCGGGGCTTAACTCGGCGTGACGGGCGCTGGTGGGGGCGACTTTGAGGCAATATCCCGACGCATCCCGTACCACCACGGTATCAGTCATGGCTGTCCATAATGCCCGCATTTCCGCGTCAATTTTCTTTTGCTGTACTAAGGTGCCGATTTGGGCCGCCACGGTGCTGACCAATTGACTAAAACGCTCGTCTTGGGGGCGATATTTATGGGTAAAAAAGACTAAAATCGCTAAGACAGAAACTGGATGAGATTGATGTAGGGTGCTGGTACTGGTTTGGGAAGGGGTGGCGTTGCGCTCGTCGATAATGGGAATGGCAAAAGCGGCGTTGAGGCCGCTGTTTTGAGCGAGTTCGAGCCGTAAAAAAGGGTCTTCGGTGTTAGAATCGCTCAGTTGCAGCCATCGGGGTTGACGACTGCGCCAAACTTGACCGGGTAAGCCTTCGTCGGGCATAAAGGTCAAGGCTTCGCTGTAGTCGCGAAATTCTTGTAACTCCGGGGTGGGGTTCTGACTCCACCAACTGGGGCTACATTCTAAGGTGCCGCCATCGAGGGCTGGAATCCAAACTTCGCCATAACGCCAGCGGGTGGCTTCGCAAACTCGGCTGAGGGTGACACTGAGGGCGGTGTCGAAGTCCGGGGCGCTGCCGATGGCTTGGGTGAGGTCGAGCAGAAGTTGGGTTTCTTCTTCGGCTCTTTGGCGTTCGAGTTCGGTTTGACGAGCGTTGATGTATTTACCGAGGCTTTGGGCCATGAGTTCGGCAATTTCTAAGTCGCGATCGCTCAGTGTCCCTGGATACTCGTTTTCGTTGTAAAAACTTAAGGTGCCATAAATCTGGTTATTGACCCAGATAGGGGTACTCAGAAAGCTCTCAAATTGCCAGTTTTGGTAAAAGACGCGATCGCGCAAAGCCTCATCGATGCGCGTTTGAGCAATGGTATATTGTTGAGACACCACTTCATTGCAATAGGTTTGAGCGAGGTCAAATTCTGACGCGGGTTGTAAATCTTGGCGGGGCGATTGCACTTTTTCGATCGCAAAAATATTATGTTCAATCTTGGCGACAATCCCGGTCGAAAACTTGAGGATGTCGCACCCGGTTCGCAGATAATCTTCAAATAAGTCATCGGGATTTTGATAATCGGTGGTATTGAGGCGATGGAGTTGTTTTAAGTTTTGACTGAAGGTATCGAGAATCCGAGATTTGTTTCGCAGTTGTGCTTCAACGGATAAACGCTCTTGGATTTCTTGTTGCAGTTGTTGATTTTGCTTGCCGAGTTGGCGTTGTAAGGACTGCAACCGCAGTTGATTTTCCAAACGCACCAACACTTCTTCGATTTGAAAGGGCTTGCTAATATAATCTGCGCCCCCTACCTGAAACGCTGTGACTTTATCGGGGACTTCATCTAAGGCACTAATAAAAATTACGGGAATAGCTTGGGTACGCTCGTCGGCTTTTAAGCGCTCGCAAACCTGATAACCGTTCATCTGCGGCATCATAATGTCAAGCAAAATAATGTCCGGCGGTTGGGCTTGCGCCGCTTTGAGGGCGGTTTCACCGTTGGTCACGCTTCGGACTTTATAACCTTGCTTGGTCAACATCCCCGACAAGAGCCGGAGATTAATAGGATTATCGTCTACAGCCAGAATATTAGGCCGTATCTCATTAGCTTGACATTCAGCAGCCATGAAAGGATGAACGGTAAGGGATAGACCTTAATCAAGGGTTTAAGAGTGGAAGATGGTTTGTTAGACGCGATTCATCTACTCGTTAAGCTTAGGAGCATCCTGATGGAGTCTTCTTGCGCCGGGCCATTACCGTTAGATAATGGATTTACCGATATCTTTGAGGGTAACCGCGATCGCGAGGGAATGGAAATGCTAAATCAGCAACGAAGGCTTCTTATTGGATGACTATTCCCCAAAAGCGTTAAGTTTTCCCAGGCTTAACCTGTGAGGCTGTTACGCTGTTACTTTTTCCTAGAATTTTATTTATACATCCCCACGACTTTGTAATCGGGAATCAATATCTAGGAGGAACGCCGATCTGTCCAAGGATACAAAAAGGGCGCGTTCAAAGCCGCACCCCCAAGACGTATTATGAACTTTGATCGACTTAAGATCCACAACAGAGCGTTAGTGCTGATGTTGACTTGCTTTAAACTGCGGCCAGATGAAAAGCAGCGCCTAACCCAGCAGCCATTTCTTCAGTCGAAATTTTGCCGTCACCGTTGATATCGAGGGCATCAAACACTGCATCAGTGCCAGCCCATTCTTCGCGGGTGATAAAGCCATCGCCATCGAGGTCGTAGACGCTAAAAATATCGTCGGTGGCATGAGTGACTTTTTCTTCTCCTTCTAAGCGAGCGAGGCGTTGGGCCAGTAAGAGTTCTAGGGCTTCGAGGGCTTTGGTGAATCCCATAATCCCTTCTGCGAGCTTTTGGGAAGCCATTTCGTCTTCGGCGTGCATTTTGGCGAAGGTGTCAGCATCCATCGAGATTTTTTCAAGGTCGCTGGCTTGGGCTTGGCTGGCTTCGAGTTTCCGAGGCAGTTCGCCTGCTGTTGATTGTAACTCAGCGAGGAGTTTCGGCGAGATGGTGAGCAAGTCGCAGCCTGCGAGTTCTGTAATTTCGCCAATGTTGCGGAAACTCGCCCCCATGACTTCGGTTTCGTAACCAAATTTTTTGTAGTAGTTGTAAATTTGGGTGACGGATAACACGCCGGGGTCTTCGGGGGCAGGATAAGTGTCTTTCCCGGTTTTGGCTTTGTACCAATCGAGGATACGTCCGACAAAGGGAGAAATCAGGGTGATTCCGGCTTCGGCGCAGGCGATCGCTTGATGCAGGCCAAATAATAGGGTTAAGTTACAGTGGATGCCTTCTTTTTCGAGGATTTCGGCGGCTTTGATGCCTTCCCAAGTGGAGGCAATTTTAATCAAAACGCGGTCTCTGGTTACGCCAGCTTTTTCGTATTCGCCAATCAAATAACGGGCTTTGGCTAGAGTGGCTTCGGTATCGTAAGATAAACGGGCATCAACCTCAGTCGAAACCCGACCGGGGATGATTTCAAGGATTTTTAATCCAAATGCTACCGCCAGACGTTCAAAGGCTAGGGTGGCGACTTCGGTTTCTGTAGCGGCTTGTCCGGCACTGGCGCGGGCTTCTTTGAGGGTGGTATCGACGATTTCTTGATATTCGGGCATTTGTGCCGCCGCCGTAATCAAAGAAGGATTGGTGGTCGCATCCCGTGGTGTAAAGGTTTTGATGGCGTTGATGTCGCCGGTGTCTGCGACCACAATCGTCATGTCGCGCAGTTGTTCTAGCAGCGTTTTGGGCATATATTGCTCCTGCGATCGAGGTATCAAAATTATTGCAATCTCATCTTAGAGGGCGGCTTTTGGGGACAAAGGGGGGTGTTGAGGGGCGCAATCCCACGCGGGCTAAGGGTTAGGACGGGATAGAACTGTCGCGATCGCCTTCAGAAAATTTTACCATTTCCTTGGCTTTGCTAACCGGAGGCAAAATGGGTGTGGCAAGAAGCCGCGAACAAGCTACTCTAGAAAGATAGCGCGATCGGAGATCGATCTTTGATAAAATCAGCTTGCCAGATTACGATCGCGCTGCTACTAATTAGATGTGGTGAGAGGGAGTGAAAAAGCCGTGTTTAGCCAGCGTTTCCCCGAATGTAACCATTCATTAATTAAATCGTTATTTCACCATAGCGATCGCGAGTTAGTTGCATTATTTCAGCGACACCCAGAACAGGGTAAATATTTTACGGCGATTTTTTGCCGCTATCATCCGATTGTCTATACGTTAATTTCCCATACGGCGCGATCGCCCGTCCAAGCCGATTACCTATTCGCTTTGACTTGGCGACATTTATTTTATGAAATGCGGGGGCTAGAATTGCGCTCGGAATCGGGGGAAGCCAATTCGTTTCAAAGCTGGATTATTAACGTTACCGCTTTGTGCATTAATCAAATTGTTCTGCCGCCCGTCGAAGCCATTACCTACGACTTAAACACCGCACCGCCGCCGTTATGGTGTTATCTCGAACAAGCTTTAGAAATGATGCCGCCGATGATGCGGTTGATGACGTTGATGGCTCAGACGTTTCATTGGAGTGAAACCCGCATTGCCGCTTATCTCCAAGCGGAGGGCAAACGGCTGTCTCCCGCCCAAGTGCGTCAACTGCTGGCTCAGGGCTATCAAATGCTCGAAGCCCGCTTACCTAGCGATATTCGGCAAATTTACCTCGAAGAAGACCCAGAAACTAACGCCGAAGATCGAGAAGGGGATTTGGTTCTGAGCGATTCGATTTAGGGTTGTCGGGGCAGTAGGCAGTCGTACTCTACTCCCCACTCCTGTTGTTGACAACTCCCCGCCGTAAACGGTCGGGGATTCTCGCGTCATAAGGAGACTCTAGCTGGGGTATAGACTCCAGCCCCGATGCGGGGCTTATAAAGTCCGCCCGCAGGTGGCGGACACAGCCCCTTGCCTTTACCTT
>JBKHDX010000005.1:0-41507 GCA_046541115.1 Spirulinaceae cyanobacterium | reverse complement strand
CAGCGATCGCCTTACGTCCATCGTTTTTCCCAAAACGCTATCATTATTCTAAAGGATCGGGTTTATTGGCAATAATGAAGATTTAAAAACCTGGTTTTACTCTGCTGCCGGGTCGGTTAAAATTTGGGTTACAGTTAATGTTAATTCAGGAAATTGTTGGGAAATAATGCAACTTTCCCCGGTGAAAACTGCCTCGTCATACAGCCCTTCATTCAGGGTTAAAACGGTAACTTTATTTTCCATTGGATCGACAATCCAGTATTCTAAAATACCCAACGCGGCATACTCGGATCGCTTGTAGCGATAATCTCGCGTGACGGATTCAGGACTGACAACTTCAATGGCTAATAACGGCGGCGTTTCGCAAATTGCCGAGCGATCCATGAGAGCTTGTATTTGGGCTTGCGTTACCACAAAAAGATCGCTCAATCTCGACTTTCGTAAACCTGTACGAATCCCTGCTTCTCGGATACATAACCAGGGTAAATTCAAGCGCTTAATTTCGGCTTTGAGGGTGTCTCGGAGAAAATCAGCAATTAAGATATGGCGAAAGGTTGGGGGATTCACAACTTCTAATCTTCCGTCTATTAATTCATAACGCTTTTCTGTGCCGTCGTCATACTGACAATATTCTGCAAAACTATAAAGTTTTTCTGTTGTTAATTCCACCATTGTTTGACCCAAAATTATTGATAACAAGTCTCCCTAATTTCAAGGAACCGACTTGGCTGCGATAGTCACTGATGACTGATGAGGCGATAACTGAAATCACCTCTGGCGTGTTGAGTTGGGATGATTCTATTTTAAGTTCATTCTCTATGGGGACGAGAATTGAGCAAAATGCTGGCAATATACAGGATTGGTATCATCTTCAGAAGCTAACCTAAAATTACGATCCAAAAATAAGGTCTCAATCCTCTGATTTCCAGGGGATGAAACAATACCCGATTCGAGATTACCAACCTCTGACATTAAATAGAGGTACTGATAACTGATAACTGATAACTGAAATGACCCCCCGCGATCGCACCTCAAATAACCTCAAACAACTGCGTTTCCTCTCTCATTGGCTCGATAACGCCATTACCATCCCCGGTACATCTTGGCGGATTGGCCTTGACCCGATTATCGGTTTAATTCCGGCTGTCGGAGATTATGCCGGGGCAATACTCAGCAGTTATATTGTTCTGCAAGCAGCCCGTCTGGGAGTCCCGAAAGAAAAGTTGACCCAGATGACATTTAATATCATTCTGGAATTATTGGTAGGGACAGTTCCCGTGGCAGGAGATTTGTTTGACGCGGCTTGGAAAGCAAATCGACAAAATTTACAACTGCTTGAAGAACACCTCGAAGTTGCGCCCCAAGAAACGAAAACCAATTGGGTTTTTGTGATTTTGTTGTTGAGTGTTGTGGCGTTGGTGTTGGTGGGGACGACGGTACTCGCGATCGCGATCCTACGCGCAATTTGGCAAGCAGCTAACCCCTAATTTATCGGGATTCTAGGTTGCTTTTGGGGAATAGTAATATATAGAACTGTCGGGGCGCGTCTCAATCGGCAGCACAATGGGCAAAAAATAATGAGCAATGGTTTTGTTTTCGCATTTTTAGAGGTTTTTGAATGTGAAGGGGGAATCCAGACCTATAATCAAAACCTTTTGGAAGCTTACGCGGCGTTAGATGACCAACCCACCGCAGATGTATTTATTCTGCGCGATCGCCCCTATCCAGATAACCCCTACCCTTCGTCTCGGTTGAAGTTTCACTGTTTTAAACATCCCTCCCGTCGTGTGGGACGCATTAATTTTGTTTTACGTCTATTTAACTTTATTCTCTGGCAGCGACCGCAGCACGTTTTTTGCGGTCATCTCAATTTAGCGCCCCTGATTCAGCGGTTGTGTCAGCCTTTAAACATTCCCTACACGGTAATTGCTCACGGTAAGGAAGTCTGGTTTCCCGTCAGCCGCAGGGAACAAGAGGCACTGCGTCACGCTGAGGCAATTTGGACGGTGAGCCATTACAGCAGCAAACAAGCCAGTCAAGCCAACCATCTCGATCCCCAGTTATTTCGCTGGCTTCCTTGTATGGTGGATGGCGATCGCTTTTCCCCTGGAGCCAAACCGCCGCATCTTTTAGCGAAGTATAATCTGGAAAACGCCCAAGTTTTAATGACGGTGGCGCGTTTGTGGTCGGGAGATATCTACAAAGGGGTAGATGTGACGATTCGGGCGTTACCGGCAATTGCCAAGCATTTCCCAGAGGTGAAGTATCTCGTCATTGGTCGTGGGGACGATCGCCCCCGCTTAGAGCAGTTGGCCGTGGATTTAGGAGTGCGCGATCGCGTCGTGTTTGCCGGATTTGTCCCCACGGCGGAGTTAGTAGACCACTACCGCGTGGCAGATGCCTATGTCATGCCCTCTCAAGAAGGCTTTGGCATTGTCTATCTCGAAGCCATGGCTTGCGGTCTGCCGGTGTTGTCAGGGGATGCAGATGGCTCTGCCGATCCCTTGTTAGAAGGGAAGTTAGGCTGGCGCGTCCCCCACCGATCTCCTGAAGCGGTCGCGATCGCTTGCGTCGAGATTCTGCACAACCAAGATGTCCGTTGTGATGGGGATTGGTTGCGCGGTCAATGTTTACAGCATTTTGGCAAGGTAGCATTCGCCGAACGTTTGCGCCAATGCCTTAAAGATAGTAAAAACTAATCATTATTAATATTAATGATGGAAATATTAAAACTAATTTCCAGAAAATTGGGTGCGATCGCGTGATTTTGCCCATCAATCTGGAAATTTCAAAAATTCCTGAAATTTCAACCTTTTCTACTCGGAAAACAGTTCGCCCCGGGCAACGGGGATCGCGGCTCCGCCGACTAAAATTTGCCAAGTTTCCCGCTCATAACTGGCTTTTAAATGTAACAAAGAAGGGCGCTGGATTTCATAACCTTGTTCAACCCTGACTTCGATCCTGCCTCGCTCCCAGTATTGATATTGTGCTAAATAAGCCGCCAAACAACCATTGGCGCTTCCTGTAGCCGGGTCTTCAGTAATCCCTAATGCTTCGGCAAAAACCCGCACATTTAAATCATTTTCGTCACTATAAGTTTCGGGGCAAAATAATAAAATGCCTTGGGCGGTAGTGGTATTTTGCCAAGCGGGATAGCGATCGCGATTGAGACTCGCTTTTTTAACTGCTGCGAGGGTTTTTAGGGGAACGATCGCAAAGTTGACTCCCGTCGAAACGGCTTGAATGGGGAAACGAGGGTCAATCTCGTCGAGACTGAGGTTGAGTAAGGCTGCGGTCTCATCCGGGGGGAATTTCTGGGTAAACTGGGGGAGATTTTGCCGCATCCAGATAATTTCGCGATCGCGATTTTGCCTTTCAAAGGTTATAGGAATTGACCCGATTTTTAAATTTAGAGAAATTTGACTGAGATCGGGATTATTTAAAACAAAATGTTTGAGAACATAAGCCGTTCCCAAAGTCGGATGTCCGGCAAAGGGTAACTCCGTTGTCGGGGTAAAAATTCGCACCGGATAACCCCGATCGGGGGTAGAAGTTTGCCCGATGAAAGTGGTTTCAGAGTAGTTCATTTCTTGGGCGATTTGCTGCATCGCGCCATCGCTGAGAGCTTCGGCATTCAAGACTACAGCCAGGGGGTTTCCCGTGTAGCGCTCGCGGGCAAATACATCCACCAGATAAAAAGGAATGAGATTCATTTTTAGGTCAATTTAACAGTTCAAAATTGCAGTAAAACCCAGGAATTTTAGCGATCCCCAACATAATTTAGCAAATTGGGGATCGCTCCTCTGACAGATTCACTAAAGTTTAAGTTCTGTATACTTGAGAACAATTGACCAGCCAGAGCGTGTATTTGCAGACCACTAAATGACTCATGCCTTTATTTAAACTTGCTTGGGTAACATCCTGGCTCAGCGTCTTACTCGCTTCGAGTCAAGATTTACTGAAAGTTTCCGATCGCCTTGTCAATGCTTGGGCAGGACCCTCGACTGTTTTGGCGTTAAACTGGGCGATTGAAATACCAACTTCCTTGCAAACCAGTAGTGGATTGTTAATCTCTCCTTTGTCTTTCGGCTCCAAGCAGTTGCGAGCCAGTCACGGCTTTAAGGAAATCGTGGCCAATCAAGCCCAACTCCAAAATCGCGAAAGGCTTGAAGTATCTTATTGGCGTAACACCCTAGATCGCTCGTTTTGTTATCCTGACCCTAACCCAGAGGTTTTATCCTCCCAAACTGCGGCCAAAACTCTTGTTAAATTGCCTCATCCTGAAGCCAAGCGCTTAACTCATCGCTTAGAACGAGCTTTACAAGTTTTCCTAGGAGAAAACCAAACCCCCTCAGACAGGCTCAACGATCGAGCCACCCTCTTAACTGCCGCGACAGAGCAACCCTTACATCCTTACAGTCGCTTAGAAGCCCCGTCCTCAGTATTTAATCCTGATGTAGTTGAAACAGTAAGTCAGGATAGCTCTTTTCAAATTTGGGTCAATGGCAAACTCATCACCCAACTTTCCAACCGTCAACAAGCAGAGTTAACAGCCAAGCGCTTGCAACAGGTTTTAAGGGCAGATGACTTTGAAGCCCGCGAGATTCATCCGGCTTCTATTGGCGGAAAACCGGCGGCGATGATGAAAGACCGCTTGTTGTTTGTGGTTAATGAAGCGATCGCCGTTGACCGCGAACATAATCGCGAATTACTGACGATTAATTGGGTAAATAACTTACGAGTGGCGTTGAATGTTCCGCCCCTCACATTAGCCGAAGCCCAAAGTTATTTATACGATTTGGTGCCAACGGATAATAGGCTCGAAGGTTGGGCTTCTTGGTATGGCGATTATTTTCACGGTCGTCTCACCGCTAATGGCGAAATTTACGATCAGTTGGCATTTACAGCCGCGCATCCGACTTTACCGTTCAATACTTATTTGAAAGTTACAAATCTGGAAAATAATCATAGTGCCATCGTCCGCATTAACGATCGCGGCCCGTTTATTGCCCCGCGCACATTGGATTTATCTAGGGGAGTTGCTCGTTGTATTAACAGTGAAAAAACCGGCGTAGTGCGCTACAGTGCCACGGTGATGGAGAATTATACACCCATGGATAATATTTAACCTCAGTTCGGGTTCAACAATTAGTTGATAACTACCTGGCATACCAACTCCTGAAGAGCCGAAATTGTTATTGTATTTGACGAGCTTGCTGCATTCTGAGGGCTAGAATATGCTCGCAAGGCCCCTTATACAGTTTGTTTTGTTGATGCCAATTGCAGGTACATTCTGCGGTTGTAATGCGTTCGTCTCGGTCAACCACTAAAGAAGGATTGTAGGTTTTGTCGCGATCGCGCACGATCCCTTGAAACGCTAAATTTCCGGCGCGATCGCTGGTTATTTCTGTCACTTCAACGGCATTATTTCCTAAGAAGCGCGTGGCTTTTTCTTCCCGTTCATTTTGAAAGCGCAACCGTTCGGTGGGTAAGGGATCGCGACTTAATTCTCGTACCCGATACACTTGTTTATTGAGGTCATAAATGGCACGTCCGGCTTGAGTATAAGCTCCTAATGCGCCTAATACTGCCGTCCGGCTTAAATTAAGGCGTTGAGCCAAAGAATCAGGAGTTTCTACCCAGGTTTCTTGTAAGGCTGCAAAAATCATTTTTTGAGTTTCTGTATCCACATCAGCGCGGGGGGCCATTAAGTCAAAATTCCCCGACTGCGACCAATCATTAGCAGTCCAACCAGACAAGCCCAAAGTAAAGGATAAATCTCCTAAATCCGCCACATAAAAAGAGGGCATTCCAGTTCCTAATAAATGCACCGTAAACTTATGAGCAATAGGAATTAAACGTTCGAGAATATGAAGACGACGACGACCCCAAACCCGGATATTTTGTGCAGTGGAACCGGCATAAATTGACCGAGGACAAGTAATTTCATAGTTCCAAGGTTCGAGAATGATTTTAATCGGTTGTCCGGGGGTTAAATGGTAGCGTAAACTGCGCGGCCCTGTACGTTCTTTATGACGGCGTAAAAGAAAGCAAATATTATGAATATCCATGGGGTGTAAGTCAAATTGAACTGCCGAAAGAGACATCGCAGAACTTACTTGTAAAAAGCCCCGCACCCAACTATCCGGTAAATCAATTTTGACTTCTTTATAGGCTTCTTCGTGGGTGGTTTGCACTTCAAAGCCAGAGGGATCGATTTGAAATTGAGTGGTTTTATAAGTGCGGATTTTTTGAAATTCGTTGTATAAATCGGCGGAGTAGTCGATATTGGTTGTGCCGCAAGCGAATTCTTGAATATTTTTAAATACTTCGTAACTGACCCCTAAACGGCCATAGCTGGATTCGTCTTGACTAAAGCATTCAAAAAATACTTCATCGGGATGAACGGTAATGACGGGATCGAGAACAAACCAAGCGTCATAATTGCGTTTATAAAGATAACGAAAGAATTTAGATTGAGCATCATAAAAAGGCTTGAGGCGTTCGTAGCGATTTTGATTGAGTTGGTTAAGTTCGGCTTGTAGAGGGGCGATTCTTGCTTCTAAGTTTTCCCGTTGGGCCGCATAAAGTTGAACGTCTAATTTGTCTTGTTCTTCACGCCAAGCTTGATATTCGGTGCGGTCTTTGGGTTGAAATCGTAAGTCAGAAACAACGACATCATGTAAGGCACTAATGGCTTCCCGGAAGGTAATATGTTTGCGGAGTTCCCCGATAAAATAAGTGGGGGGACGTTTGGTGTCTGGGGCAAAAGACATTTGGGTATTTGTGCCATTTTCACTAACACCGGTGCTGCCCTTGTAAGCGTAACTAAATTCCATGTTTCACCTCAATTTTTGGGGAAATTCGAGTTTTTAATCTTCATCTCGTACCGAAGACCCGTTCGAGGAAGATTGTTGATTTAGCCACCCCGAAAGACTGTGAGACAAACGTTCGAGGGAATCGAGAACAGTCGGAGACAACTCTAGGGTACCCGATCGCCAATGTAAATCCCGTTGAGGAAATGGAATCTCAACGCCGCGATCGCGAAACATATCTTCAATGGCAAAATAAAGGTCGCTTCTAATGCGAAACTGACGCGCTGGATTGCTAATCCACACCAACAACACCAAATCGAGGGAACTGTCCCCAAACCCCTGAAAAAACACCGAAGGGGCAGGCTGTGAAAGCACATCCGCGTGATTCTGAGCCGCTTCGAGCAAGACTTGTCGCACTGTAGCGAGGTGGGAGCCATAAGCCACCCCTAACGGCACTTTCAGGCGGGAAATCGGCGATTGGTGCGTCCAGTTGATCACCTCAGATTCTAAAAAGCGAGAATTGGGCAAAATCACCGCAACTTGGTCGAGGGTCGAAATCGTCGTGCTGCGGACTCCAATGCGTTCGACCGTTCCCATCAAATCTCCTACTTCCACAAAATCCCCCACCTGTATGGGTTGCTCGAAAATAATCGTTAACCCGCTAATAAACTCCTTAGCGATGCCTTGTAAGCCCAAACCGAGTCCCACCCCCAAAACCCCGGCAAAGACCGTCAGAGAACTTAATTCTAGCCCCCACAGTTGCAGCACAAAAATCGTACCCAGAAAAATAAAAATATAGTTGCTAATGGCGGCAACGGTTTCTTGGGAAGCACGACTTAGCCCCGTCAGACTGAGGACGCGCGATCGCAAAATCCGCTTAAAGGTCTTGCTGATAATCATCAAAATCACAAACAAGCCAATCAAGCGTAAAATATCCAACGCCGAATAAGGTTCGTTGCCCAAGGGAACGAGATCGGCGGTCAGACTGGTGATAATCGTGCGTTGAATACTTTGGCCTAAACGGCGAGTTTGAGCAAATAAATCGCTAATATAGCCCAAAGCCGTCAACCAAATAATTGCCCGCACCAAGTTGATGATGATTTGTGCGCCGATGATGGCACTGCGGGGGGATTCTGAGGAGGTATCAGCAGGATCGGTAGAGAGGTTGCGAACAAGGGGTTTTAACCAGGTTTTCCACAGTCTTCCCAGTCCCCAACTCAGGGCGATCGCGAGAATCACCCAACCCAAGGCTTTAATTCCCGCTTCAATCAGGTATTGGGACGACCGCTCTCGTTGGGCCCTGGCGATCTCGGTTTCGATGGCTGCGGCCCATTCTTGGGCTTGGCTTTCTCGAGATTTGCCGTTGGGGACATCTTCAGAAGTCACCGACAACACATAAGCACCATTGACGGTAATCACAGGAAGATTATCTTGTTCAGTAATCTCCACGGCGATTTCCTCGTTGGTGGTGCGAATTTCCTCGTTCAACACCTCACTGGCTAAATCTGCTCGTTGAGCCGCCGCAAAATCTCCAGAATTGCTCACACTAAAAATCCGACGACCATCGAGGATAATCGGTGCTGTGGGATTATCTGGGTCAGGAGAATTGACTTGAGCAGACAGGGGAACTGAAGTATAAGTCGTTATCCCGATGATGGCGATCGCGACAATCGCCACTAATTTCAAAAACCAGCGAGATGCGCCGTACCTGGGGCAGTTATCAGTCATTAGCAAGTAGGTAGTGGGCGTGTAGGGGCGCTTCCCCGCCCAGCAGGGGGTAGTCGGGAGAGGGGGAACGTTTTTTCGATGATTTACGTTTTTTTGTTACGGGGTAATAGAAGACTGAGGATTGGCGGTTTCAAGTTCCGTCGGGTTCAAAGTCGAGTCAGGGTCATCCCGGCGAGATTGGTTGTAAGCTTGGGTTTCTCGTTTGGGTTTCATATATAAGTTTTCTAGTAATACCGCCGCCCCCGCAACCCAAGGCGGTACAATCAACGCTCCAATAATGCCTAACACCTGTGCGCCCCCTAACACCGCTAACAACTGATATAACGGCGCAACCCGGACGCTACTCCCCACCAGAAGGGGGTCGAGAACATAAGTTTCTAGGTTTTGAATCATCACAAATAACAAAAACACCCAGAAAAAGGTAAATCCCCCTTGGGCGATCGCCACAATCAACGCCGGAATTGAGCCTAATACCGGGCCGAAAAAGGGAATCAAATTCGTCACCCCCGCGATCGCCCCTAAACCCAAGGCAAAATCGGCAATCCCTAGAAATTTTAACCCCAAACTCACCGCCACCGCCAAAATCAGCGACACCAACACCCGACCCCGAATATAAGCCCCCATGCGACCGCTCACTGTGGGCATTGCTGCGGCAATCCGATCTTCCCAAGGTTGCGGAAACAAGCTCACAATCCCCCGTAAAAGATCGTTAGCCCCATTAAGCATATACGCTGACAGCAACAAAGACAGCACCACATTAAACACGGCTCCCAATAAACCCCGCGTCACTCCATAAGAGCGAATTAACAACTCCTGAGACGACCGAAACAGCCAACTGGTCAAACCCTGAATATTAAAAAACTGATTGATTTGGTCTAACACTTCCGGTTCAGTCAAACCAAAGCGGACTAAGGACTCTTGAGCCAATAACTGCAAAACTTCTAAATAACTGGGAAATCGCCGGATTAACCGTTGAATTTGCCCAAAAACAGGCGGGCCGAGCCATAAACCCAAGCCAATAAAAACTGAAATTAACCCCGCATAGACCAATAACACCGCCAACCAACGGGGAATTTGTAAACGCTCTGCTTTTTGGATAATGGGAGCCAGGGTAGCCGCGAGGACAACCGCAATCATTAAAGCAACCAGTAAACCCCGGAGTTGCCACAATAAAAGCACCGCAAAACTCGCCGCCCCAATACTCACTAAAGTTGAAAGAGAAATTGTAATGCGCTGTTGAGACATACCGTTTTGTTGAATTGAGATGAAATCCCAGAGAATCTATTTATAGAGTTTAAACGCCTTCCTAGGGCTATAGCCCCTTTGAATCTACCCTCATATCCCTAAGGTTGGGCAAAGAGTATGTCAAAGTAGAAAAACAAGAGTTAAACTCAAAACCCGTTAAATTCGCTCAAAAGGCTATTTTAATTACACATGGTCTGGCCCTTTAAAACTAAGAAACGCAAACAAATTGCTCGCATTGAAATTACGGGGGCGATCGCCGCAGAAACCCGTAAACGAGTCCTCAAAGCCCTCGAAACCGTAAAAACCCAAAAATACCCCGGTTTGCTTTTGCGGATTGACTCTCCTGGGGGAACGGTGGGGGATTCTCAAGAAATCTACGCCGCCCTCAAACGCTTGCGCGAACAAGAAAATGTCAAAGTCGTCGCCAGCTTTGGCAATATTTCAGCTTCGGGGGGCGTGTATATTGGGGTGGGGGCAGATTACATTGTCGCAAACCCCGGCACGATTACAGGCAGTATTGGCGTGATTCTGCGGGGCAATAATTTAGAACGCCTACTCGATAAAGTGGGGGTTTCTTTCAAAACCGTTAAATCCGGCCCCTATAAAGATATTCTGGCCTTTGACCGAGAAACCACCCCGGCCGAAGTCGGTATCCTCCAAGAACTGATCGACACCAGTTATAGTCAATTCGTGCAAACTGTCGCTGAAGGACGCAATCTGGAAGTCGAAACGGTGAAAACCTTTGCTGACGGTCGCATTTTTACCGGCCAACAAGCCCTAGAATTAGGGGTTGTAGACCGCTTGGGAACTGAAGAAGATGCCCGCCGTTGGCTAACGGAAATGCTCGATCTCGATCCTGAAAAAACTAAATGCGAAACCATTGAGGAGAAAAAACCCTTGCTGTCGCGGATTGTTTCAGGAAAGATACAAACGAAGAAATCCCAGATTGGAGCCGCCCTTGATTGGGTAGAATTTGAACTGGCAACCAATGGTCAACCTTTGTGGTTATATCGACCGTAACGCCGCAAACTATCAAGTTTTGGAGGATTTGGTTCAGTGGATTGGAAAGTTCGAGCAATTCGCGGTGCAACGACAGCACCGGAAAACACGGTTGAGGCGATGACAAGTGCAGTCCAGGAACTTCTAGATGCCATAGAAGAACGCAATCAACTCAATCCTGAAGAAATTGTGAGCGTCACGTTTTCGGTGACTCAGGATTTAGATGCGATTTTTCCGGCTGCGATCGCCCGCCAACGACTAAATTGGGATAATGTCCCTTTGCTCGATGTCCAACAAATGAACGTCCAAGGTAGTTTAGAGCGTTGCATTCGGGTGTTGATTTATGTCAACACCCCCAATCCTCAACGGGAGATGATTCATGTTTATCTACAAAATGCCCGTCACCTCAGACCGGAATGGAGTATGTCTCTTTAGTCTTTGGTCATTTGTCGTTCGTCATTCGTCCTTCGTCCTTTGTTCTGGATTGAGGAACAGCGCATCCTCATCAAATCCCTTAAATCTACAAGTGACAACCAATAACTAATAACCAATAACCAATAACCAATAACCAATAACAAAAAACTAATCCTTATCGGAAAAAACACACTTCTTGGGCATCACTTACCGATGAAAGCGAATCCCTAAAAAGACATCATATAAAAAGCTCCAAAAATCCTTACCCTGGAAAATACCCAAGGATAAATGACTGCCTTTAGCTTCGAGTAGCGGTTTGGTGGCTCGATAAGCCCTTTGGTATTTGTACCAAGGAATCGACGGCCACAAGTGATGAATGAGGTGATAATTCTGACCGAAAATCAAGAGGTTGAGAATGGGACTGGCATACACTCTGGCGTTTTTCCAGCGACCGCGCTCTTGGAAAGGACGATGGGGAAAATAATCAAAGAATAAACCGAGCAGCAATCCCACCACTAAAGCCGCAGAAAGCCAATAGTTAATTAGGTAGGGGAAAAACCCATATTGCAGTGACAAGGTGATGAGAACCACCAAAAATAAACGACTCAAAAACCATTCTAAAAGCTCGTATTTGCGCCACAATCGCCGCTTGAAGAAAAACACCTCATGGTAAAAAAAGCGAGGTGCAATCAGCCACAACGGCCCGCAAGTGGAAACAAAATGATCGGGGTCGTTTTCGGGATCGTTAACGTTACCGTGATGCTGTAAATGGACTCGCGTGAATACCGGGAAAGCAAACCCTAAAATTAAGGCACTACCATGACCGAGAATGGCATTAACAATCCGGTTGCTGTGGGCTGAGTTGTGGGACGCATCGTGAATCACTGAACCCGATAAATGCAAAGCCAAGACATTTAAGCTAAAACAGAGCCAGTGTTTCCAGTCCCAGAGCCAATAACCACAAGTAGACAGCACGAGAAGAGCGATCGCGCCGAAAAACATTAATACTGTAGGATTTAAGCCACCGGGAGGTTTGAGGTACTCTCTGGGGACTGTCAGCGGCATTCGTGCCTCCGACATCGTTGCCATTGCTTCTTTTCGCGTGTAAAAGTTTACTTTGCGTAGTATAAGCTACAACGGGGACTTGATAAAGATTTGTAACATAATCTCATCTTATATTTCCTGGGGGAGAGCCTCGAAATTTAGTTATTAAGGGCAGATGCGAGATCGATGTTTTCTTGCCAAAATTGCTTGCGGGTGAGAATCTCAATCAATTTAATTTCAGTTTCGAGCAAGCAAGCATGGCCGCTTTCGGGTAAAACCACCGATTGGGCTTGGGGAAATCTTTGGGTTAAAAACTCGGCTTCTTGAATTGAGGGCAGTAGACGGTCTTGCGCTCCAGCTAAGATTAACACGGGTTTGTCAAAGTTTTGAAAGTTTTGGTCTTTGATGTAGAAGTCCCGCAACAAAGAAAGTCGCCAACTCACCACCTGGGCAGATACGGATTTCATGGCTTTGAGTAAAGCTTGGCGATCGCCCTTGGCAATGCGCCCCAAGGACGCTAAAAAAGGCAGTAAGGCTAAAGCCGAGCTACGGTGAACCAAATCGGGAATATAGTTTAATAACGGAATGGCCAGCTTGAAAAAGGGACGCTTGACAAAAGCCGAAGCTGGATTGCATAAAATTAACTTACTAATCAAGTGAGGGGCTTGTACCGCCACTTTCATCCCCAAACAGCCCCCAAAGGATTCGCCGCACAGGTAAACTTCTCGGTGGGGAGTGCGGTTGACTTCTTGCTCAAGTAAGGCGATCGCGGCGCTGGTCAAATCTTCCCAACTGTGCATCTCGTCCGGGGCGATCGCCAAACAACGCACATCAAAGTAAGGCGCTAACCCTTCGAGTTGGTTGACTAAAAGTTCCCCTGTGCCATCCATACCGGGAAAATAGACAAACAAAGGGGCATCCAGTCGGGGGGCAATGGGTTGTAAAAAAGAAAGAGATTGATTCATAAAACTAAATATTCGCAGATATTCTTACTTTTTTGCGCTCAAACTCAATAAGCCTGTAATCTCATCTTTGCAATAATCGGCGATCGCGGTCACAATGCGTTTGGCTTGTTTGCCTTGATATTGCTGGCGTTGACGAGCCGTCAGCCAATAAGGTTTTCCGCACAGCACGTTAACCTGTTGATAAGTGACGACGGGATGCCACCCCTCCCGATCGAATAGTGGCTCAGAGGGGTCAAAAAGCCTCAGAAACCGCAGGGGAATAGCCGGAGAGATAGATTCATCTTGGGACGCGATCGCCACGGGTAGAATCGCCAAATTCGGCACATCGGCTCTTAGGGCCAGGTGAGCAAAGCCCCGATGAAAATCCTGGATGCTCGTCGGAGAGGTTAAACTAACCATCGGTTGCGCCCCTTCAGGAAAAACGGCCACCCATTGCTGAGACTGCAACAAAGCTTCGGCTTGCCGCAAAAAGGTTTTTTGGCGTTGGTCGGGATTAGCTAAGGGAAAAGCCCCCAATAAGTTCACCAAATCCCGCATGATCGGCACTTGACCCATGTAATGATGACAAGCTGTGCGAACGGAATGTTGCAAAGCACTCATCAAAATCAAAGGATCGAGAAAGCTGCGGTGATTGCTCACCACAATGACTGCCGTATCGACGGGAATGCGGTCTTCATAATCGACATAAACCCGCACATCCATAGCGGCTAACAACGCTTGGGAAACCCAAAGAGGATGGGAAGAAGCCATACAAAATTCCGAGGAGACTGATTGCTTGCGCTTTACATAGCTTAACAAATGGTGATTTTGCTTTCGAGGGCGAGGCCGTCACCACAGTTAAAATGAACTTATGGGGGCTACCCCCTTCCTAGGGCAAGATACTTCTAATATCTCGAAGCTGAGAAAAAAACAGTCCCCAGTGAATTCGGGGAAGTGACCCACTACAATAGTTTGGGAAAACTGACCGCTTTAACCTCGTTTTTTGAGTTTATTTTCTCGGTCAAACTTATTAAAAAATATTATGAATCAACCGCAAAAACCCATTTATTTTGCTTTAACTACCCCTTTATACTACGTCAATGATGTGCCGCATATTGGTAGCGCCTATACGACAATGGCCGCTGACGCGATCGCCCGCTTTCAACGTTTGCAGGGCAAAAATGTCTTGCTGATTACCGGGACAGACGAACACGGGCAAAAAATCCAGCGCACCGCCCAAAGTCAAGGTCTTGAGCCGCAACAGCATTGTGACAAAATCGCCACCCGCTTTGAAGATTTGTGGCACAAACTTAACATCCAATACGACCGTTTTAGTCGCACCACCGCCTCGAAACACGAAAAAATTGTTAAGGAATTTTTTGAACGGGTGTGGAACAACGATGATATTTATTTAGACCGCCAACAAGGTTGGTACTGCGTTTCCTGTGAAGAATTCAAAGATGAACGAGAGTTGACCCCCCAAAAACATTGTCCCATCCACACCAATAAAAAAGCGGAATGGCGGGATGAAGAAAATTACTTTTTCCGTTTGTCGAAATATCAAGATCGACTCGAACACCTTTATGCAACGCGACGGGATTTTATTCAACCCCCCAGTCGTCGCAATGAGGTGTTGAGTTTCGTCAAAAGTGGTTTACAGGACTTCTCCATTTCCCGCATTAACATGGATTGGGGCTTTCCCATACCCATCAACCCCGAACATACGATTTATGTCTGGTTTGATGCGCTTTTGGGTTATGTAACGGCTTTACTCGCTCCTGAAGACGACCCCACCTTAGAGAATGCTCTAAAAAATGCCTGGCCGATTAACTTACATTTAATTGGCAAGGATATTTTACGCTTTCATGCGGTGTATTGGCCCGCCATGTTATTTTCGGCCGGTTTAGAAATTCCCGATCGCGTTTTTGGTCATGGCTTTTTGACGAAAGATGGCAGAAAAATGGGGAAAACTACTGGAAATACCATCGATCCGTTTAATTTAGTGGATCGTTATGGCGCAGATGCGGTACGCTACTATTTCCTCAAAGAAATTGAATTTGGCCAAGATGGAGACTTTAACGAAAATCGTTTTGTCACGGTACTGAATGCCGATCTTGCCAATGATTTGGGAAACTTGTTAAATCGGACTTTAGGAATGGCTAAAAAATATTGCCAAGCCCAAGTTCCCGATCTAACCGGAGACGCGATCGCGGCCGATAATCCCCTCAAACTTCAAGGAATCGCTTTAAAGCCAAAAGTTATTCAAGCTTACGAAGCGTTAAACTTTACTCAAGCCTGCGAGCATATTTTTAACCTCATTCGGGCTTGTAATAAATACATTGATGAACAAGCCCCTTGGAGTTTATATAAACAAAAGCAACAAGATCGCGTGGAACAAGTCTTGTATGCTGTTCTAGAATCAGTTAGACTATCAGCCTACTTGCTTTCTCCAATCGTGCCAGATTTGAGTCAGAAAGTTTATCAGCAACTGGGTTTTTCTGCGAATTTTAAGGCTCGCACCCCCTTGAATGACCCGTTGCAATTTGAACAACATGCGGCTTGGGGGATATTACCGCCGAAACAAGCTCTCCAAAAAGCAAAACCCATCTTTCCCCAACTAGAACTTTCTGAGGAATAAGCAAGATTGTCTAATTAAATCTGCCATTCAGACATAATGAATGGCAGTTTCCACGAAAATAAAAAAACTTTGGTATATTTCCCAATTTTTGATAATAAACGAGGTTTACAAATCATGATGGATGAAAGTTACACCAGTGATTCTGTCTTTACGTCAGAACAGGTGTTAGAAAATCGCGGCCGTGTTGCTATTTTTATAGATGGTTCTAACTTATTTTATGCGGCTTTACAACTGGGCTTAGAAATTGACTACAGTAAATTATTAGCCCATTTAACTTCGGGATCGCGCTTGTTGCGTGCATTCTTCTACACCGGAGTAGACCGGAGTAATGAAAAGCAACAGGGATTTTTGTTGTGGATGCGTCGCAATGGCTATCGCGTGATTGCGAAGGATTTAGTTCAACTTCCCGATGGCTCGAAAAAGGCTAATTTAGATGTCGAAATCGCCGTAGATATGATGGCTTTGGTGGGGTCTTATGATACTGCCGTTTTAGTCAGTGGAGACGGCGATCTTGCCTATGCGGTTGATGCGGTCAGTTATCGCGGTGCGCGGGTTGAAGTGGTTAGTTTGCGCTCGATGACCAGCGATAGTTTAATTAACGTCGCAGATCGTTATATCGACTTAGATCAAGTCAAAGAAGACATCCAAAAAACCCCTCGTCATAGCTCTGGTTATCACCGTAGTTTGACCGGAATTCGTTTTATGAACGAAGAAAATAGTCATTAGGGTGTGACTCGGCAGTTTAAAAATTTTGGGGATAACCTTTCATGGTAAAAAAGGGAAAAAATTGGCAATTTTGGCCCGGTTGGATGGGGTGTTTAAGTTTGGGCTGTGGTTTGGCGATCGCCGCTTGCGAACCCGATCCTTCCCCTCCCCCAAGCGATCCCCAAGTCCTTCAAGAACAAATCGAAGAAGGATTAGTTCTAGAGAATGCCACTTTAGAACAATCTGACGAGGAAGGGCGGATTTTATGGAAAGTGAATGCCGAAAAAGCCATTTACACCCAGGACAAAAAGCTAGTCAGACTGGAAAATATTAAAGGTGATTTGTATCAAGATGGGGAAGTGGTGATGCAGGTTACCAGCAAAAGCGGTGATATTGAACAAGATAGCCAAATTATTCGCTTACACGAAGATATTGTCGGTATCGATCCCCGCAATCAAGCCATTTTTAAAGGTCAAGAATTAGAATGGCGACCCCAAGAAGATATGGCGATAATATCCGAAGATGTGAGCGGTCAAAATGACAACTTAGAAGTCAAAGCCCAAATCGGCCGCTATTTTAGCCGCACTCAGCAAATGCAGCTTGAAGGAAAAGTCGCGGCGATCGCCAAAGACCCCCCCTTGCAAATTAAAACCGAAGCGGTGACTTGGGACATCGAAAATAAAACAGTTAACAGTGAGGTCAAAGTCACGATTAACCGTTACGACCAGAAAACCATTACCGATCGCGTGGTTGCGGACAAAGGGAATGTTAACCTGGCCAATAAAATTGTCACCCTCACCAATAACGTCGAACTCAAAGCGACCGAACCCCCTTTGCAAATTGCCTCGAATCAAGCCATCTGGAATGTAGAAGCCCGCACTGTGCGATCGCCCCAACCGATTCAAGTGATACATCTGGCTGAAAAATTCACAGTAACAGGAAATCAAGGCTTTATCGACCTTGAAGACCAAATTGCTCGCTTTGAAGGCGGCATTCACGGCATTAGCGCCAAACAGCAAGCCAATCTCTACGCCGATAGCTTAGTTTGGGAAATTCCCAAACAACTGTTAAATGCTAGGGGGAATGTGGCGTACAATCAAAACGATCCCCCCCTCGATTTAACCGGACAACAAGCCACCGCAAAGCTCGAAGCCCAAAGCGTCAAAATCGCCAGCAGCGATCGCACCGGTCGCGTGACCACCCATATTACTCCCCGCTAAAGTTGCATTATGGTGGATATTCTCATTGTCGAAGACGAACCGGAAATCGCGCAACTCATTACTCAAACCTTGGAAAGAGAGGGGTTTCACTGCGCGATCGCTCCCGATGGTTTACGAGCTTTAGAAATTGTCCCCCAACAGCAACCGGATGTTATTATCCTCGACCTCATGTTACCGGGGTTAGACGGCTTAGAAGTCTGCACCCGCATTCGCCAAAAAACAGATATTAAAGACCCGTATATCTTGATGCTGACAGCAAAAGGCGAAGAAATCGACCGCATTGTGGGTTTATCCACCGGAGCCGACGATTATCTCGTTAAACCCTTTAGTCCCCGCGAAGTGGTTGCCAGAATTCGCGCTTTGTTGCGACGAAGTTTGCGTCAGGGAGGTCAAAATCAAAACTTGCGATCGCCTCATTTCAACCTCGATCTCGACCAACACACCGCCACTCGTCAACTGGACGGCCAAGCCCCTCAAACCCTCGATTTAACCCCTTTAGAGTTTAACCTCCTCGCCACCTTAGTCAGCGCCCCCAACCGCGTTTGGAGTCGTACCCAACTGATCGATAAACTGTGGGGAAATGACTTTTTTGGAGATGAGCGAGTCGTCGATACCCACATCAAACGCCTTCGCAAAAAAATCGAACCCGATCCGAGCGCTCCTCAATTTGTTCAAACCGTCGTCGGCGTTGGGTACAAGTTCGAGGATTAACCTCTCTATAACCACTTTAAGGAACTCTCGAACCCATTAACTTCATTTCAAAAAGCAAATGTCCCGATCCATCCCATCACTGACAGTGAGGGCTTTCTCAGGACATTTCCAGTCAGAAATAAAATTCAAGCAAAAAGGGGGGTTTTATAGCGTACCACCCCTAAACACCCTGTCGTCAAAGGTTTTTAAAGTCGCGGTTAGCTAACCTTGAGATATAGCAATACATCTCGCGGTTAAGACATTGCGTGAAATGGGCATCTCCCACCATTTCTAGCTTTGAGCTTTTGCATTATGTCTCACGCCACAATCGTATTGCTATAAATTACAATTAACGGCGACGACGCAGACCCATTGCTCCACCCACTACAAGCAAGCCAAGCATCACCGAAGGTTCGGGAACGGATACTGGTTCTTCAGGTGTTTCAGGGACTTCAGGTGTTTCAGGGACTTCAGGCGTTTCAGGGACTTCAGGTGTTTCAGGGACTTCAGGTGTTTCAGGGACTTCAGGTGTTTCAGGGACTTCAGGTGTTTCAGGGACTTCAGGAACTTCGGGGACTTCAGGCGTTTCAGGGACTTCAGGTGTTTCAGGGACTTCCTGTGCAGCAGCAATTCCCCAAACGGTAAAGTGCGATAAACCTGGCCCCGTTTTCCCATTCCCTTTCAAAAGGTCATTCGTGAACCAATCACCAGAAGTTGTTGCAAGATCGGATAAGTAAGTGGTGAATGAGTTTCCTCCCTTGAGGACGAACATGACAGATTCGTAAAGGTTAAAGTCAAAATCGTTTAAACTCCAAGTCCCTGAAGTTTGCGAATTACTAGCAGTGGTTGTTAGGTTTCCAGCAGTTCCACTAGAATTATCAACTTTAAATAACTCTGTCCAACCCTTTGAACCAAAAAGACTTGTACTGGAGTCAATTTGATTGGAATCATTACCTTGGTAAATTCCTTCACAAGCGGTTGTTCCGGTTAGGTTAGCTATGTTGCAAGAGCTATCACCATATAAAGTTAAAGCATTTGCACCTTCAACTGCGAATGAAAGAGAAGTTGCTGTAGCGACAGAAAGGCCAATTAAGATAGAGGAAAGTGTTTTCATGGTATGTTGTGACTCCATTTCTAAAGGTAAAAGCTTAAATCGCGAACTTTTTAAACAGGGTATTTTCTTGAGTTCTATTAAAATTCTAGACTGCTCATTCTTAAAAGTCTTTAGAACTGTCCCGGATTCACCAAAGTTTTACGATGGTAGTCTTGTGGCTTCACATAAGCTTTATATATACGCTCTATATAGAGATATAGAACAGTCATCCGATTTAACTTTTCGCATCCCCAAATTAGTCGCTGTTAATCAAATTAAACCCCTAATGCCTAAATTCAGCCTTGGTACTCGCTTATTCTTATCTCATCTCCTCGTTATGATTGTAGGCTTGAGCAGCTTTGTTCTCATTGCTAAATTATCTTCGCCCAAGTTTTTTGTATTGCGACTAGAGCAGCTTGAGCGACGGGGTTTTTTGACAGTGCGTTCAGCTAAGACTTACTTGATCGAGGGCTTTGAAACCGCTTGGAATCGTAGCACGATTTGGTCGGTCATCGTCGGAGGTACAGCCGCAGGGGGTTTGAGCTATTGGCTGTCTCGACGCATTATGAAACCCCTCGATCGTATGGAGAAAATTACGCAAAAATTCGCATCAGGGGACTTTGAAGAAAGAATGCCTAACAGTGAAATCCCTGAACTTAATCGCTTAGGAATTGGATTTAATCACATGGCCAGCAGTTTAGAAGATGTGGAGCAAAAACGCCGAGAATTGATTAGTGATATGACCCACGAACTCCGCACGCCTTTGACGGTAGTTCGGGGTTATTTAGAAGAATTATCCGACGGTAATATTGAACCTTCTGCCGAAATTTATGCCCGGTTAGTCCGAGAAACAAAGCGCTTAGAACGGCTCACCAATGACTTACAAGAACTCTCTAAAGCCGAAGCGGGGTATTTACCGATTCATATACAAAAGCTAAATATAACGCCTTTATTGCAGTCTTTAGTCGAGCGTTTCAGCGACCAATTATTGGATGAAGGGCCTACTTTAAGTTTAAACTGTCCTGAAGATTTACCTTGCGTTTTAGCCGATCGCGATCGCGTCGAACAAATTCTCGTTAACTTACTCGGAAATGCCATTCGCTACACCCAATCAGGAATCATTACCGTTACTGCATGGCGTAAAAATCAAGCAGTTTGGATCGCGATCGCAGATACAGGAATTGGTATTTCTCCTGAAGATTTACCTTATGTTTTCGAGCGATTTTGGCGAGCCGAGCGATCGCGTTCGAGTTACTCTGGAGGGAGTGGTATTGGACTTGCTATCACTCGCCGTTTAGTGGAGCTACAAGGCGGTAAAATCGAGGTAGAAAGCAAATTAGGTCAAGGCAGTACATTTCGCTTCTCTCTGCCCATTGCTGGCCGCAAAGATATTACTTTAACTGAAAAATTATGACCGTCATTCCTTTAATCAAAACCCCGATCGCGCACCTTCAAATCGAACCCGGTAGCGTGGTTAAAATTCCGAATTTATCTTGGTCAGAATTTGAAACCCTTTTAGACGAGTGGGGAGAAAAGCGGGCTGCAAGAATTATCTATTTTCAAGAAACCCTAGAAATTATGGTTCCTTTACCCGAACATGAAGTTGCTAAAGAAATAATTGCCGATCTGGTTAAAGTTTTGCTCAAAAAGAACAATCAAGATTATGCAGCTTTTGGTTCAACCACTTTCCGTACATTCCGAGTAGTCGGACTTGAACCCGATGCTTGTTTTTATATTACCAATGCTTCTCGCATGATTGGTTGTTTGCGTTTAGAACCCAACGATCTACCCCCTGATTTAGCCATCGAAATTGATGTTACTTCCCGTACTTCTCTAGAGGCTTATGCAGCCTTGGGAGTTCCTGAGTTATGGATTTATGACTCCCAAGGACTCAAGATTTATTTGCTTGAAAATAATAGTTATCGAGAACGCGATCGCAGCCCCTTTTTCCCGAACCTTCCTTTACGAGATATTATCCCCCAAACCATCACAAGAAGTCGAAAAATCGGCTACAGCCAAGCCATCAAAGAATTTGAGAATACAATTTCACCTGAATCCTAAACTATGACTGTTCTTCCTTTAACTAAAACCCCAATCGCGCACCTCCAAATCGAACCCGGTAGCGTGGTTAAAATTCCGAATTTATCTTGGTCAGAATTTGAAACCCTTTTAGACGAGTGGGGAGAAAAGCGGGCTGCAAGAATTATTTATTTTCAAGAAACTCTAGAAATTATGGTTCCCTTACCCGAACATGAAAAAGCTAAAAATGTAATTAACGCTATTATTGAAATTCTACTCAGAAAAGCTCAACAAAATTATGAATCTTTTGGTTCAACGACTTTCAGGAAGTTGGGAGTAGTGGGATTAGAACCCGATGCTTGTTTTTATATTACTAATGCTGCTCGTATGCTCGATCGTTTAGAGTTAGAAGCCAACGATCCACCTCCAGATTTAGCCATTGAAATTGATGTTACCTCCCGTACTTCTCTAGAAGCTTATGCAGCCTTGGGAGTTCCTGAGTTATGGATTTATGACTCCCAAGGACTCAAGATTTATCTCCTCGAAAATAATAGTTACAAAGAACGCGATCGCAGCCCGTTTTTCCCGAATCTTCCTTTACGCGAAATGATCGCAGAAACAATTAAACAAAGCTGGAAAATCGGCTACAGCCAAGCCATCAAAGAATTTGAAAATATAATTTTATCTGAATCTGAATAACTTACTATCCTTATTTGAAGCTACTGACTTCAAGCGATATTCATTGATAACTAATAACTGAAATGACCGTCATTCCTTTAATCAAAACCCCGATCGCGCACCTTCAAATCGAACCCGGTAGCGTGGTTAAAATTCCGAATTTATCTTGGTCAGAATTTGAAACCCTTTTAGCAGAATGGGGAGAAAAGCGGGCTGCGAAAATTATCTATTTTCAAAATACTTTAGAGATTATGGTTCCTTTCCCCGAACATGAAATAGCCAAAGAAATAATTGCCGATCTGGTTAAAGTTTTGCTAAAGAAGAACAATCAAAATTATAAATCTTTTGGTTCGACGACTTTCCGAAAATTAGGGATTGTGGGACTCGAACCGGACGCTTGCTTTTATATTACAAATGTTTCCCAAATAACAGGTCAACTTCCCATACAACCGAACGATCTTCCCCCAGATTTAGCCATTGAAATTGATGTCACCTCGCGCACTTCTTTAGAGGCTTATGGGACTTTAGGAGTTCCTGAGTTGTGGATTTATGATTCCCAAGGACTCAAGATTTATCTCCTCGAAAATAATAGTTACAAAGAACGCGATCGCAGCCCATTTTTCCCCAATCTTCCTCTACGCAAAATTATTCCCCAAACTATCAAAAGAAGTTGGGAAGTGGGCGATTATCAAGCTTTGCAAGAATTTGAAAGCTGGATTACATCTCAATCTTAATAACCGCTAAGTTTCCCTTGTTTTTTTGCTTGACGTTCGCAAAACCGAAATAACAGTAAACCCACCGCTAAATAAACAGCCCCATTCAACACCGCTAAACCCAATTCTAGCCAATTTAAGCCCACTTCTCGCGCCATAACATCTCGCAGTAACCCTGCACTTCCGGTCATGGGAATTATCCATCTCGCAACTTGTCCCCACCCCGTCCAACTTTCTGCGGGAGTCGCAAGAATAAACAGTAAACCAAACTGTAAAATTCCTAAAACTTGTTGGACTCGCTTCAATAATAAAGCCAAAGAACCCATCATAAAAGCTAACCCATAAGCACTCATTAAAACTGTAATTAAAGGCAAAATTAAAATAGGTGGAAAGGTCAAACGCGATCCCGTTAACCCCATAATAATTGCGAGAATTACCCCAATAATTAAAAGCTGTCGCGTTAAACTCGCGATCGCCCTCATAAAGAATACTAAAACTGCCCCATAAGGGGAAAGAAATATTTGCTCTAATGTTCCGGTTTGGGCTTCATATTGTAACCCTGTTGCTACTTCGGTCATGATGAACAAAATTAGCGTCCACAAGACATAACCAATCACAATTGCATCAAAACGATCGCCCAGTTGAAAAGCAGTTCCTGTGACATATTTAGCGCTCAAAAACAAGCCATAAAAAATCGAAGTGGTGATAAAAATACCGCCAATGGCTTCAAAAGGATAGCGGCTGAATTGTATCCAACTGCGGTTAAATTCTGCGATAAAGAGTTTGAGCATTTTGATTGTTAGTTATGAGTTATTTATTCAAACGACAAAGGACTAAGACAAAATATTCATACTTCCTTGCGAACGAATTTTAAAAAGATTTCGGTCAAACTACTTTGATCGCGTTTGACGCGAACTAAAGGTAGAGGTTTAAGAATACCTAAAACTTGATACAATGCCTCTGTGCCGCGAATTGAAACAGCGCGATCGCCCTCAATGGTTGCCCCAACTGCGGCTAAAGTTTCCCGTTGTTCAAAGTTCAATTCCCCTTCAATTTCGATAATGTAATGTGTCCCCGAAAACTGACGAATCAACTCCTGTGTGGGGGCTTGCGCGACGATTTCGCCGTTTTGAATAATGGCGACGCGATCGGATAATTCTTCAGCAATATCGAGTTGATGGGTAGTTAACAAAATCCCTCGTCCTTCCTGGGCAATTTCACGGATTAATGTCTTAACAGTTTGGGTGGCTTCTACATCTAAACCGAGGGTAGGTTCGTCGAGAAGTAATAACTGGGGATCGTGAATAATCGCCGTTGCGATCGCGAGTTTTTGTTGCATCCCCCGGGATAAATTTTGCACCGGAGTTTTACGCTTTGAAGTCAGTTCAAACCGTTCGAGGAGAGTCTCAGCCCGTCGCTTGGCTTGTTTGCGAGTCAAGCCTTTTAATACCCCAAAATAAGCCAGATTTTCGACGGGAGTAAGTCGCCAATACAAATTACGATTTCCTTCTAAAACTGCGCCAATTTTGCGTAAGGCTTGGGGATGACGATGGGGATCGATTCCGGCAATCCGAACTTGTCCGGTATGGGGTTCGATCAACCCCGCAATCGTTTTAATCGTGGTGGTTTTGCCCGCCCCATTAGGGCCTAAAAAAGCCAACACCTCCCCCTCACAAACGGTTAAACTCACCGATCGCACCGCTTCGATGGTCAAACGCCCTTGGCGATAATGTTTGCTAATGTTTTCGACTTCGAGAAGGTTCATCGTATTGATTCGAGAATGTGCTAGGGTACTGGTGTTTGATTAATTTGTGCAAAAACAATGGTCGCGATCGCCCTGGTTATCGCTGTGAATCTACTCATTACCTGCGCGAACTGTTATATTGCTTGGCAAGTGTGGCAATGGCGGCATAAATTCAGAAAAACGGCGCGAGTCTTAACCAAAGTAGAACGTCGTTGCTATAGCGTATTATTTCCTGCCCCTAAGATTATTATGACCGGACAACAGGGAACTCAGACCCTCAAGCAATTGTATGGTCAACTCAACCGCCAACTGCAACAACTGCAAAAACTGTTAACCGTGTTAGGTTGGATGCCATGGCTGTGGCGCAGTTTACGCCGAAGAAAGCGCTTTTGAGAAGAAAGCGGCATAAGATTTGTATGATGGGCAATAAGCGACAATGTAACCAACGCCCTGTAAAACTATTGAGGGGTAAGCTTAGGGATTTAAACTATGTCAAAATCAAGAAATAGTTCGTTTTTGGGTGGAATGCTGATCGGAACAGCGATGGGAACCGTTGTGGGTCTGTTAATTGCCCCTCGTTCGGGTCGCGAAACCCGCCAAATCGTCAAAAAATCCGCAGCAGCATTACCGGAGTTAGCCGAAGACTTGTCTACTAGCTTACAACTCCAAGCCGATCGCCTCTCTGAGTCCGCCTTACACAACTGGGATGAAACTTTGGTGCGTTTGCGAGAAGCGATCGCGGCCGGTATTGATGCCAGTCAAATGAAAGCCGAAGAATTGCAAAAAACCCGCGAATTAACCGATTCTTCAGCTTCGGCGAACCATCATTCGTAGGCAAGAGACAACAGTGAGCGATCCTTTGTTTTGGCTTGGTTTGTCTTTGCTGTTAGTCGCCGTGAGTTTAACAGCAGTCTTAGTGGCGCTAATCCCCGCCGTAACTGAGTTAGCGCGGGCAGCCCGCAGTGCAGAAAAATTATTCGATACCCTACAACGAGAGTTTCCCCCCACCCTCGAAGCCATTCGTTTAACCGGGTTAGAAATTAGCGAATTAACCGACGATCTCCACGACGGGGTAAATAGTGCTTCGGGGATTGTCAAACAAGTCGATCGCAGCCTCGAAGAAGCCCGGACTTCAACCCATCGGGTCACCGTCCAAACTCGCAGCGCCATCGCGGGAGTCAAAGCCGCTTGGCAAAAATGGCAACGTCATCCCCAAAAAAGAAGGCGATCGCGCGAACGTTTACCCGCCGCCAATACACCCCCTTTTGAAATTCGCAATCCTCCCCCAGACTCCAATCCTTGAGCCTAAACATCTATTTCCTAAAATTAGGCAAAAACTTCTCTGGGATGGTCTTTATCCGCCTCTAGTGCCGAAATTATGCCGTTGGTGAGATGAATCCCCCTGGATAGGTGCAGTAGCTTAATTGCATCCAACCGTTGCGATCGGGTCATGACCAGCGCTTCCCTCGACACCACCCAATTTAATCTCGCCTTACTCGCTTTGGGGGGACTGATTTATGCTTATAGCTTAGTTTCCCGTTACGTTAAAGAACGTTTGTACTTATCGGCTCCCATTTTAGCCGTCATTTTGGGGATTGTAGTCGGGCCTTTGGGGTGGCACATCTTCGACGTTCAAGACTGGGGACAACAAGACATTATCCTCGAAGAATTAGCCCGTCTCGCGATCGCGATGCAACTGACCTCTACTGCCTTACAATTGCGATCGGCTTATCCTTTTCAACGCTGGCGCAGTTTAGCCATTTTCTTAGGCCCGTTAATGCTGGCTATGTGGTTTGTGAGTAGTGCTTTGGTTTACTGGCTAATGGATGTAGAGTTTTGGGTCGCTGTTTTGATTGGTGCGATTATTACCCCCACAGACCCCGTATTAGCCTCCAACATCGTCACAGGTCAATTTGCCGAAAAACATCTCCCCGAAAATGTGCGAAATCTGCTTTCAGCTGAATCGGGACTCAACGACGGTTTAGCTTATCCCTTTGTTTTTTTGCCGTTACTTTTTCTGCGACCTTCTACTGACTCAGAGATCGTGCATTGGTTGGGGAAGGTTTGGTTGTGGGATGTCGGCGTTGCGATTATTGCGGGTCTAGCCATGGGTTACGGTGCAGGGAAACTTCTGAAATGGGCAAATCGCAAGCAATTAATGGATAAACAATCATTTTTAGCTTATGCCTTGGCACTTACTTTGGTCACCTTGGGAGGAATTAAGCTCATGAACAGCGACGGCATTTTAGGGGTATTTATGGCCGGAGTGGGTTACGATTTGGTCGTGCAAGGTAGCGATCGCGCCGATGAAGAAAACGTCCAAGAAGCCTTAGATTTGATTTTAACGGTCGTTATCTTTGTATTGTTGGGTTTAGTCATTCCCTGGCAAGATTGGTTAGCGTTAGGCTGGCCGGGAATCGCCCTGGTCATCACCGTTTTATTGTTGCGTCGTCTTCCTGCCTTTTTCCTCTTAAATCGCTTTATACCCCGCAGCAACGGTCTAAAGGATGCCCTATTTATGGGATGGTTTGGCCCCATTGGCGTTGCTGCCCTATACTACGCGAATCTGGCCGTTCATCGCACAGGTATCCACGAAATTTGGGCGATCGCGAGTTTAGTCATTGTCGGATCGGTGTTTGTTCACGGTATCACCGCCGTCCCCTTGAGCATTTGGTATAAAAAAGCCCAACCCTCTCGCCCAGAAAACTAGGACTATAGTAATTCTAAGTAAGAACCGACAGCCCGCCCTCGGATTATAAATCCGGGGCTAACACCAACAAAGTCCGCTTTCACGGACTCAAACCATTAAGTTAATGTGCGGAACTTAATTGTAATGACTATAGAACTCAACAACTCACTACATTCCCGGCAAATCAATCGGATTGCCATTGCGATCGCACACCCGGATATCCCATTGTCCATCAATCGCCACTTCATAAGCAATGCGATCGCCCTGGGCGCTAATGGTGGGGTGACGCACTTCTGCTTGTAGATTAGAAGTAAGATTGCGATCGATTTCCGTTTCGCGGTCGTAGAGATGAATATTCGAGCGCCCTCGACGAGTATGGGTATAAACAATGTAACGGCCATCTTCAGAAATCGCCGGGTCAGCCGCGATCGCATCGAGGGAATTTAAGCCCGGCACCTCGATTAAACGGCGATTTTCCGCATCAAACACATAAATATCTTGAGAACGGTTGCGATCGGATACAAACACAATGTAGCGCGACGCAATATCCGGTGCGACTTCTGAAGCCGCACTATTAAAGTTACGCCCACTGCGGTCAAAAGGAAAGTTCAGCAACCGAGGATAACCCCCACACCCTCCTAAAACAACAGCCAGGGCGATCGCCATACCGATACGCATCACAATCAGGTTATTAGTCATTTATTACTTGGGTGAATAGGTCCAAATCTCCGGGGACGATTGCTAGAGTTCAGATTGGAAATCGCCCTCGATGTGAATCTTTGCAAAATTCCTACGGCCAGGGTTCTAAGAAATTGCTATACATAATACATAAAACCGAGAGGGACTAGCGGCTCGATCGTTCCCTCGCTTCACCAAGTTTCAAGCCACCTCAATTCATTTTTTAACGTTATTTCAAAAATTGGCATAATGTATGAACCGTCTCCGCCTTCCTCCGATCGCAATTTTCCGACCTCATCTGGATTTTACAGTGGGTTTAGTTCCTCCCCCGATCTCGCCCCCATTGATGTAGCACCTCCTTATCTTGCTACCACTCAACCGCCGATGCAAGTGGTGGACACCACCGATACCACCATTCGCCCTGAAGTTCCCATTGACCCCCTCAACAGTGCTTATCCGATACCCTGGAATTGGGTGTTAGCCACTTATGCTGAGTTTGGCGGTGCAGCCAACGATGGCCCTCCTCGCACTCGCTTTTATCGCAGTCCGTCTTTGATGTCTCCCGATGGTCAATACGCCGCTTACAGTCGCATTCAGATGCAAGCCGACTCCCACTTACACGGCAGCCGCGTCACCAGTGTTATGTTTCTCGAAGATACCAAAACCGGCGATCTTCGCACCATCACGGCCGCTTCGCCTTTGTCCGATAATCCCTTTGGCAACAGCGAAGCCGCAGGAAATCCGGGAACCATTTCCATTTTAATACCCGTGTCTTGGTCGGAGACGGGCGATCGCCTTTTAGCCCGTCAATTTGAAGGGTTATTTAATAGCTCTCTCGCTTCCGATTACGCGGTCGTTTGGCAAAGAAAAGACCAGCAAACCTTTACCCTCGTTCCCAACACCACGCAATATAGCAACGCTGTTTTGCTCGGTTGGAGTGAAGCCGATCGCGATCGCGTTTTGTTTAGAGCAGGTAACTTAGGGGAAGAACATTGGCAAATTTGGGCCGTGAATCTCAAAGGCGAAACTATCCTCGCTCGTCAAGACCATCCCATTGTTTACGGTCAAGTTCTCAACCAAGTCTGGACTGGCCCCCAAAACATGATGAATGATGGTGCTTGAGCCAGTCGGGAGAATAACCCAGGTGCAAGACCGGCGGGCAATACCCTTAACTGTCCGCCGGTGGAATTTCCTCAATCGCAATCAAAGCTTCCATCACCGACTTGACAATCGGAGCCGCCACCACCGAACCAAACGCATTATCGCCCTTGGGTTCGTCAACCACCGCCATCACAACATAGCTGCGATCGCCATCTGCGAGTAAACTCACAAAGCTACTAATGCGTAAATCGCTATAATAGCCCCCCGTCGGACTGGCTTTTTGCGCCGTTCCTGATTTGCCGGCCACGCGATACCCCTCAATCCGGGCATTTTCGCCACTGCTCGAATCGACTGTATTCACCATCATGTCAAAGACCGCTTGAGCGTGTTCTGGGGCAAAAACTTGACGGGGGGGGTCAAATTTGGGTTGCCATTGATAATTCCCCTCAGCATCGACCAAACCCTGCACAATATGGGGCGTGACCAATTTACCGCCGTTGGCAATAGTGCCGTGGAGTTGAGCCAACTTTAAAGGCGTAAGGGCAAACCCTTGACCGAAAGCCGTGGTTGCGACTTCGACAAAAGAAGATTTGAATTGTTTTTCGCTTTTGAGTTGTCCGGCAGCTTCTCCGGGCAAATCGATACCCATACGTTGATTAATGTTTAACTCTTTGAGGGCATTGTAATAGCGATCGCGAGGAATACGGCGCATAATATCCACCATGCCCACATTACTCGAATATTGTAAAACTTCATCCAGGCTGAGTTGACCCCTCGCCCCACGGGTGTCAAAATCGTGGTTTTTGATTTCCCACTGCTCGATTTTAATCATCCCCGTATCTTCGATGGTTGTATCGGGTTGAATTACGCCAGCGTCGAGGGCCAAAGCAATATTCACCGGCTTAAAGGTTGAGCCAGGTTCGTAACTATCCGCGATCGCCCAATTCCGAAACAAACCAATATCGTACTTATAATATTGATTGGGATTATAAGTTGGCTCGCAAGCCAAAGCCAAAATCTCGCCATTGTCAGCATCCATCACAATCGCTACCCCCCGTTTCGCTTCAAATTCTTCGAGCTTTTGTTTCAGCACAAAACGGGTAGCTCGCTGCAAGCGCAAATCTAAAGATGTTTGCAAGCGATAATCATCAAAATTCAGAAATCCCTCTGGCATATGATCCGGCATTAACGCCCCATTCCCCGCCCGATTGAGCCGCAGCGTCACCACATTGCGCTCTAAGCGCTTTTGCTGGCTATATTCGAGTCCGGCTTGACCGTGATGTTCCAAATCCGTATAACCCACCGTATCCGCCACCAAATCCTGTTGCGGATACAAGCGAGAATATTGCCGAATTAACTCCAAACCATCCACCGACAACGCCACAATTTTATCCGCCACTTCTTCCCGTAACGCATAAGCCACAGGAATCCCGGTTGAGCGCCGATTTAACTTTTTCAAAATATCCTCTGGACTTTGGCGCTCTAAAATTTGGCTGAGGGTTTGCGCGATTTCGGCTTTTGATTGCTTAAATAGCTTGGGATGGGCATACAGAGTATAAACTAAGTGGTCTGTGGCTAAGACATTGCCAGTGCGGTCTACAATGGGGCGACGGGGAACAAAGGGACGCATATAGACCATTTGTTGTTGTCGCGCTTTTTTGACCAAATCCGGCGAGTCAACGATTTGCAGGTGATACAAATTCCACCCCAAACCCAATGCACTCACGGTTAAAAGCGCCCATACCAACACTAATCGACCCCATTGCCAAGTTGAGGATTGTTCAAATTTTCGGAGAACCGCCATAACCTTCGCTCGGGTTGTTTCCGGCTGGGGCCGCGGCCGGCGACGGCGTTTTCGAGGGGGGGTAGGACGCAGAACTTTAACTTTAGAGTCAGTCATAAAGCTTCAAAACGGTTGACTGATAACTGAATTAATAGCCAATCGGTAGATTACTCGCCGATGCTTTTTTAGGGGTGGGTTTGGGGGGAGTCGGGACAGATGTTTGGGGGGAAGAGGGGGATAAGTAAATGTTATTGTCAGGGGTGGGCATCACTAAACCCGTGTCGGGTTGTTCGGCTTGTTGAGCCAGGTTATCTTTAAAAATAGCATCGGCGGCCGTGAGATTTCGCATTTCTCGTTGGAGGCTTTCGAGTTTGCGGTATTCTTCACTCCATTGTTGTTGGATGTATACCGTTGAAGCATAAGCCAGTAAAACGGCTCCTACCAAAGCAAAGGCGATCGCGGAGGAGCTATGTTGTAAAAATAAAATAAAGCGCAGTAATAAAGGATTTGTCCCTGAAGCTGCCGTTGTTCGCCGTCGCGGGGGGCGCGGACTGGCTTGGGGCGATCGCTTTTGTAAAGGAATTACCTTGGTCTGAGGCTGACCCTGGCCCGGTTGTGGAGAACGGGGCGATCGCCGTCCCGAAAGAGTCGCTTCTGGACGTTTTGACCGATAACGTCTAGGGGGATTCAAAAATTGCGGGGAAGCCGCCATAGTGTTTTACTCCGTCGTGAATCAATCTAGACCGCATCAATCCTAGCACTCCCTTCGCCTTCTCTCTACGAAAATGAGTCGCGATCGCCCCTCTTAAAGTTTTGCAACTCAAACCCGACTAACCCCCATCGCAGCAGAAAATTTAGATTTTAGTGTAACACCAATCGATCGGCCTTAACATAATGAAGTTAAGTTTACATCACTTCTCAAATACAGTAAAACTCCTGGGATTATTATATTACTCTTGAGGAATTAGTACGCGATTTCTATTTTTTTGTGTTATCGTTGCATAGTTGTAAATCAACTTAAAAATTATTTTTAGCACGGACCCGTAAAAGGAGGAAGTATGAACAAGAAATTTTGGAGTTTACTTTGCTTATTGGCTTTATTAGTGCCTTTAGCAGCTTGTAATGGTGGCGAAACTGAAGAAGTTCCCCTCGAAGAAGCTCCGATGGAAGAAGCACCAGCTGAATAATCGCTTTTTGGGAATAGAGAAAGAGATTTCACCTTAGCTCTTTTCTTTTACCAACTAGACAAGACAAACCGGGTTAGATTGTTAACAAACTGCCCGGTTTTGTCGATCGCAAGACAAAAAGTTTGCTGAAACACAGTTATGAAGACTCAACGCTTAATTTCAACCCTCAGCTTCGGTTTCCTCTTTGTTGGGATAGTCGGGGAAAACGCGATCGCCCTACCCCCCCCTGAAGATATCCCCGAAGAAGTTTTGCAAATGGAAATTATTACCGAGGGCGTTTCACCCTTAAATGGCGAACCCCTCACCGCCGCCGAATATGCTGAGTTACAAGCTCAACTCACCACCCGCCCTTATGCACCAGAAGTTTCGACAGAACTTCAACAACTCATCTTTTTACTGCGTCTGCGTCGCCTTCTCAATACCTTAATCCCTTTTTCGGTTTTTTAATTCCCGCCACAAATCCCTAAAGTAGCCCCGAAAAGTCTCCTCAAAATTGCATAAAAGCAGAGTTTCGCGCTAATCTACCAATCGAGACCCCCTACGGATTGACCCGTTCGATTCATCTTCTGGCTTTCTGAGTCGCACTATTTCTAACAAGCAAACATATACTAAACTCTAGCAGCAACAGCAAACTCTAATAATATAAATGTCTACAGGAATCGCACCCGAACAAATAAATCTGATCGTTAATAACCAACATCACGATCCCTTTCAAATCCTCGGTCCCCATCCCCTCGAACAAAACGGCAAAGTCAAAAGTTGGGTAGTACGGGCTTATTTACCCCAAGCGGTCGCCGCTTGGATTATTTATCCCGAACAACGGCAAGAGTACCCGATGCAGTCGGTACAACATCCCCACTTTTTTGAATGTGCCATCGAAACCGAAGAACTCAGCAATTATCAACTGCGAGTCAAAGAAGGCGATCGCGAACGAGTCATATACGACCCCTATGCCTTTCGTTCCCCCAAACTCACCGATTTTGACCTCCACCTTTTTGCTGAAGGCAACCATCACCGCGTTTACGAAAAACTCGGCGCACACCCGACCAACCTCGATGGCGTAAATGGCGTTTACTTCGCCGTGTGGGCCCCCAACGCCCGCAACGTCTCCATCATTGGCAACTTTAACCAATGGGACGGACGACTCCACCAAATGCGGAAAAAAGGTAACGGCACTTGGGAACTCTTTGTCCCAGAAATCACCGTCGGCGAACATTACAAATACGAAATTAAAAACTGGGAAGGTCACATTTACGAAAAATCCGACCCCTACGGCTTCCAACAAGAAGTCCGACCCAAAACCGCCTCCATTGTTGCCGATCTCGAATCCTACCAATGGCACGATCAAGCCTGGATGGAACAAAGACGCGCTACCGACCCCCTGAGTCATCCCATCTCGGTGTACGAACTTCATGCCGGGTCTTGGTTACACGCTTCGATGGACGAACCGGTTAAATCCCTCAACGGTAACGCCGAACCCGTCGCGGTTTCAGAAAAACCGGGCGCACGCTTTTTAAGTTACTACGAACTCGCTGAAAAGCTGATTCCCTACATCAAAGAAATCGGTTACACCCATATTGAATTACTCCCCATCGCCGAACACCCCTTTGATGGGTCTTGGGGTTATCAAGTCACGGGCTATTATGCCCCGACTTCTCGCTTTGGGACTCCTGAAGACTTTATGTACTTTGTCGATCAATGCCATAACAACGGCATTGGCGTGTTGGTAGACTGGGTTCCGGGCCACTTCCCCAAAGACGGCCATGGCTTGGCCTTTTTTGATGGGACGCACCTCTACGAACACGGCGACCCCCGCAAGGGCGAACACAAGGAATGGGGAACCCTGGTTTTTAACTATTCCCGCAACGAAGTTCGGAACTTTTTGGTTTCTAATGCCTTGTTTTGGTTCGACAAGTATCACATCGATGGCATTCGCGTCGATGCCGTGGCTTCGATGTTGTATCTCGATTACTTCCGCGACGCAGGTCAATGGGTCACGAATGAATATGGGGGTCGCGAGAATATAGAAGCGGCGGACTTCCTCAGACAAGTTAACTCGGTGGCGTTTAGCTATTACCCCGGCTTACTTTCCATTGCGGAAGAATCCACCGATTGGCCAATGGTGTCTTGGCCGACTTATACGGGCGGTTTGGGCTTTAACCTCAAGTGGAATATGGGCTGGATGCACGATATGTTGGATTATTTCCACATGGATCCCTGGTTCCGTCAGTTCCACCAAAACAACATTACGTTTAGTATGTGGTATCACCACAGCGAAAACTATATGCTGGCCTTGTCCCACGATGAGGTGGTTCACGGCAAAAGCAGCATTATCGGCAAAATGCCGGGGGATGAGTGGCAGAAGTTCGCCAATGTGCGCTGCTTGTTTAGCTATATGTTTGCTCATCCAGGCAAAAAAACTATGTTTATGAGCATGGAGTTGGGTCAGTGGAGTGAGTGGAATGTTTGGGGGGATTTAGAGTGGAATTTGCTGCAATACGAACCCCATCGCCAACTCAAGCAGTTTTTCGCTGACCTGAATGCTTTGTATAAGCGCGAACCGGCTTTATATACTCAAGATTATGAAGAAGCGGGTTTTGAGTGGATTGATTGTAGCGATAATCGCCATAGTGTGGTGTCGTTTATCCGCCGGGATAAAGATAGTGATGAGTTTATTGTGGCGGTGTGTAACTATACGCCTCAACCCCACAGTCATTACCGCATTGGTGTCCCGCAAGCGGGTTTCTACAGCGAAATCTTTAACAGCGATGCGCGGCAATATGGCGGCAGTAATATGGGGAATTTGGGGGGCAAATGGACTGATGAATGGTCTTTCCACAATCACCCCTATTCTCTGGATTTGTGTTTACCGCCTTTGGGAGTGTTGATGTTTAAGTTGAACCGCGAAAAAACTCAGGCTGCGATCGCGCCTACTGAATAGAATCAAGCTTTTGTTGGGTTCATTTTCGGGATATGGCTGCGGTCATATCCTTTTTTTTGTCTGCTTTTTGGGCAATCGGGAAAGAGGGGGAGGAGTGGGAGGAGGGGGAAGAAATGACTCTCCAGAAACTTAAATCCACTTTTTGAGGCTGTAGTGCTTATAAGCGTCTAGCTTTGAGCCTTTTTATAGAGTCTGCCCTGTAGCAAGAAGTTTCTGACTCCTTTGGAGGGGTAGAATTCAACTCCCCCTACAGCAAAGCTGCCCACAGCAAAGCTGCCCCTTAGATGCTAATAACCAACAAAATACTGTTACAAAATCTGTCGCAGGACTGAGGTTTTCTAAAATTTGCCGCTAAACTTGAGGTGCGATCGCGCGATCGCCTAGGGATACGCTTTGCGGTACGTCCCAACGAAACGATAACAGCAATTGCGTAATGATTTATAGTCTGGCTAATCTGCCCTACTGGATTTTACTCGGTTTGGGCGTTGTCTTGTTTTTAGTTGCTATTTCCGCCGGGGGTGGGGATGATGACCTCGATCTTGATGGGGATAGTTTACTCGAAGTTGATGCGGATACCGATGTCGATCCCGATGTTGAGGGCAATTTCGGCTTTGTGCTGTTTTTGGGTTGGTTGGGGGTGGGCAAAGTCCCATTAATCTTGCTGATTGCCACGGATTTTAGCCTCTGGGGGGCTTTGGGGTGGCTTTTGAATATTTTGGCAGGCCGCGTCCTCGGTCGCATTCCTACGACTTTTTGGGGCTGGGGCGGGATGATTTTTGTTGTTTCGCTGGGGTTGAGTTTATATGTCGGAAGTTGGATCGCGCGGCCCATTGGTAAGTTGTTTGCCCCTTTTGGTCAAGATGCCAGTGGCGATCGCATCTTGGGTTGTGTCGGAACCGTAGTTTCTAAAACGTTACCCTATTTACCCGAAAACAAGGTCGGTCAAGTTGATGTTTATGATGCTGACCAAAATTTAGTGTCCGTGAGTGCAGTGTTACCCAGTTGGGCTAAAGTTGTTCCCTGTCGTCAGCAATCTGTTTTATTAATCGATCGTTGTTCTGTGGGGTATCTCGCGATCGCTAAAGATTCTTCCGATGAGGATAAATGGCTGGCGAATACCGAACAAAAAATTACTGATTCTAGGAATAAATAATCATGCGTTTTTGGCTAGTTTTCTTATTAACTGTTCCCACTGTTACAACACTTCACGAAGGCGCGATCGCCCAAACTGATTTTCCCGATTCCGCGAACGAGCCGATTTTAACCGTCCAAGCCCAACCCGCACCTATTCCCGTCGAACCCGAAGCGGGATTGATGAGTGAATTACTCGCTCCAGTCGGCACAATTGTCACGATTTTTGTATTATTAGTTCTCGGTTTGTGGTCGTACAAACTGGTTTATAAAATTACCCCTAACAACGAAGCTTTTGTGCGAACTGGGGGTTTATTTGTTAAAAAACAATCGGTGATTTTGCATGGCGGTTGTGTGGTTTTACCGGGATTTCACGAACTGACTCGCGTCCCTTTACGAGAAATTTCTATTGATGTCGAACGCACCGATAAGTTAGCCGTTCGTACCCAAGATTACCTGCGGGCGAATATGCGCGTCACCTTTTATGTGTGCATTACTGCCGATAAAGAAGATGTCAAAAATGCCGCAGCCCGCTTATCCCAAAAAGGCAATATTTCTGAAGTTGATATTAAAGAAGCCATCGAAAAACGGGCGGATGATGCCATTCGGGCCGCCGCGAAAAAGAAAAGTTTAGCCGAAATTGATTCGGATAAATTAGGCTTTGCCGATGAAGTTTATAACTTGATTCAACAAGACTTGAAAAAAGTCGGTTTAACCCTCAACAATATCGCCATTTCTGAAATTGAAGAAAGCGATACTTACGACGAAAATAACTTTTTTGATGCTCAAGGGGTACGCCTCCGCACCGAAACCATCCAGCGCTCAATTCAACAAAAACGGGAAGTCGAACTGACGACCAAAGTTAAGATCGAAGAACAAGAATTGGCCGCCGAACGGCAAACTCTCAGAATTAGCGAAGAAAAAGAAGAAGCCAAACTCAATCAAGAGCGCGGCGTTGAATCTTTACGACTGACGCAACAACAAGAAATCGAACAACTCAAAGCGCAACGATCGCGAGAAATTCAAGAAGCCAAAGACAAAGAAGCGGCGAAAACAGCCCGGAATAAAATCTTACAAGACCAATCCATTGAAGAAGAAAACATCAACCAAAAACTCGCCGTTCAACAAAGCCAAATCAACGCCAACATATCCTTAGAAGAACAAAACAAAAAATTTAAAGTTGCCCAAACCCAGCAACAACGAGAAGCAGAAGTCGCTGAAATTACCCGTAAACAAACCGTCGATGCGTCGCGACTGCGGGCCCAAATTGAGGTGGCTGAAGCCGAACGAGAATCGCGGATTGCCCAACAAACCGCCGCTATTGAGATTGCCAATAAAGAGCGCGATCGCCTAGCCGCCGAAGCCGAACGGGCCGAAGCCGAATCTGCCGTCGAAACTGCCAAAGAAGTCGAGCGAGCCGAACGAGAAAGTCGCCTATCTGCGATTGAAGCCGAAAAAGAAGCCCAAAAGCGCCGAATTTCCGAGCAGAACGTCGTCGAAATCGATGTTTTCCGTCGTCGTCGTCAAGCCGAAATCGCTCGTCAAGCTGCCGAACTCGAAGCCGAATCTATCCGCACCCTCGCCGACGCGAACAAGTATAAAATGCTGGCCGAAGCCGAAGGTAAACGTGCCATCATCGAAGCAGAAAATACCCTCAGTACCGCCAATCGCACCGCCGACCTCATCAAAACCATTCTGCCGGAAATCTCCGACCAATTGCCCGATATTGTGCGGCATCTCGCCCCGCAACCCGGAGTCCTCGGCGATGCTCGTATTTACTCTTTCCCTGGTGCGAATGGCAATGGCAGCAACGGTAATGGTAATGGTAAGAGCGCAGGAGTCGGAGACATTAATAAGTTACTCCTGTCTACCAGCGGCCTCTCCCTGATTAACGCCATACTCGACGAAGGCAAACTGGGGAAAGTGATCGCAGAAGTCAAGGACTTACTCAACACCAACAACACTCCCACTCCTCCCAAAGCCGAAACCCCCACTCCTCCACCCGCACCCCAACGTTCCACGGCTTTAGCCAAACCGATTAACTCGATTGCTCCTCCTCCCCCTGTTTCCTCAGAAGATGAGGCATAACGCCAGATTGCGAACTTGAGCAAAACAAAACCCTGGTTTTTTCAAAAAACCAGGGTTTTAAGCATATATAATCTCAGTTCGGTATAAGCTGAAACCCGGAATCTCTCGTCAAAAAGGTTCAAAAAAATCGTCTTATCGCAAATTCAGGTTAATGCTAAAACTCAAAGTAGAGATGGTGGGCGTTGCCCACCCTACACAACTAATCTTGCAAGCCATAATCTGTGGCTCCATGAGCAAGTAATAAAGCTATCATTACCCGATTACCTCTTGCGTTACTTAGAGGAGTTGCACCGAACGAGCTTCTGCTATTAACATTTGCACCCCATTCTATCAGCAACTCTACCATTTCCAAATTGCCTTTCCATACCGCATAGTGTAATGGAGTTTTAGCGTCTAATTTCGCTTGAGCATTCACTTCCGCACCATTAGCGAGCAAAAGTTCTGCTACTTCGAGAAGACCTAACTTTGCTGCATTATGTAGTGGGGGTTCAACCGCTCTAGTATGAATGTTAACATCTGCTCCCCGCTCCACCAGTAAAGTGACTATTTCTCGGCGCTTTAGCCATATGGCTAAATGCAATGGACTTCCTTGTGCACTTATTTGATTAAGATTTCCTCCTCGCTCGATCAATAACTCTGCAAGCTCGATATGATTTTTTGTAACCGCTCCATACAACGGAGCTTCGCCATTTAGATCGCCAATGTTAATATCAGCGTTATTCGCAAGTAATAATCGAACAGTCTCTTGATGATTTCCTAAAACAGCTAGATGAAGCAGCGACATTCCATTTTGTTTAGCGTTAATATCACCTCCCCCTTCTAAATAGGTTCTGAGAGTATGGATTTCTCCCCGAAAAGTTGCTACATGAATGCTTGCCACTGCACCGCGAGCCATTAAACTTTCTATAACATCCTGATGCTCCTCCACTGTAGCTGCCAGGAGCGGATTCATTCCATTTTCTTCATCAAGACCTTGGTTAACCGTTGCTCCATAAGCGATCAAAAACTCTACAATTTCTCTATGCCCTGTAGCTGATGCGACATAGAGAGGAGTGGGACCCTGATTTTTTTGAACATCGACAAAAACACCTCTTTCTAAATATTTCCTAACTTTATCGAGTTTCCCCTCTGAAGCTGCATAATGTATGTTTCCGTAGGTATCTGTCCAAGCGTGCCAGATAAAGATGATGACCATTATCAAAAGCCACCAGAGAAACAGTTGTTCGGAAAAGTTAAGCTCGAAACTCATAAGCTTCATTGCGACGTTGCAGTTATAGTCATTCCAATTAAGTTCCATACATTAACTTGATGGGTTCAGTCCGTGAAAGCGGACTTTGTTGTCGTTAGCCCCAGATTTTAATCTGCGGGCGGGTTGTCGGTTTTTATTTAGAATTACTATCCCTCTTTTGTCACTCTCCGGTTTTTCCTATTATGAGTAATTTCCCAAGTCTAGGTATACTCAACGATCTAGGGGGGAGCGATCGCATTTTAGTCAATTTGACTCTCACAGGAATGACTACTCGTAAAAAAGGGTGCGATCGCCTGCTGGGTCTATGTCTTGGGATTCGGAAAATGCTGGGCTTTTCGGAAAGTGACAGAAGAGGGATATAAATAAAGGTTGTCTATCAAGAATTTGGAGTTGTGTAGGGTGGGCAATGCCCACCATCCCTAGTACGCGAGCCTCTATACACGAACAAAACCCCGGTTTTTTCAAAAAACCGGGGTTTTAAACTAAGCTGACTCAGCGACTAACGAAAGATTAGTCAATGTCAGGCATAGATAGTACGGGTTCTGTCTCCCGTTCGATGCCTTTCTCGAAGCCAGCAACAGCCGCACGAGCGCGACCTGCGTGCCAGAGGTGACCGATGAGGAAGAAGAAACCTAACACGAAGTGAGAGGTCGCTAACCAAGCGCGAGGGTTGACGTAGTTAAACGCATTCGGCTCGGTGATAATGCCGCCAACAGAGTTCAAAGAACCGTTAGGAGCGTGGGTCATGTATTCAGCCGCACGGCGCACTTGCCAAGGCTGAATATCATTTTGGAGTTTGTCGAGGTCTAAGCCGTTCGGACCGCGCAGGGGTTCGAGCCAGGGGCCGCGGAAATCCCAGAAGCGCATGGTTTCACCACCGAAGATAATTTCGCCAGTAGGAGAGCGCATCAGGTATTTACCTAAGCCAGTGGGGCCTTGAGCCGAAGCAATGTTAGCACCGAGCTTTTGGTCGCGGGCTAAGAACACGAAAGATTGAGCTTGAGAAGCTTCTGCGTTGGTGGGGCCGTAGAACTCACTGGGGTAAGCCGTGTTGTTGAACCACACATAGCAAGAAGCAATGAAGCCCATCATGGACAATGCGCCCAAGCTGTAGGACAGGTAAGCTTCACCGGACCAAATGAAGGCACGACGCACCCAACCGAAGGGCTTGGTGAGAATGTGCCATACACCACCAGAAATACAGATTAAGCCAATCCAAATGTGGCCGCCGATGATGTCTTCCATGTTGTCTACGCCGACAATCCAGCCTTCGCCACCAAAGGGAGCGTTCACCAGGTAGCCGAAGATAACGGCAGGATTGAGGGTGGGGTTGGAGATGATGCGGACATCACCACCACCAGGGGCCCAGGTGTCGTAAACCCCGCCAAAGAACATGGCTTTAGCAACCAACAGCAGCGCACCGCCACCCAAGAGGATGAGGTGATAACCGATGATGTTGGTCATTTGGTCTTTGTCTTTCCAGTCGTAACCGAAGAAGGAAGAATATTCTTCGAGGGTTTCGGGGCCGCGGACGGCGTGATAGATACCGCCTAAGCCGAGAACCGCAGAAGAAATTAAGTGGAGTACGCCGACGACGAAGTAAGGGAAGGTATCGATGACTTCACCGCCAGGGCCAACACCCCAGCCTAAGGTGGCGAGGTGAGGGAGCAAGATAGCGCCTTGCTCGTACATGGGTTTTTCGGGAATGAAGTGGGACACTTCAAAGAGGGTCATCGCGCCAGCCCAGAAGACGATTAAGCCAGCGTGAGCGACGTGAGCGCCCAAGAGTTTACCGGACAGGTTGATTAAACGAGCATTTCCTGCCCACCAAGCAAAGCCGCTAGATTCTAGGTCGCGGCCACTACCCATTACGGATGTGTTTGTATTAGAGAGCGTTACCACGCGGCAGTACCTCCTCAGGGAATTCAAAGTTTTTATGGGGTTGGTCAGTGGGAGCCATCCAAGCTCGCA
>JBKHDX010000004.1:0-41622 GCA_046541115.1 Spirulinaceae cyanobacterium | reverse complement strand
GAAAAAGCTGTCCACTGCCTAAAATGGGTTTACGACCGAGTAAACCTGTCATTAGTTTTAGAGCATATATTTTCAGGGGACGCACATTCTGTAACATCCATAACCCCAAACGACGGGCTGCAACGATGGGGAAAAAGTTATTGGAGAAAGTACGGTCTAAAATGTCGGTAAAGCCGAGAATAATCCAGTTTTCCCGCTTGCGCCAGCTTTGATAGCGTTTTAACACCTTGAGGCTACCAATATCTTCCCCTTGCTGGCGTGCAGTGACCAGGGTTTGGGCTAATGCGGCTGCGTCGCGAATGCCGAGATTGAGTCCTTGTCCTCCTACGGGGTGACAACAGTGGGCTGCATCTCCTACCAATGCCATGCGGGGTTTGACGTAGCAATCGCTTTGCATGAGTTGGACGGGAAAACAAGCGCGATCGCGCACTAATTCGAGTTTACCTAATGCCCCGTTCATTCTTTGTTCGAGTTTGGCAATAAATTCGGCTTCGCTGAGATTTTGTAGGGCTTTGGCTTCGGCGTGAGGGGCTGTCCAGACGATGGAAACGCGATTGTCAGGGAGAGGCAAAACACCCATTGGCCCGGAGTGGCAAAAGCGTTCAAAGGCGATATCATTACGGGGGGCTGAGTGTTTGATTTGCGTCGCGACACAGGATTGCCAATACTTCCAGCCTTTGGTTTTGATTTTAGCCCAACTGCGAATGCGCGATCGCGCCCCATCTGCCCCGATTAACAATCGCGATCGCACTTTTTCAGTTTTGCCATTCATTTCAACGGCAATTTCTACCTTATCTTCTTGATAGTCTACCGCCGTCACCTGCGCCGGACACAACCATTCAACATTGGGACAGGTATCGAGAAAGCGGTGTAACTCCTCTAAAATCACCCCATGTTCCCCCACATAACCCAATTCGTCCGTTTTTAAGTCTTGGGTTTCAAACTGTACCGTCTGGGGATAATCGGCATCAGACAAGTCAATATGCTTAAATCTGTTAATTTGGGGCAGAATTTTATCCCAAACGCCGACTCCTTTTAAAATGCGCCCAGATAATAGGGAAATCGCATAAGCTTGAGGACGCGCGATCGCTTCTTGGGGAGTTTTCGCTTCAATGAGGAGAATCCGCAAACCTGAAGCCTTCAACGCCGCAGCCAGCGTTGTGCCGACAATCCCACCGCCGACAATCGCCAGATCGTAATCTAAAGCATTTTTTAGCTGTTCTTCGGTCATATCTAAGCTTTTTTTAAGAAAAGTATAGAAATATTTACTTATCTTTATTTTGACGCGAATGACCGGAAAGAATCAAGGGAGAGGTTTTTTCAGTTATCAGTTATCAGTTATCAGTCATCAGTGTTTTGGGGCAGTGGGCTTGTAGGGGCGGGGTTTCCCCGTCCAAGCATTAATATAGTGCCATAACCCACCATTGAAAATGTGTCACAGCAATCGGGGAAAGTCAGAGGCTTTAGTAGGGTGGGTTAGGCGGCTAAAACTTAGGCTGTGACTGTAATCTAACTATCCGCCGTAACCCACCGCTTAAGATGTGTCACGACAATCGGGGAAAGTCAGTTTCCATAACAAGCGTTATGTCGAGCATAACAACTGTTATGTTTTCAATTTTCTGCCCAGTCTAACCACAAAAGACAAAGGACTATTGACGAAGGACGAAGGACAAAGGACTAACAACCAACAACCAACCCAGAATCGCCCCACCCAAAACAATCCAAGCGGCATTGAGTTTAAAGCGAAACGTGGCAAAGGCGGCTAATCCGGCAATAATAACCGCAACGAGATCGAAAGGATTAAACAGCGTCACCGCAGCCAAACGCAACGTTACCACCGCCATCAACGCCAAAGCACTGACATTCACCGCGTCTAAAAATGCCCCTGTCCACGCCGATTCCCGCAATTTGGGGATAAAGGGATTAACCACGGCGACAAAGGCGAAAGAAGGCAGGAAAATAGCAACTGTGGCAACGATCGCGCCTGGAATCCCAGCGATAATATAACCGATAAAAGTAGAAGTGGATAAAACTGGCCCTGGGGTAAACTGGCCAATGGCGATCGCGTCGAGGAGTTGTTGTTGCGTCAACCAACCGTAATCTTCCACTAATCCGCCTTCGAGAAAGGCAATCAACACATAGCCACTCCCGAATAAAACCGCCCCCACTTTCAGGAAAAACAAGCCCAATTGCAGCAAAGATGGGGTAACTTGTGTCGAAATAGCTGTCGCGATCGCAGCAGTGGGCTTCAGTATAGCACTGAGATTCAAACCTGTAAGCAGCCAAGTTAGGGTGCGATCGCCTTTGTCCGACGATTGACTCCGCCAACGCAACCATAACGCCCCCAATATACCCCCAATCAGCAGCGCAAACACCTCATTAATTCCCCACAGCAGCAACGGCACGACTAACGCCGCAATAACCAGATAATGCTGCTTTTTTACCGCCTTTTTACCTAAACGCCACAAAGCCCCGGCAATAATCGCCAAAACCGCCGCTTGAATCCCCAATAACAATGGCTCAAAGGCAGGTAATGTACCAAACTGCACATATATCCAGGCAAAAATCCCCGTGACCAAAACCGCCGGAACAATAAAGCAAATCCCCGCAACAGCTAACCCCGGTAAGCCTGCGGTAGAATAGCCTACATGAATCGCCATTTCCGTTGAATTTGGCCCCGGAATCAAATTAGTCGCCCCAATCAAATCCAAGAAATGCTCCCGCGTCAACCAACGGCGACGATTTACCACTTCATCTTCCATCATGGCAATATGAGCCGCCGGGCCGCCAAATCCAATTACACCGAGTTTGAAAAAGAGTTTCGCAATTTCTGAGATAGAAGCGCTTTCTGCCATAGGGCGATCGGTGAGAGGGCGCTTTTTAGTCTAGGGCTTCGAGATTAAGGTTAGTTTATCTGACTCGATCGAGTCAGTTTATTTTTTGTACTGCTAGTTTTTTTGAGTTTCTTCTGGGTTGGATTCGTTTAAATTAAATAACGACTCGATCGGCAACCAAGTTCCCTTCTTATCATTTTTAAATAAAAAGCAAACTTGCTGTCTACCAGCGTCGTTAGATAAAGCAATTACTTTCCCAGATTGTGTTTCACCTTCGCATTCGCAATTCGTATATTGCAGTAATTTCGGCAGTGTGTACATTAACGATATCCTCTATGAAGAAGGCGAGACAAAATGGCGATCGCGTATTTAGAGTGCAGATAGTTCTGATATGTCATAAGTCTCTCAAGGGTGAGTAACTTTTGCCACAACTCAATAATCGAGACTTCCTTGATACAATATAACCCAAAAAACCGTACAATTTAATATAAATAAATTATCAAATTATCCGCAGTCCTAAAAGCAGAAAATTTTACAGCGTTTTTTGTCAATCGAATCAGAAAAAAATGATGAAATACATCTGAGCAGTCTAAGTTTGGGATGTGCGGTAAGATCGCTGAAAGCTTGCTGTTGAGAGCGATCGCCTTTTACAATTCCCAAATATTATCAAAATTAAAGGCGAGTCAGGTAGCAATGACAATCTGGCTTTTCTATCAACGTTTCCACCAAAGCATTTAAAGTCACTGCCGCTAAAAGGCCGCCGCCCAAACTACCCTGAATGGTAATATAAGGGGAGTTCGTCGTCATTAATTTGCGCTTGGCTGCGGGTGCGTGACTAAAGCCGATGGGCATTCCGATCGCGAGGGCAGGTTGAATTTGTTTTTGTTCGATTAACTGACAAATTTTCAAGAGTACAGAAGGCGCGTATCCCACCACTAAAACGCTTCCTGGGGGGATTTCTTGGAGTTGTTTTTGCCACTGCTTATCTGCCCAAAAAGCTTTTTCTGCTTCATCCACTCCAGTAATGTGAGGGTCATCAATGAGCGTTTTCACCGAACAGCCTAAATGAGCGAGTCGGGTTCGATCCAGGGCGGCGGTAATGACGGGAACATCGGTTATTATGGTACATCCGCCTGTGAGGGCATCTCGTACCGACGCGATCGCGCCCTGACTTAACTGTACAGAGTTCACTAAACTAACATCGCCACAAGCCAATACCAGTTGATGCAGCAAATGAATTGTTATTTCAGAATAATGAGATAAATCGGGAAGCAGATGTTGTAACGATTCTGCAAAAGACTCTGGGTGAGTCGTCGTTTGGGCATCTAAATCAAACCAAAGCCGATCGAGCTTTCCTAATCCCGCTTGAGCATCAACATCTAATTGCTTGAGTTGAGCGAGGGCTTCTGCTTGTACCGTTTGACAAGGGCGATCGCGTCCGAGTAATCCTTCTAACGCCGATGCAGTTTGTCGCAAGCGGGTAATCTGTTGAATCACCGAATGATATTGCTGCGTCAATTGCGTTATCAACGTCGAATCAGTGGTTTCCTCGCAATGGCTGTCTAAAAGCTGGCGAATATGGGAAAGCTGAAATCCTTGCTGTTTGAGCGCCATCACCCGTTGCAACCGTCGGACATCTTGCTCTGTATACAGACGATAATTGCTCTGCGATCGCGGCACAGGAGGCAATAATCCCAGCTTGTGATAATGACGCACCATGCGCGGGGTAACGCCACCCCCAACCGCATCCGTTAGTTCTTTAATCGTTAAATATTCAGTCTTCTTGACGACTCCCACCGTTAAGCTCCTCTCGTCGCTATAACGGGGGATTCTTTGTTCGCAGAGGTTACTTGCTCAGACAGGATTTCTCCTGAAAAAGTAGAGGTATCCTCTCCCAAAGCGTTTAGGCTATCTTGTAGCCAAGTTCCCGAATGCCCTGCGGTACTTAATCCAAGTTTTAAGATGTTTCGTGCAGCGTTTTCGTCTCTATCCAATTGACACCCACAAGCACAAAAATGAGTCCTTGTAGATAGAGATTTTTTGACTTTTTCTCCACAATTAGAACAGTTTTGAGATGTATAGTGAGGAGAGACAGCAATAGTTATCTTGCCGTGCTTTTCTCCTAAATATTCAAGCCATCCTCGAAATTGATACCACGCTACATCATTAATTGATTTAGCCAAGCAATGATTTTTAACTAAGTTCTTAATCCTTAAATCTTCATAGACTATCACATCTAAGAAGTGAACTACGCACCTTGCCAACTTCACGGCAAAGTCTTTACGTTGTCTACTTATTTTAAGATGAGCCTTAGCTAATCTAGCCCGTGCTTTCTTTCTGTTAGAAGAACCCTTCTTTTTTCGAGATAGTCTTCTTTGCAGTCTTTTGAGTTTGGCTTCTCCTTTCCTTAAAAATCTAGGGTTCTCAACCTTATATCCTTTCTGGTCAGTATAGAAAGATTCTAACCCTACATCTAAGCCGATTACACTATTAGCTGGTTCAGTATCTATTTTTGCGTCAACTGACAAGATGAACTGACAATAGTAACCGTCAGCCCTACGAATTAACCTAACCCTTTTAATAGACTCAATTGGGTAGAAGCTTAAGTCGTAAGTACCTACTAGCTTAACTCTACCAATATTATTCTTATCAGTAAAAGTAATCGCTTTCCTCGTCGTTAAGTCTAACTTCCAGCCTGTAGTTTTATATTCTACAGAACGGCAATTTTTCTTAAATTGTGGAAATCCTTTTTTACCGGGTATTTTCTTTTTACAGTTGTCGTAAAAACGAGAGATAGCTGACCATGCTCGTTCGGCACTAGACTGTCTGGCTTGCGAGTTCAGTTTGTTAGCAAAGTCAAAATCATGGGCTAATACACGACAATATTTATTGAGGTCATACTTGTTCACTTTTTCATTATCCATCCAAAAGCGCAAGCATTTGTTTTGCACAAATTGGGCGGTGCGTAGGGCCTCGTCTATAGCTGTATATTGATGTTTTTTAGCTCTAATTTTGAACTCTAGAACTAACATTTATACTAATTTCAATAGCCTAAATATAGTTTAACACAAGATTTCCTACTTTAACCAAGAAGTTGCGAAAATCTGGATGCTACGCAGTTTATTTGTTGGTCGGGGTTTCATCCCACCGCTAACATCCGTATAACGGGGGTCTTCACCCCGACATTTTAGATAATTCTTAGCCTACCCCAAACCTTGACATTGACACTAATGTCAAAGTTTACAGTGAAAGCATATTGACTGAACTTTAGCTTTGAGCTTGTTCGAGAGTCTGCTGTGAGTCCAAAGTTTCTGACCCCCTTTGGAGGGGCATTCATCCCCACTCCCCCCCGATTGCCGACTGCCGATTGCCCACTGCCCAAAAACCACTGCCCACTGCCCCTTAATTACTGATAACTGAAATGACTCCTTCCCAATCTAGCTTTCCCAATTTATTCAAAGAACATCCCGATGCGGTAGCCGCGATCGCCTGTGGGATTTTAGTTTTATTAGGCTGGCAAATGCTCAACTTGAATTGGATAGGACTTGCCCTGTTTATCCTAACCGCCGCTTATGTTATTGGTGGGTTTGACAGTGCGAGGGAAGGTTTAACAACCCTATGGCAAGAAAAAGAACTCGATGTCGATTTGCTGATGATTGTTGCCGCTTTAGGTGCAGCGAGTTTGGGATTATGGCAGCGAGAATACTACCTAATAATCGATGGTGCTGTTTTAATCCTAATTTTTGCCATTAGCGGCGCTTTAGAAGGCTATGCGATGCAACGCACTGAGCGCAGTATTCAAGGATTAATGGGTTTAACCGCCGATACCGCCAGAATAATCGCCCACGGACAAGAATACACCGTTCCCATTAACGAACTCAAAATCGGCGATCGCGTCCTCGTCAAACCCGGAGAATTAATCCCCACCGACGGCTTAGTCACCGAAGGATTTAGTACCGTCAATCAGGCTTCGATTACCGGAGAATCCATTCCCATCGAAAAAACCACTGGAGATGAAGTCTTTGCAGGTACGATTAACGGTAATGGCGCATTACGGCTGAAAATCCATCAACCCCCCGAAAGCAGCTTAATTCAGCGCGTCATTCGCCTCGTTCAACAAGCCCAAACCGAAGCGCCTCCCTCCCAACAATTCATCGAACGATTTGAGCGGGGTTATGCCAAAGTCATTGTTATTACCGGAATTTTACTGGCTTTATTGCCGCCCTTTTTATTAAATTGGACTTGGGAAAATACGATTTATCGCGCCTTAATTTTCCTAGTGGTTGCGTCTCCCTGTGCATTGATGGCTTCAATTATGCCCACCTTGTTATCCGGTATTGCTAACGGTGCGCGACAGGGTATTTTGTTTAAAAATGGCGCACAATTAGAGCGAATTGGCCAAGTCAAGGCGATCGCATTTGACAAAACCGGAACTCTCACCACCGGAAAACTGCAATTGGTTCATACAATGGCAACAGCGTCATCTTCAGATTATTTGCTGCAAATCGCTGCTGCTTTAGAAAGTTTATCCGAGCATCCCATTGGAGAGGCCATTGTCGAAGCTGCGCGTCAACAAAACCTTTCTTGGACAGAAGCCGTTAACGCTCAAGCGCAAGCCGGACAAGGCATTGTGGGAGAAATCGACGAGCAAATTGCCGTGGTTGGTAAAGCCATGTTTGTCCAAACCCAAGTGTCAGATATTCCCAAAAACCTAGTCAACCAAAGCCAACAATGGGAAGCCGAAGGGAAAACCGTTGTCTGGGTCGGTTATAACCGAAAGGTTTTAGGGATTCTAGCAGTTGCCGATACCGTCCGACCGACTGCTGCAAACGCGATCGCCCGCTTAAAACGCCTCGGTATCGAACAGATCGTCATGCTCACTGGAGATAATTCTCGCACAGCTCATAGTATTGCTCAAGAAATTGGCGTAGATCGCATTTATGCCGAACTTTTACCCGAAGACAAAGTAGATGCAATTCGCCAGTTGCAACGGCAATATCAAACCGTAGCAATGGTAGGAGATGGCATTAATGATGCACCCGCTTTAGCTCAAGCATCCGTGGGAATTGCTATGGGTGCAGCCGGAAGTGATGTGGCTTTAGAAACTGCCGATATTGTCTTAATGGCAGACCGATTAGAGCGCTTAGAATCGGCAATTCGTCTGGGTCGTCGCGCTCAAGGTGTTGTTCAACAAAATATCATCTTTGCCCTTAGTTTTGTCGTTATTTTGTTGATTTTCAATTTTGCCGGAAATATTACACTTCCTTTAGGGGTTTTGGGTCACGAAGGTTCGACCATTATCGTAACTTTGAGTGGTTTGCGGTTACTGAAAAGATAGAAAGAAGCCGTAGACGCGATCGCGCTCTTTGTCCAATGTAGTTCGATCGCGGAGACAAATTCATTGATTATCAAACCCTCAAAAGTCTCGAAGAATATGTTTTAATTAGTAGCAAATTTCAACGTGTAAAACTTGTTTATCTCTAGGTGTGAATAAATTATCTTCAGGTTGAAATATCATCTACATCATCTCGGCTCGCTTTTGTCGGGGTAATATATACTTTTCATAAATAATTTGAGCAACTTCTTTAAGGCGAGCATCAGGATTAAGACTTAACTCAGCGTGAATCAAAAGTGGATCGACAACTGGAGTTTCTTTCATGGTTTCATGTAACCACCAATATCATAATAAGGTTCAGTTGTCGCGATCGCGTGAATTTGAGGAAGTTGATTCAATCGCTGGACACACTTTTTCAACCAAGGATGATGAGGACGCATCAGAAATATTACGATAAGCCAAGTTGACTTAATCTTAGCAATTTGGCAACTTCCGCTCTAAACGCTCTAAAAGCCTCACAATCTCATTGCTGATTTGCTGCATTTGAACTAACTCCCGTTGAGCTTCAGGGAGGTGGTGGGCTTGTTTCAACTCGATAATGTGACGCGCACTCTCATGCAGATTGCAGTGGACTTTTTCGAGAGCGTGGATTTCTGAGAAATGGCCGTACTCAGATAAACCTGTTCCATACAACCATTGACCCAGTTTGCACTGTTGATGGGAAGTCAAACTGGTTTCAGGAAGGGACACAGCCGAATCGTAGAGAAAGGCACTCAGCTTCATCGTCCACAAGGCATGATTGGCTTTAACGAGGGCAAAATTAATCATAGAAAGGGAATGAGGAGAAGTAGAATCCAAACTTGAGAAGATATAGGGAAATCCCAAGAGTCGATTTGATGGTTTGGAATAGGGATCGTTTGGAGTTTAACAACAGAGTTGTTGCTAAAAATGAGGACAATTAAATCAGTTGACTACTAGGAGTTGTCTTTATTCTAATTATGACACTTTTTGGCAAATATATCACATCATATTTTGACTTTTACAAAAGAAAGCAAACTCCCGAAACAGCTAGGTTTTGATAACAAACAAGGTCTGGTTTAACTCAGAAATTGAGGCGCGATCGCGTTCCCTCATCACTACAAAAAATACAAAATAAAAATTGTATTTCAGTCAGGACAAGCTTTTTAAGCTTTATTTGTTCTTAATTGTATCTCAGAATACACTTTTTCGGCTTCAGTAGAATTATCCAGACATTAATAAATAGTTCGGCCTTAAAAATGTACTCAGAAATAAAACTTAAAAAACAGTTTACAAAACTAAAGAATTAACTTGGGCTTTCTCCAGACAGATTCGGTAATATGAAAGTAGGAAAAAAGAATATGCGAACTACTCTAAATTAAGGAGGCACAAACCTATGTTTGAGCAATGGCAGAATTTCACTCCTGGCAAATGGACAACTGAAGTAAATGTCCGGGATTTTATTCAAAAAAATTACACACCCTACACCGGCGATCGCGCCTTCTTAGCGGGCCCCACAGAACGGACTAAAACCCTGTGGGACAAAGTTACATTTTTAATGAAACTCGAACGGGAAAAAGGCGTATTAGATACAGATACTAAAGTCCCCAGTGCCATCACCGCCCACGACCCCGGCTATATTGCCGAAGACCTCGAACAAATCGTCGGCTTACAAACCGACAAGCCCCTGAAACGGGCGATCATGCCTTACGGCGGCATTCGGGTCGTCAAAGCATCCCTAGAAGCTTACGGCTACAATCTCGATCCCCAAACCGAAGAAATCTTCACCAAATATCGCAAAACCCACAACGACGGCGTATTCTCGGCTTATACCAGCCAAATGAGATTAGCCCGTAAATCCGGCATCATTACAGGGCTACCAGATTCTTACGGTCGCGGTCGGATCATTGGAGATTATCGCCGCGTCGCCCTGTATGGAGTCGATCGCCTCGTTGCCGACAAACAAGCCCAACTGCAATCCCTGGAAGTAGACGTAATCGACGAAACCATTATTCGCTTGCGCGAAGAAATCTTTGAGCAAATCAAAGCCCTCAAAGAACTTGTCGAAATGGCCGCAGGCTATGGTTGCGACATCAGCAAACCCGCCGCCAACGCCAAAGAAGCCGTCCAGTGGACCTATTTTGGCTATCTCGGTGCCGTTAAAGAACAAAACGGTGCTGCCATGTCCCTGGGTCGCGTATCCACCTTCCTCGACGTTTACTTTGAACGGGATTTACAAGCCGGAACCCTCACCGAAGCCGAAGCCCAAGAAATTATCGACCATTTCGTCATGAAACTGCGGATGGTGCGTTTCCTCCGCGCCCCGGCTTATAATGAATTGTTCTCTGGCGATCCCGTATGGGTGACCGAATGTATCGGCGGTATGGGCGACGATAATCGTCCTCTGGTAACCAAAACCAGCTTCCGCTTCCTCCACACCCTCTACAACCTCGGCCCCGCCCCCGAACCCAACTTAACCGTATTGTGGTCGGAACGCTTACCGGAGAACTTCAAAAACTTCTGCGCTCAAGCTTCTAAAGACACCAGTTCGATTCAATACGAAAACGACGACTTGATGCGTCCCGAATACGGCGATGATTATGGGATTGCTTGCTGCGTTTCAGCCATGCGGATTGGCAAGCAAATGCAGTTCTTTGGCGCACGGGTAAACCTTGCTAAAGCCTTACTGTATGCTATCAACGGCGGTAAAGACGAAAAAACCGAAGTGCAAGTCGCGCCCCCGTTTGCCCCGATTACTGGAGAGTACCTCGATTACGAAGAAGTCACCCAAAAATTTGACTTATTAGTGGCTTGGTTGGCGAAACTCTACGTCAACACCCTTAACGTCATCCACTATATGCACGATAAATATAGCTACGAACGCCTTGAAATGGCGTTACACGATCGCGATGTTTATCGGACGATGGCTTGCGGGATGGCAGGTTTATCGGTGGTTGCCGATGCTTTGTCTGCGATTAAGTATGGGAAAGTAAAAACCATTCGCAACGAAAACGGTACTGTTGTCGATTACGAAGTCGAAGGGGATTATCCCAAATACGGCAACAACGACGATCGCGTGGACACCATTGCTGCCGATCTCGTTAAGTCCTTTATGGACAAAGTACGCCAAAACAAAACCTATCGGGATGCTACCCCGACCCAATCCATTCTGACCATCACCTCTAATGTGGTGTACGGTAAGAAAACTGGCAGCACCCCCGATGGTCGTAAAGCAGGCGAACCCTTCGCCCCTGGTGCAAACCCCATGCACGGACGAGACACCAAAGGCGCGATCGCGTCTTGTGCTTCTGTGGCTAAACTGCCTTACGAACACGCCCAAGACGGGATTTCTTACACCTTCTCCATCGTGCCGAATGCGTTAGGTAAAACCGAAGAAGCCAAGATTCAAAACCTAGTGGGCGTACTCGACGGTTACTTCCACGACACCGGACATCACATCAACGTCAACGTCCTCAACCGCGACACCCTCCTTGATGCGATGGATCGTCCCGAAGAATATCCCCAGTTGACCATTCGGGTTTCCGGTTATGCGGTGAACTTCGTCAAACTCACCCGCGAACAACAACTTGATGTGATTAATCGCACCTTCCACGAACGCATTTAGTCTTTCACATCTTGCCAAAATAAACTCCTTACATTGCCCGCTTCGGCGGGCTTTTTTTTGTTTTGTCCTGAGCAATCAATTCAGCCGATTCCTCTAGTCAAATTATTATTAAAACAAGGAAAAGCAAAAATCCAGTAAATTCGAGCCTTTTGCGCTCTCAAAAACACTGTAAACCTCATTCAATCGCTGTATGTCTCATCCGCTATACGTTGCCTTTATTTGGCATCAACACCAACCTCTATATAAATCCCGCGAAGCGGCAAACTCCCAGTATGGTCAGTATCGCTTACCCTGGGCCCGACTCCACGGGACAAAAGATTATCTGGATTTGGCGTTAATCCTCGAACGATATCCGAATCTACATCAAACCTTTAACTTGGTTCCTTCGCTGATTCTGCAACTTGAAGATTACATCAATGGCACCGCCATGGACCCTTATCTGGCCATGATGTTAACGGCTGAAGACAAACTTACGCCAGACGAAAAACAGTACATTCTCCAACACTTTTTTGACTGCAATCATCACACGATGATCGACCCCCATCCTCGCTACAACGACTTATATCAGCAGCGACAGGACAAAGGGATCGGTTGGTGTTTGCAAAACTGGGAACCCCACGATTACGGCGATTTACTCGCTTGGCATAACTTGGCTTGGATTGACCCGTTATTTTGGGACGATCCTGAAATTGCGAAATGGCTTGAAATGGGTCAGGGTTTTACTTTAAGCGATCGCCAACGCATTTATGAAAAACAACGAGAAATTCTGAGTCGCATTGTCCCCCAACACCGCCAAATGCAAGAAAAGGGACAAATTGAAGTAACAACTACCCCTTACACTCACCCGATTTTACCGTTACTCGCCGATACCAATTCCGGACAAGTCGCAGTTCCCCAGATGACCTTACCGCAAAATCGTTTTAGCTTTGCTGAAGATATCCCCCGTCATCTGGGTAAAGCCAAAGACTTTTATCAAAACCGCTTTGGCTGCGAACCCCGTGGGTTGTGGCCCTCAGAACAATCCGTGAGTCCAGCAATTTTACCCTATGTGGCCGAACAGGGCTTTCAGTGGTTGTGTTCCGATGAAGCGGTTTTGGGCTGGAGTCTGCGGCACTTTTTCCATCGAGACGAAACCGGAACCGTCCGCGAACCGCAATTGATGTATCGTCCTTATCGCTTGGATACGTCCCACGGGGATTTGGCTATTGTTTTCCGAGATCATCGCTTATCGGATTTGATTGGTTTTACTTATGGGTCAATGGAACCCAAACGGGCCGCAACGGATTTGATCGGTCACTTAGAATCGATTTCGCGATCGCTCCAACGCCAGCAAAACAGCGAAAGCCTCGAACAACCCTGGCTGGTTACCATTGCCCTCGACGGCGAAAACTGTTGGGAATATTATCCTCAAGACGGGTTACCCTTCCTCGAATCCCTCTACAGTCGTTTAAATCGCCGGGAAGACATCAAACTTGTCACCGTCTCGGAGTTCATCGAAAAGTTCCCTCCCACGGCTCACATCCCCTCTCAAGAGCTACACAGTGGTTCCTGGGTAGACGGTAGCTTTACCACTTGGATCGGCGATCCGGTGAAAAATCGCGCTTGGGATATTCTCACGGTCGCCCGTCAAGTTCTGGCCAATCATCCCGAAGCCACCGAAGAAAGCAACCCCGAAGCCTGGGAAGCTCTTTATGCGGCTGAAGGTTCCGATTGGTGTTGGTGGTTTGGGGCAGGCCATAGCTCCAACCAAGATGCGATGTTTGACCAGTTGTTTCGCGAACACGTCCGCGCTCTCTATCGCACCCTCAACGAACCGATTCCTGAATACCTCGACTATCCCCTCGAATCTCACCAAGACCGGAGCGATCGCACTCCCCAAAGTTTCATCCACCCTTATATCGACGGTATAGGAGATGAGCAAGACTGGGACAAAGCCGGATGCATCGAAATTGGCGGCGCAAGAGGTACAATGCACCGCAGCAGCGACATTCAGCGCTTATTCTACGGCTACGATCACATCAACTTTTATTTTCGCTTGGATGTCAAAGCCGGACTCACTCCGGGTAAAGATTTACCCTCAGAATTACATTTATTCTGGTTCTACCCCGATCGCACCATGCGAAACAGTCCGGTTGCCCTCAAGGAACGTCCTGAAATTGAGCCGTTGAATTACCTGTATCATCACCATCTCGGCGTTGATTTGGTGAATGAATCGGTTTGGCTCGAAGAAGCCGGGGAGGAGGGGCAATGGCATTCCCGTCAAACCCAAGCCACTGCTGCCTTTAAACAATGCTTAGAGGTCTCAATTCCCTGGGGAGATTTACGCATGGAACCGGATTCCCCGATTCGCATGATTGGGGTTCTGGCTGAAGCAGGTAAGTTCCGCAGCTATGTGCCAGAATCCGGCTTTATGAGCGTACACATTCCTTAAATTTTTCCCAAATAATTAACCCTAGAGACCGCAATCTCTAGGGTTAAATGCTTTCGCAATTATAGTTTCTGTATATTGGATTTTAGATATCGGAGCGGCGGGATTTGAACCCACGACCCCCACTACCCCAAAGTGGTGCGCTACCAAGCTGCGCTACGCCCCGACACGATTTCTAATCTTAGCACAGTGTTTTCAAAAACTGCAAGACTTTTAAAAAATTTGCAGCGATCGCGCCCCTTGTAACAATTCTGGCACCACAGAAGACGGCCAATTGCCTTCACAGCGACGACCCGAATGTAAAATCAAACGCAACTCATAAGCATCGGGAAACCCCTCAACTTCGAGCCAAAGTAACTCGCTTTCGGCTTCACAAGCAATACGTTCTTCTGCCATCAATTCTGCGGTCATTTGCTCCATTGTTTCGGCTAACTGCTGCAACAACCGACAAAAATCTTGCATTTCTTCCCCCGTCAATTCAAACGCCCAATCCTCTCCCCCCACCAAACCTTGATAAATGGCTGCGTCTGCATCCCAGCCAATCCGCCAACCCTCTCCGGTTTTGAGTAATTTGTTATTGGTCATTTATCTTTGGTTATTGGTTGTTGGTCACTGATGACTGATGACTGATAACTGATGACTGAAAAAGCTACCTACTGCCTCAACAACTGATGTGATGACTGAAAAAAGATGTTTATAATGGGCTTAACAAAAGTACATATATCAACAAAATCATAAAAGCAGCGTTTAACAAAACTTTATGCCATTCAAAATCGCAAAACTCAACCCCCTGCTGACTCCCCTGTTTTTAATTTCTCCCTTTTTTTTATGGGGAACAGCGATGGTAGCGATGAAAGGCGCGATCGCCCACACCAGCCCCTTCTTTCTCGCCAGTATTCGCTTATTACCCGCCGGAGTCTTAGTTCTCCTGGCAACCCTGTACATGAAGCTACCGCAACCGAAAACCCGGAAAGCCTGGTTGTGGATCGGCTTATTCGCATTACTCGATGGCTTAATGTTTCAAGGGTTTTTAGCCCTAGGGTTAGAGCGCACCGGCGCCGGATTAGGATCGGTAATGATCGACTCACAACCGATCGCGATCGCCCTCCTCTCTAGCTTTTTATTTGGAGAAGCGATCGGCTTGTGGGGTGGGTTGGGTTTGCTCGTGGGCATATTAGGCATTAGTTTTATTGGCTTACCGGATGCTTGGATTGTAAATTTATTTCAAGGCAATGCCATCGAAATGAGTGGCAACTGGCAACATTTACTCAATAATGGTCAGGGATTCATGCTGTTAGCCGCTTTAGCCATGGCAACCGGCACTGTGAGCATTCGTTATGTTTCTCGTCATGTCGATCCCCTCGTTGCGACAGGATGGCACATGATTTTAGGCGGTTTACCCCTGCTGGCCTTTTCAGTAATCGGCGAAACCCAACAATGGCAAAGCCTCACCCTTCAAGATGGGTTAGCCCTAGGGTATGCCACAATTTTCGGCACCGCGATCGCCTACGGTATCTTCTTCTATATTGCCAATCAAGAAAACCTCACCAGCTTTACGGCCCTAACCTTTTTGACCCCAGTTTTTGCTTTATTATTCAGTCATCTCTTACTCTCAGAAGTCTTGTCTTCCTTGCAATGGTTGGGGGTAAGCTTAACCCTCGTCAGCATCTTTTTAATCAATCAACGCGATCGCATCAGTGACTTTTGGCGCAACTGGAGTGGAGGGACTTGGCTTTTGCCGTTAGACAATCCCAAAGAATCGGGAACAGTTAAATAAGGGTCAACCCGCGAACAGATACTCAAACAATCGCAGTTCTCGAAAGTAGCGGGCCAAAACTTTCTTTGTCCCCCGGCGAGCGCAAACCGGAAACGCGATCGCGCGGAATACCGATCCAGATCGCAGTAAGATCGAGGGGAACTGAAAAATAAAGTCATCATTCGAGTATCTACTGTCCTCAGCCATTTGCTCACGCCCTTATTTGACAATGCGCTCACTGCTTTGCCTTCTTAAGTTGGATTACTTTCAGCCTCTTATCTTGGCCCTTTCCCTGTGTTGTGTCGGAATCATCGCCAATCCCAGTGAAGCCATTTTGCCCCCTAGTGCGATCGCTCAAGGGAACGAAACCGCAGAAACCGAAACGGAGCCTGAAGCCCCCCAAATCCTGCGGCCTGGCGATCGAGGCGAGGAAGTTGTTGCGTTGCAAGAAAAACTCCAAACCCTAGGATTTTTTGAAGGAGAACTCGACGGCGACTATGGCGTAAAAACCGAAACCGCCGTCGCCCAATTTCAAGGCAGTCAAGACTTAAATATGGATGGCATTGCCGGATCGACCACCCTCCGAAGACTCGACGACGCGATCGCCCAACAAGAAGACCCAGACAACGAAACCACAGACACCGAAGCCCCCGAAGCCCCCCCCGAACCCGAAGACACCGGGAACAACCGCCGCTTTCTCTTACTCGGCGGTGCTGTTGCCACCTTTATCCTCGCCAGTCTGGGCTTGATCGTGCTGCTGAGTCTATTCAGCAAAGCCATGCAACCGCCCCAACTGCCCCCAGACGACCCCGAACCCGAACCCGAACCCCTGACCCTGACTAAATCTCCTACCACACCCCCTACTTCTGCACCCGAACCCGAAGACGACCCCGACGACGACCTCCCAGAACCCTGGTTTACCGAAAATTCCCCGATTCCCAGTAAATTTGCCACCGAACCCAACACCCCCCATCATTTCAACAGCGCCTCCCTCGCCACCCAGGTATCCCCATCGGACAATCATCACATCGAGCCGCCTAAGCCCCCAGAACCGCCGGAAACAGACTTTTCGGTTGTTTCAGACCCTACACCTTCTTCTTCGTCTTTAGCCTTACCGGCCGAAAAGGCATTGCCCAAACTCGATCTCACCGAAGAACTGATCGAAGAATTGCAAGCGCCCCAGCCCGACAAACGCCGTCAAGCCATCTGGGAACTCGCCCAACACGCCGATTCCCGCGCCGTCCAACCCCTCATTGGCCTGCTGATTGACTCCGACTCCCAACAACGGGGCTTAATCCTCGAAGCCCTCACTCAAATTGGGTCGCGCACCCTCAAACCCATGAATCGCGCCCTCACCATTGCCTTACAAGACGAAAACGCCCAAGTTCGCAAAAACGCCATTCGCGACCTCACCCAGATGTACGAGTTAATCGCCAAACTCAGTAAATTACTCTATTTGGCCGTAGACGACCCCGACCCCGAAGTCCAAGAAACTGCCAAGTGGGCCTTAAGTCAACTCAACAACATCAAAATTCCCAACTTCGGCGACAAAGACACCTAAACCCTTGAAAAAACCCCGATCGGAGGGCGGAAATCCCCCCTCAGCCGTTCTACCAAGCAATGTAACAGAATACGTTACAATCAAAATCAAGCGATCGCGAGTCTGTCCATAATTCTCAGGCTCAATCCCTTCTTAGGCAAATTCTTAGTAAGCTGTATCGGCGACTCGGTAACGATGGAGGCGGGTTGATGCACCTAGAGTCACAAGCCGTACCACCGAAAATCGCTCAACGCCGCCATAACCAAGCCTATATACTGCAAACCGCCAGAAAATCAAAGTATAGATGATGGATTCTGCACCAATTCAAGCCGTACAAGCGCCCTACCGTGGAGACGCTTCCTACAGAACCCCTCCACCGGATTTACCTTCACTGCTACTCAAAGAGCGCATTGTTTATCTCGGACTGCCTTTAATTTCCCCCGATGAATATAAAGATCAAATCGGGATTGATGTCACCGAATTAATCATCGCGCAACTGCTGTATCTCCAATTTGACGACCCCGAAAAACCCATTTATATGTACATCAACTCCACGGGAACGTCTTGGTATGGCGGTGAAGCCATTGGCTTTGAAACCGAAGCCTTTGCTATTTCCGACACGATGAGCTACATCAAACCCCCCATCCATACCATCTGTATCGGTCAAGCCATGGGAACCGCCGCTATGATCCTGTCGGCGGGGAGTAAAGGCTGTCGGGCCAGTCTTCCCAACGCCACCATTATTCTCAACCAACCCCGTCAAGGCACCCAAGGTCAAGCCTCCGACATTCAAATTCGAGCCAAAGAAGTGTTGCACAACAAACACGCCATGCTCGAAATCTTTGCTCAAAACACAGGCAAAACCGTCGAACAAATCTCTAAAGATACAGACCGGATGTGCTACCTCTCGCCCCAAGAAGCCTTGGAATACGGTCTTATTGACCGCGTGTTAGACAGCAGCAAAGAACTCCCCTCGACCGCCGGGGTTTCTTAACCTAACTTTTGGATTTTTCTGTTTTTCCATTTTTAATCCTTCACCCACAATTGCTTTATGCCTATTGGTGTTCCCAAAGTTCCTTATCGTCTTCCCGGTCAACCCTATAGTGACTGGATTGACATCTACAACCGTTTGTATCGCGAACGCATTATTTTCCTCGGTCGCGGTATTAATGACGGCTTGGCGAACCAAATTATCGCCGTGATGCTGTATCTCGACTCCGAAGACCCCGGTAAGCCCATTTACCTGTACATCAACTCTCCGGGCGGTTCTGTGACGGCTGGCATGGCTATTTACGACACCATGCAGCATATTAAATCAGAAGTGGTGACCATTTGCGTGGGTTTAGCTGCCTCTATGGGGGCTTTCTTGCTGGCCGCCGGGACTGAAGGCAAGCGTTTGGCTTTACCCCACTCCCGCATTATGATTCACCAACCTCTAGGGGGAATTCAAGGCCGCCGTCAGGCTTCTGATATTGAAATTGAAGCCAGAGAAATCCTGCGGATCAAAAATCAATTGAATGGCATTATGGCTCAACGGACGGGCCAAACCATTGAAAAAATTGAGAAAGATACCGATCGCGATTACTTTATGTCGGCCGAAGAAGCCGTACAATACGGCCTCATTGATAAGGTTATTGAAAATGTGGCTCCGTAAGCTTTTAACCAACGTCTGAAGCATAAAGACGCAGTTTCCTTTACCGGAATGCGTCTTTTTTTATGGCCAAAATGCCTTTCCAGATTGCTCTGGCTAACCGCAGTAGGAGGAAATCAGCTTTTGTGTGTTTTCTTTGCGATTATGCCTTATTTAATTTTTGCCCCCGATACGGCCAGCGCCACCACCTACGAATTGCACCCAGGCTGCAACACCCTGGGCCGCGCACCGGATAATGATATTGTCGCCATTCAAGAGAACTTTTCGCGCTATCATGCCCAAATTATCGTTGATGGGGAGAAAGTCGTGTTGTGCGATCGCGACAGCTACAACGGCATTTTTATCAACGAGATTCGCGTCAAACAGCAAGAACTCAAAAATGGCGATTTGATTCATTGCGGTGAAGTCTGCTTTCAGTTTGTCTTGACTTAGCTCTTGCCTTCCCTCTCTTTTACAACTGCCGATTGCCCACTGCCCAAAACACTGATGACTGTTGACTGATAACTGATAACTGAAGAAGCTGCCCACTGCCCCAAAACCCCCCACTGCCTACTGCCCAAAGATCAAGCCAAATCCGGGAAAACCTCGCAGACTGCCGGATGAATCAGGCGGCCATTCTGTACGTTTAAACCTCCCGCTAACACCGCGTCCGTTTTAAGCGCTTCTAAGCCCTGTTGTGCCAGTTTGAGGGTATAGGGTAAAGTGCTGTTATTCAACGCCTGGGTCGCCGTCCAGGGAACGGCTCCGGGCATATTGGGAATTCCCACATGAACCACCCCTTCTTCAACATAAGTGGGTTTACTGTGGGAAGTGGGGCGCAAGGTTTCGATGCAGCCCCCTTGATCCACGGCGACATCGACAATGACGGCTCCGGGTTTCATTTGGGCGACCAATTGCCGGGAAACGAGATTGGGTGCGCGTTTCCCGGCCACCAATACCGCCCCGATCAGTAAATCCGCTTCGGGGACAAGGGCTTCAATTTGGGCCGAGCTACTGTAAAGCAACTCCACCCGCGACCCGAATAAGGTTTCGAGGTAAGATAAGCGCTCGACATTCAGGTCGATAATCTGCACCCTTGCCCCTAAACCGACAGCAATTCTGGCGGCTTCTGTCCCCACCACCCCGCCGCCTAAAATCACCACATGACCGGAGGAAACCCCTGGAATGCCGCCTAATAATACGCCGCGACCCCCTTGTTGTTTTTCGAGATATCGCGCCCCAAATTGGACGGAAAGGCGGCCTGCGATAATGCTCATAGGAGCGAGTAAGGGTAAGCGCCCATCGGGGAGGGCGACGGTTTCGTAGGCGATCGCGCTGACGCCAGAATGAATTAAAGCTTCGGTCAACTCGCGATCGGCGGCGAGATGCAGATAAGTAAACAGCAGTTGCTCTTTTTGCAAATACTGATATTCGGCCCGGAGGGGTTCTTTAACTTTTACCACCATGGCTCGATCCCAAGCGGCGGCGGCAGTTTTAACAATTTTGGCCCCGGCGTTGAGATAATCTTCATCGGTAAAACCCGCCCCCTCTCCGGCTTGGGTTTCAATGACAACTTGATGATTTCGTCTCACTAAAGCCTGTACGCTCGCAGGCGTTAAACCGATCCGAAATTCTTGGTCTTTAATTTCCTTGGGAACGCCAATTTCCATAAATATTAACCCCTCACAGCAGCAGTTTATTTCTTAATTTAACGAATGTGGCGTTGGGAGCGCGATCGCCCCTGTCGCTTTGTCCTTTGTCCTTGGTAAGATCAAAGGAGTGGAGGGAGTTCACAATCTTTGGCCGACGAAAATCACACCTACCATTTTTCGATTGTGGTAGGCTGAATTTTGACTAGATACTTATCATCAAACCGGGTTGTGCTATGACGTTTGCTGCCCCCTCCTCCCACCAGCAAGACAGTGGCGCGGAAATTGCGAAGAAATTAACCGAAAAATCAGCGAATTATAAGCGTCTCATCGCGGGCGTTTTGTATTGGACGGGCAAAGAGCCATATTTTACCCAAATGCTGTGTAAGCTGATTACAGAAGTTCCCGATAAGCCCGCCGAAGGGGATGAAGTGGCTTGGGTAGACCGTTTGGTGCGGCAGCGTTGGCTGAATAATTGGGAAAAAGTTGAAGACTTGAAGCCTCTGCGTCAAATTCGCGATCGCCTGGTAACGCGCAAACCCCACAACGTTGAGTTATTAAAAGAATATAAACGCATTCTCGAGCGCGGGGAAGTACGCGCCGATCGCAGTTCGAGTCAAAAAGAATTGCGTTTATTGGGGTTAGTCAGTCAGCAGCAAGGGTTATTAACGGTTCGCAGTCGCCTCCACAAAGCGATTTTTAGCCGGGATTGGGTCGAGCGTACCCTAACTTATCTCCAAACGGAAGACCAAGGGGATGATAATTTCCTCAATAAGTTTGCGGAGTTAGAGCGCAAGCTGTTGGTGTCTCAAGTGGATATTCTGGCCCAAGCGGAGTTAGGGAATGAAAATACCGAAGCGGGTCAAACTTTATATGATGTGCTGCGGGAAGTGACGGCAACGGTTAGTAATATTCTCAAAGCCGATCGCACGACAATCTTTTTACTCAACGATGAAAAAACCGAGCTTTGGTCATTAGTCGCGCAAGGGGGAGGAGATGAGTTTCTCGACATTCAAGTGCGAATCGGGGACGGAATCGCCGGACAAGTGGCGGCGGCTAAGAAAATTATTCATATTCCCGATAACGTTTATGAAGACCCGCGATCGCAACTGGTCAAAGAATTTGATAAAAAATACAATTATCGCACCCAAAACATTCTGGCGTTTCCGATTCTCGATGACGATGGGGAATTAGTCGCCGTTATTCAACTGCTGAATAAAGTCGAGCAACCGGGCAATTCTCATAAAGGCTTTACTGCCCTGGATATCGAATATCTGGCCAAATGTGTTGTCCCCATTCGCCGCATTTTGGGGATTTGTCAATCTTGTTATCAAGCCACGAAAAAACTAAGAGCCACTGCCGCTTTGGCTGAAGCCACGCGATCGCTCGACCGCATCAACCTCAACTCTACCGCCGTTTTACAACGGATTATGGACGCAGCCCAAAAGCTGATGAATGCCGATCGCAGTACTCTTTGGGTGGTAGATGCTGAAAAAGGCGACCTTTGGACGGAAATCCCCGATCGAGGGGAAATTCGCTGCGATATAGGTACAGGTTTTGCCGGACAAGTGGCCAAAACCCGCAAACCTATGATTATTCCCTTCGACCTCTACGACAACCCCAACGCCGAAAACGCCAAGAAAGTTGACGAACAAACCCATTACCGCACCTGTAGCTTACTTTGTATGCCGGTTTTCAGTCCAGAGGGGGATTTGCTCGGTGTGACTCAGTTGGTGAACAAGCGCAAACCTGGCGTACACCCCGATTATGACCCGGCAATCTGGCCCGAAGTCCCCGATTACTTCAAAGCCAGTTTTGACCGCAACGATCGCCAATCGATGCAGGTATTTAACGAGCGCGTAGGGGTGATTCTACAATATATCCAACAGCATCAATCCCTCAAGCAACAACAAGACCTTCCCACCCCCCAAACCGCAATTGAGCAAACCCTTCAGATTTGTAGCGATACTTTTGCTCAAACCCAACCCCAGGAATCTATCTACGCGATGCTGCATTTCCTGAATTTGTCGCTGATGCGGTTGCTGCACAGTCAATACAGCCATATTTTCTTAGTGCATCCGACGAACTCTCAATTGGCGCTCTTTGCTTTGCCTCAAGCTCATCTGAGAGTGCGTCGTTTGAGTCTGCCGACGAATTGCGGCTTGGCTCAAAAAGTGTTAGCCGAAAAAGCGATAAAAGTTAATAACAAAATCACTAATTTTGAAGATAAGTTATTAACGACAGGAATGGTAACCCAACAACTGGCGCGATCGCGTCACATTTTATTGTGTCCGATTGTCAACACTCAACAAGAGGCGATCGCCATTGTCCGTCTGATTAATAAGTTGCGATCTCCCCTCGTCGAAAATCTTGCCCCTAGCGAACAAATCGCTTCCCAGGGCTTTACCCAAGAAGACGCAGAGTTATTGCTTCAGCAGCAAAGCGCCATGTTACCCATGCTGCAAGCTTGTCAGAGTTTTTATTTAAAGAGTTTTAAACCAGTATAAGGTGGTGCGATCGCGCTGAAAGCCAACCGAAGTATAAAGTTTGACTGCACCAGACAAGTTATCGGCATCTACGCCGAGTTTAACGGTAGTGACGGCGGCAGTTTGTAAAGACTGTTTTGATACTACATAAAAGTTCGCCGTTCTAGAGAATAATGTTGTTGGGCTTGATAGCGGCGATTTTGGGTAGAATGGGCAATTTCCGACTCATTGAGGAGGGATTGCTTTTCTTGAAGGCAAGGTTGGGAGTTTTTCTTAAAAAACTTGAGATTGATTTTGATGAATAACATGGCGATGACCCTCCGAAATTATCGCTTGTTGTATTACAACCTTCTAATTGTAATACGTATACTACAGCGAGACTCGCCTTTTCTAAATTAAAGTCCGACTCGCTGGTTGGTTAAAACCGCGATCGCGACGGTCGGAAACTTGGCTCAATTCTTCACGCAGTAAGCGGTGGTAAATTTGAGGTAACTGGGAACTCATCACATTGGTTTCAATGCCGTAACCTAGGCTTGTCCAAGTTTCAGATAATAATCGCAAAACGGCTTCGAGATCGCCATCTCTCAGGAGTTGGGGAATATCCGCATCCCAAGCGGTAGAATCGCGCAACCAAAGATACACCACCCGGTCTTGATATTCCGGTTCAAAACTATAAGTTTTCCACCACAAAAACCCGGTTTTGCCTTCGGGGTGGTAGCGGGCTGCTTGTTCGTACCAAGTGGTGTTGATAAACTGGTAGCGCCCCGCCGCCGTGGTACAATTGCCTCGATTTGGCCCGGCAACAATGGTGACGCAGCGTTGGGGATGGCGGCTAAGGTTGGTAAAGCGATCGCCCCCATAAAGTAGGGTGTAGGGTTGGGGATCGTTGGCTTCGCTGGCGGAAATCGTCCGCATGAGGGCGCGAATGTAAGGGTCTCCCCCAGTCATCACCAGGGGTTGCGTGCCGTCTTGGCCTTGGGGAGAAAAGCGATCGCTGTGGGAAGAAAAAGTCACGATCGCGATCGCGACGAGGACAATTAACCCCCAAAACCACCCACGTCGCCAGGAACGAAAGAAGCGTAACATATTAAGCGACACTGGCAAATAAATCGGGCCAAGGTTTTTCGGGGGCTTCGGGTTTGGCGACAATTTCGACAATTTTATTTTTCGCTTGCAGTTGAAACAGGGACTCAATACAGGTTTGAGCCACTTTACTGCGGGGAATATTCCCTTCTGAGAGGGTATCGGCCGAAGCCATCACGACGGCGTTGTCGTTATCTTCGTTTTTCAAGCCCCCCGGCCGCACAATGGTATAAGTCAGGCCGCTGGCTTGTAGGTATTCTTCGGCTTTTTTCTTCCAATACAAAACCAACCAAAAGAGGTTGAGAGGATGGAAGAATTGCGAAGTACACAGAGAAGACACCATCACAAAATGTTGAATCGACTTGGCTTTAGCCGCATCGATTAAGTTTTTTGTGCCTTCATAATCGACTTTGTAGGGCCCGGTGGGGTCAAAAGAAGGACTGGCCCCCGTGGCACAAATAATAACGGTCGCATCGGCGATCGCGCTGTCAAGGGTTTCCGGTTGGAGGACATCCCCCACCACTAATTCTGCCGCTTCGGGGAGTAAAGATTTCCCTTTTTCTAAATCCCGCACTAAGGCAATCGTCGCGATATTTTTAGCAACCAATTGCTGTACAATCCGTTGTCCGGTTTGTCCGGTTGCACCTGCAACTAAAACTTTCATGTTGATATCTCCCGATTGAAATTTGAATGAGTCAAAAAACTTAAGTTATGGTTATTAAAGTAAAGGTTAGCCCTTTGATAAGGACTGTATTTATTGTATTCAGTTTATTGTTAGCGATTCACTGAATGCGATGTTATGCCCTTTTTTTGGCTAACCTTTTGAGTCAGTTTACACAGTGCAGGGGTGTTTTATGTCGTCTGAATCCCGCGATCGCCAACCCGAAGATTTAACGGCCGATTGGCTTGATGAGTCAGAAGCGGATATTACGGCTTTGGACAGAGAAGCAGCGACCCCAGAAGACTTAGGAAGCGAAGATAAACAACCTTTTGAGTTTGAAACCCATTTTCGCGGCACTATGGGGATGTATGGGGAATTTCAAGCAGTTTCTGATTATTTAGATGCCCATGAGGGCTGGTTTGTGCGCTGCGCTCAACCCATGACGGCAGAAATCCTAGGGGATAATGGTTACACCTTGACCATCGGGCGTTTTGGCTCTTTTGGTTACGAAGTCGAGCCCAAAATTGGGGTGGTGTTATTGCCGCCCCAAAACCGGGTGTACTATATGCACAGTATTCCCGTCCCCGATTACACGCCCCCTGGTTATGATGTGGATTATCACGCTCAGATGCAGTTGAGCGATATTCCGACTCAGGAAGTGACTTGGGGCGGCAAAGAAATGAAAAAGCTAGATTTACCGCCCACCCTAACGGATATTGAATGGCATCTCGATCTTAAGGTGATGGTGCAGTTTCCCCGGTTTATTTATAAATTGCCCCAGAAATTAATTCAAAGTACGGGCGATCGCTTATTGGCTCAAATCGTGCGTCAAGTCTCGCCCCGTCTGACTTACAAGGTACAAAAAGATTTTCACGATCGCCTGGGTTTACCCCTACCGCCGAAGCAATCGCGCTTATTCGAGCAAGTTCCTAAATAGCATCTAAGGGTCACGTTTTTCCGATGATTAACTGGTTTTCTGTTGTTGGTTGTTGGTTGTTGGTAATGGGTCACTGCCATCTTCCTACTGCCTTAGTTTATAATTCCTCTCCGTCGCGGGGCGATCGCTGGCTAGATGCAATACCTTATTTATGGCTTATTGTTGTTGATTTTAATGGTGGGAATCCGCTACTTCCTGATTTTCCAGCGTTTGGGGCGGGCGGTGTTGCAATATCCCCATTACCGCGTCAAAGCCGAAACCGCCGTCCCCGCTTTTGTCAAACAAATTTTTGCCCCGATGGGGAAACAGTTGCAGGAGTGGGGTTTTGAGCCTTGTTGTTATGCTCGCGTCGATTTGATGATTGTGGGAGAAAAACGCTGGCAACAACTGTGGTATTGCGATCGCCATCAAACCTTTGCTTGGTTGAGTATTCCTGCCTTGCCCAGTCCCACTCAGGGGATTAATGTAGATTTTGAGACATTTTTGGCCGATGGGACGTTACTACTCACCATCAACGGGCGATCGCACTACATCATTCTGCCCATGCCTGCCACCCTCATTCAAGATGGTTACACCCCCCAACTCGAACAACAATGGCAGCTTCACGCTCAAAAAGTCGAAGCCCTCGCTGCTCAAAATCCCCCCAAGCTTCTGTCTCCCGACTCATTTTTAGAATTACTGTCCTCCCACGAAAGTGCAACCCTGTCCCACGCCCTTTCCCAGAAAAAACTCAGCCCCCAAGACTCCGACACCTTTATCCTCACCCTGAAAACTGCGGCTACCGCCGCGATTCAGGTGGGGAATGGCACGCAAAAAGAAGCCCTACTCACTCGTCAACGGCCTCAATCCCATACCCCAGAAATTACAATTCCCATCGAAGCCGAAGTTGAGGCTTATTATTATCTCGATCTGTGGGAAACGCGCCAACCCCGTCGTCATTGGAAATGGGGTATTTTGATCTTGAGTTTGGCAGGGTTTGTATTCCTCGGCTCTTTTTTCTTTGATTTTGTCACCGTTGCGATTTTGATTGGGGTTTTATTTTTACACGAACTCGGCCACTTTAGCGCCATGCGGTGGTTTGGCTATCAAGACACATCGATTTTCTTTTTGCCCTTATTAGGGGCGGCGGCATCGGGACGCAAGGATAATGCCACGTTAACCGAGAAAGTGATGGTTTTGTTAGCCGGGCCAATGCCAGGCTTGATTTTGGGGGCTTTGTTGGCGGTTATTTTCCGGGGCGATCCCACCACTACTTTGATGATTTTAGTCTTATGGCTGGTTTTCCTCAATTATCTAAATCTTTTACCGGTATTACCCCTTGATGGTGGTAGAGTATTGAATTTGCTGCTATTTTCTCGCCATCCCGACGCAGAAACTCTGTTTAAACTGTTTACGGTCGCTGCCCTCGCGATCGCGGGGTGGAGTTTCCAAGACCCGATTTTACTCTTTTTAACCATCGTGACGGCTTTGAGCTTGCCCCATAACTTTCGCAGTCGCACAGTCCTCAAACAACTTCATCAAAATGCACCGGGAGGGTTAGTGGGGGACAAGTTACTTCAGCATTTATTTCAAACCCTCAAAACCTGTGGCTACGATAAATTTCCCTTTGCCCAAAAATATCGCCTGGTCAAAGAAATTGCCCAACGCTATCAAGAGCCTCATGCCTCTTGGGGGACTCGTTTGGGATTGTTAGCATTATACTTTGGCTGTTTGGTGGGGGGTTTGGGCGGAGTCGCGATCGCGATTTGGCTCAGTAGCAATTAAGGGCAGTGGGCTTTTCAGTTATCAGTTATCAGTTATCAGTCATCAGTGACCAACAACCAATAACCAACAACCAACAACCAACAACCAACAACCAACAACCAATAACCCTAACCCACCAACCGATCCAAGCGCTCCCGCAAACGCAGACGAATTGCTGCCCGGAGGAAAAAGATAAACCATAGCCCAGAGAAACATAGAAGGGCGATCGCGCCCCCGGAATACACGGGTAGGAGTAAAACCCCGGCAATGAGACTAAAGCCCGTCATACAGGCATAAATTAGGCATTTGAGAGCAAGGTTGATGCGGCGGAGGAGGCGATCGCTTTCGGTGGCGCGAATGCGGACTTGTAACTCTCCTTGAGCGATGCGATCTTCGAGTTGGTGTAGATAAACTTCAACCCGATTCGGCTGATTAAAGCGTCGATTGATGAAAAACTTAGCTTGTCGGGCTAATTCTCCTAAAATACTGCCTTGAGTTTTCCCAGAGGCGGCGATACTTTTCACAAAGGGCTGAGATGCCGCTAACAGGTTATATTGGGGGTCGAGGGCGCGAGCAATGCCGTCTAGGGTCGTTAATGCCTTGATGATAAAAGTCATTTGGGGCGGCAGACGAAAGGGTTGTTGCTCGAACATGAGGGCGATTTCTTCGCGGATTTGGTCAAATTCGCGCACATCAACGGGTTTTTCGCGAAAACGATCCAAGAGAAAAGCCACCATGCGTTTAACGGGAGACAGATCGGACATCGGTTCGATCAACCCCATATAAGTCAAGGTACTGACCACTTCATCGGTATCCTTGCGTAATACCGCAAAAAAGGTTTTCACCATTTGGTCTTTCGCGATCGCCTGGACTTCGGTCATGGTGCCAAAATCATAAAAAATCAGCGCCCCGTCTTGACTCACCGCCATATTACCCGGATGGGGGTCGGATTGAAAAAAGCCGTCTTCGAGGAGTTGTTTGAGATAAGAACAAATCCCCAACTGAATAATCTCATCGACATTAATCCCACAAGCTTCTAACGAGGCGCGATCGTCTACCTTGATACCGGGGAGATATTCGAGGGTTAAGACTTTTGCGGTGGTATAACGCCAATGCACCTGGGGAATTTGGACGCGAGCATATTGGTGAAAATTCTCCCGAAAGCGGTCAGCATTTGCCCCTTCGTGCAAATAATCAATTTCTTGGTAAAGAATGGCAAAAAACTCGCGATAAATCTCCTGTAGTTTATATTTCCGCAGCCAAGGTAAAAAGCGATTGAGCAAAACCAACAAGCGCCCCAAAACTTTAAAATCCAGGTCAAATAGTTCTCGCACCCTCGGACGTTGGACTTTGACCACCACATCTTCTCCAGTGTGGAGGGTGGCACAGTGAACTTGACCCAAACTGGCCGAAGCCAGGGGACGCACTTCAAATTTCTGAAATAAATTATGAATGGGCTGGCCGAGTTCCGCTTCAATCGCGACCATGGCCACTTCCCCGGGAAAGGGGGGGACGCGATCCTGTAACTGTCCTAAAGCTTCGATATACTCTAAAGGAATTAAATCCGGTCGGGTCGAAAGGGATTGACCGATTTTGATGAAGGTCGGCCCTAAATCCAAAACGCGATTGATGACCCAACGAGCGCGACGGCGGCGTTGATGGGGATTGTCTAAACCGCGCACTTTGTCCCAAGTTAATAAGATTAACAACCAAGCTGCCGAACGAAAGATATCAAGTTGGCGAGCAAAGGGGGAGTAGCGATCGCGCTGCCAACGGGGAATTTTGGGTCCGGCGGGCTTGAGCATAAAGGCGTTAGGGTTTCAGGATACATCACATTGTTAATGATGCCTTGTTTGGGGGGGGATTTTGGCCAAAGTCCTCAGAAGAATCTGGTTTTGACCCCTTCAAAAATCCTGAGATTGGGGAATAGAGACCGTAAAACAGGTTTCGCCGGGACGACTGCTCACGGCAATTTCACCGTCGAGATGATTGACTAAAGATTTAACCAAGGCTAACCCCAATCCCGTGCCTTGAATGGCTTGGGCGGTTACGCCTTTGCCGCGATGAAACTTCTCGAAAATATTATCTAAGTCGTCGGCTTCAATGCCGGGCCCGGTGTTGGTGACGCTGACAATCAAGCGATCGCCCTCGTTTTCGGCTTGTTGTTCGATGTTCAGTTGGATCGCCGTCTGTACCGTGGCGTATTTGCCAGCATTGGTGAGTAATTCGGCGAGAATGCGCTCTAAGCTGTCGGGGTCGATATAAGCGGCGATCGCGTCTTCGTCAGGACTGTAGGTGGTTTGTAGGGTTAAGCCTTTTTTCTGCCATTTGGGTAAAAATGGCTCGGTAATGCCGCGAATAAAGCTTTTGAGGTCGAGGCGTTGCGGTTGTAAAGAGACTTGATTGGATTCGAGTTTTTGCAACGCTAACAAGTCTTCAATTAAATGATCTTCCCGTTGCCATTCTTGTTCGAGAATATCTAAATATTTCTCCTGACGCTCTGGGTTTAAGTCGGGCTGACGCAACATCCGAATGGCCATTTTCATCGTGGCCAGGGGGGTTTTTAATTCGTGTTGAATGGTATCGAGAAACTCGTCTTTGAGTTGATTGAGGTGTTGCAGTTGGTCGATTTGCTGGCGCATTTTCTCGGAGAGTTTGGCTTGTACGTCCAAACTCCATTTCAGTTGGGCGGTGCGTTCTTCGACCAAATCCCGCACTTGCTGTAAAGCTTGATGGTTGAGGGTGGCGGTGCTGATTTGCGTGCTGACCCAGGTGGCTAACTCCACTTCGGCTTCTGTCCAGTAGCGGGGTCGATGGTGTTGCAAAATCAAAAAGCCCAAAATACGAGCCGGGCTATTGTGACTGCCAGAGCGTCCCAATAAAGGTAAGACTAACAAAGCTTGTTGTTCTGAGGGGTCGATCCACTGAGGCGAGGGTAATGGGTTTTGGTGGGGAATGGCGGCGCGATCGCTCACAATCCAAGGCTGAGGTAAGGTGGCCCAGGCTTGGGCGCAAAACCAACCTTGACGCAAGCGAAACGATTGACCCACATAAGACTCGGTGTTTTGGGGCGACCAATCCGCAATGGCGGTGGCGGTGGCGGCGGGAATTTCTTGGGGATGGCGCTGGACAAACAAAGGGTTATCGTATTTTAGCTCTAGTAACCAAGCGCGATGGATGGCCAGCGCTCCACCGATTTCTGCTAAGGCTAAGTTCAGCAAACTATCGAGGTCACTGGTATTGCTAATGGCTTCACTGAGGCGATTGAGTAACCCTTGATGGCGGCGATAAACGGCCACTTGTTGCTGTTGAGAGAGGCGCTCGAAAGCGAGGGTGAGGGTAGGGGCGGCGGCGGTGAGGCTGTATTTTTCCCGAAGACTCCATTGATGGGGTTGGAAGTGGGCGATCGCGACGAAGCCATTCATCTGACCGAGGTGGTAAGTGGGCAAGCATAACAGCGATCGCACCGGGAAGGTGGGGGGAAATTCCAGGTCGGGTAAACTGGCTTGTACGTCGTCCACGGCGAAGAGTTGCCCGGTGTCTTGGGTTCGCGCAATCAGGTCTTCCTGCCAAGGCCAAAGCCTACCCTCAGAAATGAGGGGGTCTAGGTCTCTTTCGGCTTTGGCGGCGGCCAAACTGCCATCTTGACTTTGAGGTTGAGCGATCGCCCAACTCACATCCCCTCGAAAAACTTGACTCAACAGTTCGGCCAAAGCCGACAAGAGAGCGCGGGCATCTCCACAAGCGAGCATTAATTCAATCAGGCTCTGTTTGAGCAATTCTGGTGTTTCAGCGCGATCCATGCCAGCGAAAGAAGAATAGGTTAAAGCGGTATTATGGGGCAGACGTGAGAAATCGATCATGGGTCAGAGAGGGACTAAAGGCCGGTTGCGAAGTTTCTGGCACTACCATCTACGAGAGTTTGGGCATTTATAACTCGATTGAGCGTAGAATTTTGGCCGTCGCACAAGAACGATCTTAAGATTCTCATACCTGACCTTTGTGACGCTGCGATCGCGTCCCTGTGTCTTCCGATCCTATCTCCCTTGGGGTTGGCGATCTCAAGGGGGTATGGATAGCGATCGCGATCGCTTGCGAGCGGTTGAGTTCTAGGGTTCAAAGAGCTTGACGCGCTTGCTGTTGAGCGATTTCGCTATTTTGGCGGTATTGTTGGACGCGCTCTTGGGCGGTGGGATAGCGGGGGTCGTCGGGGGGAACTTGAGCCATTAAATCGGCGGCTTCTTGCCATTGGGCCGCGATGTTTAACCATTCTGCCGGCCGGCTGGCTTCTTGACCGAGTTGCGCGGCGGATTCGGCTAAACGCACTGCTTCAGCGAAGGCATCGGTTTCGGGGCTGGGAGCTTCAACCACCGGGGATTCTGCTGGCACTGCGACCGAAGGAGAAGGGGATACCACCGAAGTTGTCGGTGTGATGGCTTCGATGTTGTTATCTGTCCGGGTTGAATTAGTACGATTGTACCATGAATACCAAGCCCAAGCGCCCCCCAAGGCAAAGACGCTAAAAATCATGCCACCCACCATGCCTTGCCAATAAGATTTTTGCTGTTTTTTGCCCAAAGCGTGCGATCGCGCCAAATCTGGGGCAATTTCTTTTTTCTTAATCGGAGTTCTTTCCTCAGTTTGCATTTGCTGTCGCAATTGCTTTAAAAAACTGGGGGGGACAATGGTGATTTCTTCTGACCAAAGTAGTTGATTTTCGGGATCGCGACTGATTTCTTCGAGCCATAACAATTGTTGTTCGCGGGCCAAGCGAGCGTTTAAATTGACTCGGCGTAAATTCCGGGGGGAAAGGTCTTCGAGAATGGCTTTAATGCGTTCGACCAAGTGGGCTTGTTCGAGTTGTTCGACCGTAGCCGCCTCACACAAAAGTTGTAAAACACCCTCGGCAAAAACAGCCCTTGTCCTCACGCCAATGGGCGATAAACGCTCGTTTAGGTATTGAATGAGGGCAGCCATACTGCCTTGACGAGCTTGTTGAGCAATTTCTTGGATTCGATCTACCATTGCTGGATTTAAAAGTTCTTGTATTGTGCAATTGAGTTGGGCAACAAAAGGGCTACAAAACCAAGGGGACAAAAAGAGGGAAAAAGCGTTTTCGTTGGATCGGGGCGGTCTCAATCCACTGGACTGGATGGCCAAAGATTTACCAGAATGTTAGAAAAAGACTACCGTAAAGTTGCGATCGCTTCTAGCCGAGATTTTAAAGTCAATTAAAAATTTAAAGTAATCCCAATCTTACCTAATGGGAGAAATATTGGCCAAACTGGCTTGAAGATTAGCCGGCTTCTGGGGACAATTGACTTCGCACTCGGGCCGGCTTTACAGTCATTTACAATAACAATCAGTAGCCTCACTTGCTCGATCAGTTGGAGAACGATCAATTATGCCTTTAATCAAATCAACAACTCGCCATATTCGCATTTATAGTGCCGAAGTGGAGAACAATGAATTTATCCCTAGCGATAATGTTTTGACTCTGGATGTCGATCCCGACAACGAGTTTATTTGGACAGAAGATACCTTGCAACAAGTGTATCGCCGCTTTGATGAGTTAGTCGAATCCTACAGCAACCAAGAACTGTCAGATTACAACCTCAGACGCATTGGTTCGACGTTAGAGCATTATATTCATGACTTGCTCGAAGGCGGTCAACTATCTTATAACTTGGAAAATCGTGTTTTAAACTACAGTATGGGTTTGCCGCGGGTTGAAAGTCCGGAAACGGCAGGTAAATGGTAAATAAGGGATAACTGAGGGAGAAAATGAGGGATAATTCACCGCCACCGCAGCCAAAGCTCGATCGAGACACCTTTAGTCCTTGGCATTACAAGCCTTGGTGGTGTCAGCCTTGGTCGATTTTACTGACGGGGGCGATCGCGATTTTTCTCCCGGCTGGGTTGACCCGCAATCCTTGGCTGACGGCGGGGGTGGCTTTACCCATTAGCTTGTGGTGGGGTTATTTTTTGATTTTGTGGCCGCGATTGCTCAAGGCGTATTATCGCTCTGAAGCGGATGGTCAAGGGCGCTGAAGCTGTCGGTGACAGTTTGTGCCGGGAATAATGAGACAGGAAGGCCCGATATCGCGGCTCAAACTTCTGACCATGGGTTTCCTGATTGGGTCGAAGATCGCCATACTGAAGTAAGAGCGATCGCCTCGGTTGACCCGATGACCCTAGGGTTTGAGATTTTCTGTTTCGATATTTTCTGTTTTTTGCGGCGCAAAGCGTCATATACAACCTTTTATGTACGAGCCTGCGGTTAAACTTTACTGCTCTAATCCTAGTTGTCAAGGAGTCAACCCTCCCGATGGGAATTTTTGCCAACATTGTCGCGTCCCCTTAGTGCGGCGTTATCTTTGGGCCATCGGAGCAGAAGTCAACCGCTATCCCTTGGGGAGTTTAATTGGCGATCGCTACTGGCGCATTGGGGAAAATTGGGCGATCGATACACAACCGGCTCTTAGTCCCCAATTACCCGAAGAAGTCCCCCCCCAGATTCAACCTTATCTGCGTTTAGTGACCCACCGCCCTCATATTCCCCAAGTTTACGGGCAAGTAATTCCGGCTCAACTCAGCGATGCCGCGCCGATTTGGTTGCTCGAGTATGGCAGCTTTCCGGCGGGTACTTTAGAGCGCATTCAGCAACAAGAATTTTGCCCGCCTTTGATAGCGGTGTGGGGGCAAGCCTCCCCTTTGCGTCAACTCAATTGGTTGTGGCAAATCGCGCAACTGTGGCAGCCGTTATGGGGGCAAGGGGTGGCGAGTACCCTCCTGGATCCGGCTTTACTGCGAGTGCATCACACATTGCTATTGGTGCGAGAACTGCGTCCAGATGCCGAAAATGCCCCCTCCTTGGCACAGTTGGGTCAGGTTTGGCAAAGTTACTTGTCTGAAGCGCAACCCGCCTTAAAGCCGTTTCTAGAGCCGTTGTGCGAACAATTGTTGCAAGGCCAGTTAACGCGGTGCGATCGCCTGATTGCGACCCTCGATCGCGCTCTTGAAGAATTGGGACGAGTTCCCGAACGCACTTACCAAATCTATACCCGCACGGATACAGGGCCCCAGCGCCATCACAACGAGGATGCTTGTTTTCCTGAAGATGGCAGCTATCGTCAATCGGGTCAAGGCAGCAATGTTCTGGCGATTGTGTGCGATGGGATTGGGGGTCACGAAGGCGGCGAGATTGCGTCTCAGATTGCCATTGAGTCGATTCAGCGAGGGGTAACGCAGCTTTCTTATAGCGTGAAGCCAGCGACTCCTTTACAAGTCCAAGAAGCCCTCGAACAAAGCACCTGTGCGGCGAATGATGTTATTAGCGATCGCAACGACAGCGAACAACGTCAAGAACGGCAACGGATGGGAACTACCTTGGTGATGGCGTTGGGTCGGGGTCACGAAGTGTATTTTGCCCATGTTGGGGATTCTCGCATTTATTGGCTGACGCGATCGGGATGCTATCAAGTGACCCTGGATGATGATGTGGCTTCTCGCGAGGTGCGTTTGGGTTATGCGCTGTATCGAGAAGCGCTGCAATATCCCAGTGGGGGAGCGTTGGTACAAGCGTTGGGGATGGGGTCGTCGGCTCATTTGCGGCCGACGATTAGCCGTAAAGTTGTGGATGAAGATGGTTTATTTTTACTGTGTTCGGATGGGTTGAGCGATTTCGATCGGGTCGAGCAGTATTGGGAAACGGAAATTTTGCCGATTTTGACGGCGGATAAAAGCTTGGCGGCGGTGGGCAATCGCTTGATTGAAATTGCGAACGAACAGAACGGCCACGATAATGTCACGATCGCGTTAATGGCTTGTCAGGTCAAGGCGACTCAACGCCCTTGGCCCGTCTTGGGGCCGCCGAAGCTAAAATCTGCTCCCCTCGAACCCCGGACGGCGATTCCCAATCCCGAACAAACGACTGCGGTTCCGGCGCGATCGCCTGCAACCCGTCAAATTCCCGAAGCAGTGACGGTGGTTCCGGTATCACATCAGCGTCGCAAAGATTCAATCCAGTTTTTGCTGGCGTTGGCGATTTTCTTGGGTTTATCGGTGGGTTTGGTGGCGGTTTCGATGTGGTTTTTTCCGGAATGGCGATCGCGCTTACTGCCGTCTACTCCTTCTCCGGTGGCTTCTCCGACTCCTACGGTTACGCCATCTCCTCCGGTAGACCCGTCAGAATTGCCGCCCCCCCCTTTAAATGTTGGGGATGCGATCGCCCTCGAGGAAGAATTACTGCTTTATGCCGAACCCCAAACCGAGGCAACTTCGTTTCCGGTGCCCCCCGATACCATTGTGCGGGTAATTGCTCGCCAAGAATCCGAACTGGATAATAATGCCATTTGGCTAGAAGTTCAAGCCTGTGTGGGGGCAATTGAGAACGAAACAGATCGTTCTGCCGAACTCAATACAACGGTCGAACCGCCAGCGATTGAAATGGGTTGGGCGCGGGGGGACGATCCCGCGATCGCCACCCGTTCTCCTTTAACCGCCAGCGAAATTCCCGCTTCTTGCCCTTGAAAAAGCAGCCTATCAACTCGGATAGACTGCTTTGAGAGGATTTAGGGTTGGCAAAAGCCTGGGGCTACATCATCCCCATGCCGCCCATGCCGCCCATGCCACCCATGCCGCCCATGCCGCCCATGCCGCCCATGCCGCCCATGTCGGGGGCAGCAGAGGCGGGTTCGGGTTTCTCGACGACGAGGGCTTCGGTGGTAATCACCATACCGGCAATTGAGCCAGCGTTTTGCAAGGCAGAACGCACGACTTTGGCCGGGTCGATGATACCGGCGGCGATCATGTCTTCAAAAGTGTCGGTCATGGCGTTGTAGCCGACGTTGAATTCGGTTTCGCGGACTTTCTCGACGATGACGGAACCTTCGACTCCGGCGTTGTTGGCCAGTTGACGCAGGGGTTCTGCGAGGGCTTTGGCAACCAGGTCGGCGGCGATTTTTTCTTCGTCGTCGCTGAGGGTGTTTTTGAAGTCAGCGATTTTGTTGGCCAGGTGAATTAGGGTTGTACCGCCTCCGGGGACGATGCCTTCTTCAACGGCGGCTTTGGTGGCGTTGAGGGCATCTTCGATCCGCAGTTTGCGGTCTTTGAGTTCGGTTTCGGTGGCGGCACCAACTTTGATGGCTGCGACACCGCCTGCGAGTTTGGCGATACGTTCTTGCAGTTTTTCGCGGTCGTAGTCAGAATCGCTGGCTTCGAGTTGCTTGCGAATTTGAGCGATGCGCTTTTGTACGTCGGCCGAATGTGCGCCGGTGGTGACGATGGTGGTGCTGTCTTTGGTGAGGGTGACTTTGCGGGCTTCCCCTAACATTTCGAGGGAAACGGTGTCTAAACTCAGACCAATTTCTTCGGAGATGAGACGGCCTCCGGTGAGGACGGCGATGTCTTGCAGCATTTGTTTGCGGCGATCGCCAAATCCTGGGGCTTTGATGGCGGCGACGTTGAGAACCCCACGGGCTTTGTTGACGACGAGGGTGGCCAGGGCTTCCCCTTCGATGTCTTCAGCGATGATTAAGAGGGGTTTGCCAGCACGGGCTACTTTTTCGAGGACGGGTACTAATTCCGCGATCGCGCTGATTTTTTTGTCGGTGATGATGATGTAGGGGTCATCAAATTCGACGATTTGCCGTTCTTGATCGGTGACGAAGTAGGGGGACAGATAACCGCGATCGATCTGCATCCCTTCGACGACTTCAAGTTCGGTGGTCATGGATTTGGATTCTTCGACGGTGATTACGCCGTCTTTGGTCACTTTGTCCATGGCCAGGGAAATCATTTCGCCGACTTCTTCGTCGTTACCGGCGGAAACGGCGGCGACTTGTGCGATCGCGCTGCCTTCAACGGGTTTGGCCACGGCGGCAACTTCTTTGACGAGGAAGGCGATGGTTTTTTCAATGCCCCGACGCAGGGAAACGGGGTTAGAACCGGCGGCCACGTTTTTCAAGCCTTCGCGAATCAGGGCTTGGGCGATGACGGTGGCGGTGGTGGTTCCGTCTCCGGCGAGGTCTTTGGTTTTGGACGCGACTTCGCGAATGAGTCGGGCCCCAGTGTTTTCGAGGGGGTCTTCGAGTTCAATTTCTTTGGCGACGGTAATCCCATCGTTGACGATTTGGGGTGCGCCAAATTGTTTTTCTAGTAATACGTTGCGACCTTTGGGGCCGAGGGTAATCCGCACGGCATCTGCCAGGGCGTTTACACCCCGTTCTAAGGCGCGTCTAGATTCTTCGTTAAACGAAACGATTTTTGCCATATTGTTTGCGATCTACTTGTTCCGTTACTCTCCATTAGCAAATTTAGCACTCTTAAGGCGAGAGTGCTAAATCTAAGAATATTCTAAAGCAAAAATGGAAAAAAGTCTTGCGGTTGTTGGGTTTGTTGCGATCGCGCTAGAAACGAATGCACAATATATTATTTTTGTCAATAGATGATGAGGTCGTGTTTTTGCGGTAAAACAGGATCGGCTACCCAAACGCGATCGCGCTTTTTGAGTTCATCCCCTAAACTTGTGGATCGGTCTTTTCTTCGGGAATTTCGGGGGAATGTTCGGCTTGGCTGAGGTTATAGCCTTGGCGCTGCAATTGTCGCACAAATTGAGTCGATTCTGTTGACTCGGTTTGGGTTTGTCGGATTTGTTTGCGTTTTGCTTGTCGTCCCATTTTGTTATTGGTTATTGGTTGTTGGTTATTGGTTATTAGTTGCTCGTCACCCTTCAACTTTTTACCACTTCCTCAATTCTTAATTATAGTAATCCTAAATAAAAACCGACAGCCCGCCCGCAGATTAAAATCTGGGGCTAACGTGGCCAAGTCCGCCTTCACGGACTTAACAAGTTAACTGAATATACGGCACTTAATTGAAATTACTATAACGTCAGATTGGGCAGGGAAACCCAGCCCCTACGGGTTTTAACCAAATTCTTTCTAGTCAGTTAACATTTAGAGGCTGTTTCCTGCTAACTTTTGCCGTAACTCCCGAATCGCTGCACTTGTATTGCGTTGGTAGGCGGTTTCTAGACCTTGCATTACCATTTCTGATAGGTTCATGTCGGGAAAATACCGACTATTAGAATTAAGAATATATTCATTTTCTTGGAGTTGGTAAATAAGGAGTTCTCCATCGCGCAATAACCAGATTTCAGGGACGCGATAAGGGAGATAATCTTTAACATCTGAATAGCTGGTAACATCAATTTCTAAAACTAAATTTGGCGGTGGATCGTTACCCCAATCAATCCTTTCTTTTCCTGCAACGGCTTGCCAATCATCAATATAAAAGCAATAATCGGGTTCAATACCGCTTATGGTAGGTAGTTGCATGGTTATGGGTGTAAATGCGTCATATTCTTGCTCTTTAAAATCCAATAAGGTTGCGATCGTAGCAGCAATTAGACTAGCATTTTTACCATGTTTGGACAAAGGAGACATTAGTAATACTTCTCCCAAACGATATTTCAGTCTAGGAATGGAATTATCCCCCCGTTGTTCGCACAATCTTTGATATTCTTGCCAGGTTGCAGGCGATCGCATGACTGTTCCGGCTGAAAGATAAAGTTTTTGAGGTGAAACAACTGTCAACATTTCTTCATCTCCTTGTGCTGCCCTCAACTAATTATTTAATTGTACTATATTTTCAACTCTCGGCATGATTCATAAGTTATTATTCATGATTCCAATAGAGACAGTTATTGCGTCTATTTTATTAGCGCTTTCGACGAATATTGATAACTTTGCCGTGGGGGTGGCTTATAGCGTCCGGCAGGTTAGAATTGGTTGGATGGCTAATGGCGCGATCGCGCTTTTGTCGGGAGTCAGTACCTTTTTAGCAATGACGTTTGGGGATTGGTTAGAAGACTTTTTATCGAACGATTTGGCGCAACAAATTGGCAGTTTTGTGTTGATTTTGATTGGTTTAGGGACGGTCATTAATTTACTGATTCGTAAGTTTAAAACAACAGATTCTGATAACGTCTATATTCAACAGAATACGAATTTAAGATTATCGGATGCTGTGGTTTTAGGGTTAGCCTTGACCATTACCAATTTAGGGACGGGAATTGGTGCGGGATTGGCGCAACTCAATGTTGCTTTAACCAGTGTTTTGAGCTTTTTATCGAGTTTGCTGACGATTGGGGGCGGTTTCTTTTTGGGTAATTTAATTGCTACGAAATTTTCTGGCCGTCGCTTGGAGTTTGTGTCGGGATTGTTATTAATTGGTTTGGGGATTTATGAGTTTTTGTTGTCTTGAGGCGGCTTCTTGAGCGAGTTTCTTTTTCGCTTGCTGCCATAAGGCTTCTAATTCTTCGATGGTACAATCGGTTAGGGGACGATCGCACACCATTTCCATGGCTTCTAAACGCTGAATAAATCGCTTGTTTGTGCCTTGTAATGCCGCAGACGGGTCGAGATCGTACCAACGGGCAATATTAACTAAGGTGAATAATAAATCCCCTAATTCCGCTTCTTGATGGGCTTTGTTTTCTGTAGTGAGGGCTTCTTTAAATTCGGCTAATTCTTCGTTGAATTTCTGCCAAACTCCTTCGGCATTTTTCCACTCAAAGCCCGCTTTTGCCGCTTTCTTCGAGATTTTTTCGCTGGCTAAAAGGGGTGGTAAACTGCGAGCATATCGCTTTAATTTGCGGCTTAAACGTTGGGTTTCTTCTAGGGTTTCGCCTTTTTCTTGGGCTTTGATTTGTTCCCAGTTGAGATGGACTTCTTCGACGTTTTGAACTTCTACATCGCCAAAAACATGAGGATGTCTGCGAATCAGTTTATCGGCTATGCCGTCAGCGACTTCTTTGAGGGTAAACTGGTGATTGTCCCTGGCTATTTGGGCTTGCAAAACGACTTGTAGGAGTAAGTCTCCTAACTCCTCTGCGATCGCGTCTGAGTCTTTACTGCGAATCGCGTCCACGACTTCGTAAGCTTCCTCAATGACGTAGGGAATCAAGGTTTCGGCGGTTTGGGCTAAATCCCAAGGACACCCTCCCTGGGGCGATCGCAACTGGGCGACAACAGCAACTAAACGATCCAATGCGGCTAAAATGGCTTGGGAGGTTTCCGAGGAAAGGGACATAGAAAAAATCCAACACAAAACTCTTTATATTTTTAACGCGATCGCGAGTTTCTGCCAGTTTTTCGGTTGGGTTTCCTTCGGGTTTGGGCTTTTTTCGGCTTGCTTTTGCGACGTTGCAGCCGTTTATACTGCGATCCGATGATGTCTGCGAGAATGTGACTAACTGCCCCTAATTCTAACCCGATAAAGAGGGCTATCGCTTCGATGCGATAGCGGATTAAGTTGATTTTGACGTTTGTGGCGAAGTCTTGCCAGTTCCAGGCAAATCCTAACACAAGCTGCGCGATCGCGACTCCTAACGCCCCAATTAATGCCACCAGGGTTAACAAATACACCACCCGCAATACCGTCCCCACAATCAACCCGTGGGACAACTTGGAGCGATGGCGCAGGGTTTTTTGATAGGGTAACCAAATATGCCGCAGAATGCCCCACCGTTTGTACTGGACGGAGTAAATGTCTAAATCCGGGCCAAACATCAAGCCGCTAAATAAATAGCCCCCCGCGAGGATCAGGGTTAATTCTCCACTGCGAGTAATGCTGAAGCTGATTCCCACCAGCCAGGGTAGACTCCACAAGGTTACGCGATCGTGGGTTTTTCCAGAAGGCATTGAAAAAAATAGTTGCTAATACTCGCGTAACTATGTTACTCTAGTTAAGGTGTTTCGGGCGATTAGCTCAGAGGTAGAGCGCCTGCCTTACAAGCAGGATGTCACTGGTTCGACCCCAGTATCGCCCATTTGAGCTTGATATTTTAATTAAACCGTCTTTTTAGGCAGTTTGTAGTCAGGGCTTTAGCCCT
>JBKHDX010000003.1:0-44679 GCA_046541115.1 Spirulinaceae cyanobacterium | reverse complement strand
AAGAAGTCCTACCCACACCAGAACCCCCAGCCACAGATATGATCTATGGCTTAGAAGATAAACCCCCTTTACGGGAAACTCTAGCCGCCGCTTTCCAGCACGTTCTCGCTGCTTTTGTTAATATTATTGCCCCGGCTTTAGTCGTGGGAAATAGCATCGGTTTAGAAGCCAGCGATATCAGCTTTCTGATTAGTATGTCCCTGTTTATTTCGGGCATTGCGACCTTTATTCAAATTCATCGGGTTGGTCCGGTAGGGTCGGGTTTGTTGAGTATTCAAGGCACCAGTTTTGCTTTTGTGGGGACGATTGTGACCGTGGGAACTGCCGCCGTTGAGGGCGGTCGTTCCCCCACCCAAACCCTTGCTTATTTACTCACAATTTGCTTACTCGGTTCTTTTGTAGAGATTATTCTCAGCCAATTTGTTGAACCCCTGAAAAAAGTGATGACTCCTTTAGTCAGTGGGATTGTCGTCGTTTTAATCGGGTTAGTATTAATTCGAGTAGCAGTCAGCGCCATGGCAGGTGGCCCTGGGGCAGTTGCAGATGGAACCTTCGGCAGTTTACAAAACTTGGGCGTATCTTTACTGGTATTAAGTGTTATCGTCGTCCTCAACTTTACGGGGATTAATCTGCTGCGAATGTCTGGGATTTTGATTGGTTTAGTGGTGGGTTATCTCGTTGCTTTTCCCCTCGGTATGCTGGACTTTAGCGGACTCGGACAACTTTCTTATGTCACGATGCCAATTCCTTTTCGCTATGGTTTTGATTTTGGCTTTGCCGGATTTATTCCTTTGGCGTTTTTGTATATCATCACAACTATTGAATCCATTGGCGATTTAACAGCAACTTCGATGTTGGTAGGAGAACCGATTGAGGGTAAAACTTATCTCAAACGAGTCAAAGGCGGCATTTTAGGAGATGGAGTTAACTCTTTTATTGCGGCTTGTTTTAATACGTTTCCTAATACTACCTTTAGTCAAAACAATGGTGTCATTCAATTAACCGGGGTAGGGAGTCGTTACATCGGTTATTTTATTGCTGGAATCTTAGTTTTACTGGGATTATTTCCGATTATTGGGGGCTTATTTCAAGCAATGCCTCAACCCGTTTTAGGGGGTGCAACCTTACTCATGTTTAGCGCTGTGGTAGCATCGGGCATTAAAATTCTACACGAAGTCAATCTCACTCGGCGCAATACCCTGATTTTAATTGTTTCTTTGGGTCTGGGAATGGGCGTAACTTTTGTACCGGAAATTCTGGATAATACGCCCTATTTAATCCGCAGTGTTTTTTCGTCGGGAATTGCAACGGGTGGACTCTCTGCTTTAGTTTTAAATATTGTCGTTCCTGGCGATCGCGAGTAACCCCAAATCCGGTGACAATACACCGTCTATTTATCCCTGGATTTACATCCAGGGAACTCATTTTTAAAAGTCCAAAAAGGTAGACTTAAAATAAATTAGATTTGGGATAAAATAGTTCTTTTTGAATGATGAGTAAAACGATTCATTTAGCCGTCAACGGTACGTTAATGCGAGGACTAGAACTAAATGGGAATATGCTGGCTGCGAAAGCTGTTTTTGTGCGAGAAGCCACCACTGAGGCAACTTATCGTCTGTTTTCTATTAACGATTTGTACCCCGCGATGATGCGAGTTAAATCCGGAGGAAGCGCGATCGCATTAGAAATTTGGGCAGTTCCTCCTGCTGGATTAGCGAGTATTCTCCTCAATGAACCCCCCGGTTTATGTATTGGAAAAGTCCGCTTAAGTGACGGTTCAGAAGTGTTAGGCGTTGTCGGTGAATTCCTTTGCTGCGAACAAGGTCAAGACATTACTCAATCGGGCGGTTGGCGTAATTATAAGGCGAATTATTGTGCCAGACGGTAAGATTAAATCGTAAAGATATAAAACCCCGGTTTCTGGCATTCGATTCCAATTTATATCGGATAAATACAAAAGAGATCGGGGTTCTATTTGAGACATTTTGTAGGGTGGGCAATGCCCACCATGCTTATTTTTATCAAAGGTTATTATAGTATATAAAAATAAAATATAAACTATATAACCTCGTTCCTAGGTTATACCTGAGAACCCCCAAAAAAGGCTCTGCCTTGATTATAAAATGTATTGCTATATCAATGACTAAATCCGTTCGCACCATCTTAATTTTAGGGATAACGGTTAGTGTGGGGATGAGTTTATCAATCCTGACCGCTTTATTTGTTTATCAATGGGAAGTTTCTCAACAACAAAATAACTTCCAGAAGCAAATTGAAAATATTAAAATTTCCCTTCAGCGCAGTCTCAATCGCTATACTGATGTTTTGTCTTTTCTGGGGGATTATTATGGGGTCAATCAAGGAGAAATTCAGCGACAAGAGTTTACTAATTTTGTGACGCGATCGCTCCAAACTTATCCCGGTATCCAAGGGTTAGAATGGGCAGATTTAGTAACCGAAAACGAACGTCTCAATTACGAACAAAAGATTCAAGCAGAAGGCTATCCGAACTTCCAAATTACCGAGTTAACCCAAGACATTCGCTTGATTCCTGCCCAAAGTCGTCCTTACTATCTACCCGTAACTTATGTTGTGCCTTTTCAGGGAAATGAAGCGGCTTTTGGCTTTGACCTTAACTCTAGTTATCCCCGCGTTACTGCTTTAGAAGCAGCCAGAGATACAGGGAAAATTCACGCAACCAGCCGCATTCGTTTAGTCCAAGAACAACGGAATCAATATGGCTTTTTAATGTTTTTGCCTTTTTATCAAACGACGAATCAACCCCTAACTTCAACACAACGAAGAAACCAATTTAAGGGAATGTTAGTGGGTGTTTTTCGCATTTCTGATGTGATTGAAGAATCCCTGGCAGAATTGAGTTATCAAGTTGATTTTTCCCTAGAAGATCGCAATGCTTCTGCGGATGAACAGTTTTTGGGTTGCTATAATGCTCTAACCCAAACGGTAACTACGGTTTTAGATGATTGTACTCCTGCTGAAAATCAAATCTCTCGCTTTCTTTGTCCGAGTAACTGTACCCGCTTTTTAGAAATTGGACAGAGACAGTGGATCGTTAAGTTTACCCCCTCAGCCAGTTATTCTTTTAAGATTACTTATCGGGCTTGGGCTAGTTTATTAATTGGGTTTTTACTGACGTTTATTTTAGTTTTATTTTTGTACCATTTGCAAAATGAATTGACTCGTATTCAAGTATTAAATGATTTAAAACAACGGTTTTTCTCCATTGCATCTCACGAACTTCGCACTCCCCTCAGTACGATTCTTTTGTGTGCAGAATCTCTACAATTAAATCATCAAAACCTTTCCGAATCTCAAAAACAAGCGAATATCGAGCGCATTCATGATACTGCCACACAAATGAGCCAGCAAATCACCGATTTACTCACTTTATCTCGTGCAGAGGTGGGAAAGCTAGAGTTTCAGCCCGAATTATTAGCGGTTGTTCCTTTTTGTCAACAGGCGATCGCAGAGATACAAGCAGGAATTGTGCAACCGATTGTTTTTCAACCGACCTCCCATCCAAAAGCATTTTGGGATCGTAAACTAATCGGTTCGCTTTTAAGTAATTTATTAAGTAATGCCGCTAAATATTCCCCTCCCGATACAACCATTACAGTCAATCTGCATTGTGAGAATGAGACAGCAGTTTTAGCCGTGGGCGATCGCGGTATTGGCATTCCCCCAGACGATCGCGATCGCGTTCAAAATCCTTTTCAACGGGGCAGTAATGTCAGAGATATTGCGGGTACGGGATTGGGTTTAGCCATTGTTCAAGTCGCAGTAGACTTGCATCAAGGAGAATGGCAAATTAAGAGTACACAGCGTCAAGGAACGACCGTTATCGTTAGTTTACCGCTAGAGTAAGTTAGCGAAAGTTACTTTAGTTTTCAGTCATTTTTAATGAGGATATTTTGTCGGACGGTCATCGCTTTAATCTCACATCTCAATGCCCGCATATAGCGCTATAAAACCCCGGTCTTTTCAAAGAACCAGGGTTTTCTCTCCCCGTTACTCAACCCGCAAACCATACTTTTCAAAAATACCGCGAACTTCAGCAATTTTTTCATCTGTAGGCGGTTCGGTATCCTCTAGGGTATAGTTTAACCCCATTTGTTCCCACTTATATTTACCCATTTGATGAAACGGTAATAATTCCACTTTTTCGACACAATCTAAACCCGATACAAACTGCGCTAATCCTTCGACATTATGGGGCGCATCCGTGAGATTAGGAACTAAGACAAAGCGCACCCAAGTCGGCTTTTTGATTTCGTTTAAATGGCGGGCAAATCTTAGGGTTGGTTCGAGTTCAACATGGGTGACATCGTGATAGATTTTCGGGTCAAACGATTTAATATCCAGTAAGACTAAATCGACATATTTAAGCACTTCTTTGGCTTGTTCAAATTTAGGATAACCCGAAGTATCTAAAGCCGTGTGAATCTTTAATTCTTGACAGCGACGGAAGATTTCACCGACAAATTCCGGTTGTAATAAAGGTTCGCCTCCCGTAATCGTTAAACCGCCTCCGGACGCATTCATATAAGAACGATATTTTTGGATTTCTTCGATGAGAGAATCGACGGTAACTTCTGCCCCAGAATGTAAGTCGCGACTGTCAGGATTATGGCAATATTGACAGCGTAATAAACAGCCTTGGGTAAAGATAATAAAACGAACTCCTGGCCCGTCTACAGTACCACAGGTTTCGACAGAGTGAATCCGTCCAGCATAAGGAGTAGAAATGGGGGTTGGTGTTGGAGAAGTAGTCGCATTGAATACCATGGGGAAACTCCCGATCGCGTCGGTCTTGATCTACTTTTATTGTATTGATTTCGTTGGTGGGTTTCCGGGATTTTATCTTAATGTTAAAGAAAGTTTGAGGAAACCCAGGCATTTTGCGTAAATGTTTGTAAAATGCTAGGAACGTCCAAAATAATACTATCAGCGCTGACGAGATATCCCTGTACAAAAGACTGTAGGGACGGGGCAAATAAGCCAGGGGAAGGGGGTTGCAGAAAGTCGAGATTGTGGCGTTCGAGGTCGTGAATGCCCGCTACCACAACGGCAAGAAGCTTTTGTTCGACTTGCAGGGCGATCGCGTGGACTTCGGTAGCATAGGGCGTTAAAGCGGGAGAAAAGCCTAACAAGCGGTTTAAATCTACCAGCCACAGCATTTCTCCTCGCCAATTATAAATTCCCAAGACGATCTCGCTCGGATAAGGAACGGGTAAAATATCAGTAACGGCCAATGTCAAAACCGCTTTGATATACTGAACGGGAAGTAATGCGGTATCCTTTGCATTTAGGTAAATTCGCAGCATTTCCGTTCGCCTTTCAAGGGAGTTTTCCGTTTCCCAAGGAAACAAACTGGTACTTTCTTGTAACCAAGCTGAAAGCGCTTTTTGTAGGGCTAGATTTTCGAGTTCAATGGCTTCTACCCAAACCGGATCGGCTTGGTCTTGGAGATAGCCTCGAATTTCAGCAATTTTACAAGATTTTACTTTGAACTTACTCAAAGATTGGCGAATAAAATCCACCCAAAAATCGCGATCGGGTGTCGAATTTGAGGTTAAGAAAATAGATAAACAATTTTGTTTTCGAGAGACTTGCACCGAGACCCCTTCTGGGCGTAACTTATGATTAAGTAAACCCGCAATGGTTTCGGGATCGCCTTGTTGAGCGAGTTCGATAATTTTTTGTCGTTCTTCTTGTCGAGGGTTTACCATTGATTTATTCCCATTTTTGGCTCAAAGTTACTAAACTTGCCACAACGTTTTGCCGGAACGATCGCGATCGTTAGAATGTTATTTTTATCATAGCCAATTCTCGCGATCGCGCGGCTCAATGCTTTAGTTTTTCTGACCGCTAATTTCTTTATTTTTATGGCATTCTAGCTTTATTTTTTCTAATTTTTTAAGTTTATGAAACAGTCAACCTATCTTTCTACTCCTCCCACTCATTTAGTCGAAAGCGGGACTTATCCTTGTCCGGTGTGTCGCTGGGGCCAACTGTCTACAATTCCCCTAATGGAAGCCATGAGTTGTAACTTTTGCCAGCATATTTTTGCGACCAATTTAGAACAGCAAGTTTTAAAACTAGCCGACGGACAACCGAGTTTAAGCTGGCGTTGGACGGGGAAACAATGGCAAAGCGTTAACCAAGCCGGGATAACTTTGGGATGGGATTACATTATTGTCGCGGTTTTATTTGTTATTTTTCCGCCGACGATTGTCGGTTGTGCGGCGTATTTATTTCCCCCGATGCCCGGTAGTTTTATGGCTTGGTTGCCCATCGCTTGGACAATTCTGACCTTTATTTTACATTTAAGCTGCGTTCTCTGGCTGATGGTGGAATATTATCAATTTCCCGTGGGGATGTTTCTGCGGGCGTTACAGCAGCGTTTCATCACGCACAATTTCCAATGAGCAATTATTAATTACAAACAACCAATAAGCTAAAGTAAGGGTATTTTGCTCAAACCCTGTTTATTGTGAGGATATGCAACTTCAAGACTCGTTTGTTTCCGTGACCCCAGACCAACTCCAGAACGCGATCGCGTCGTCTCAAAACCACCTACTCTCGATACAATATCCCGAAGGCTATTGGTGGGCCGATTTAGAATCCAACGTCACCATGACGGCTGAGGTGGTTCTCCTCCATAAAATTTGGGACACCGATAGCCAACGCCCCCTGGCCAAAGCCGAAACCTATTTGCGTCGCGAACAAAAAGCCCACGGGGGTTGGGAGTTGTATTATGACGACGGCGGCGACCTGAGTACCTCGGTTGAAGCGTATATGGCGTTGCGGTTGTTGGGTGTTCCCGCGACCGATCCGGCTTTGGTTAGCGCTCGCGAGTTTATCTTACAACGGGGCGGCATCAGCCAAACTCGCATCTTCACAAAGCTACATCTGGCGTTAATCGGTTGTTACGACTGGCGAGGAGTCCCCTCAATTCCGCCGTGGTTGATGCTACTTCCCGATAACTTCCCCTTCACGATTTATGAAATGTCGAGTTGGGCAAGAGGAAGTACAGTTCCCTTGTTGATTGTCTTCGACCAAAAGCCCGTTTTTGACATTAATCCGGCGATTAAACTAAACGAACTCTACAGCGAAGGTATTGAAAACGTCAAATACGAGTTACCGAAAAGTAACGACTGGACAGACGTTTTTGTGTGGCTGGATGATGCCTTTAAATGGTCTGAAAACCTCAATCTCGTTCCCTTTCGCCAAGAAGGGTTAAAAGCGGCTGAGAGGTGGGTATTAGAACGGCAAGAAGCCTCTGGGGATTGGGGTGGTATTATTCCGGCGATGTTAAACTCGTTGCTGGCGTTGCGTTGCTTGCGCTATAGCAAGTATGACCCCATTGTAGAACGGGGTTTAAAAGCAGTAGACCGTTTTGCCGTTGAAACCGATGAGATTTATTGGGTACAGCCTTGCGTGTCTCCGGTGTGGGATACGGCTTTGGTGATGCGGGCTTTGGTCGAATCGGGACTCGAACCCAACCGCCCGGAATTGGTGAAAGCCGGGGAATGGTTAATCGCAAAACAAATCCTCGATTACGGCGATTGGGCGGTTAAAAATAAACAGGGAAAACCGGGGGCTTGGGCGTTTGAGTTTGACAACCGCTTTTATCCCGATGTGGACGATTCGGCGGTGGTGATGATGGCTTTGTCGGCGGTTCAGTTACCGAATGAGGCGTTAAAACAAGCCGCAATTAACCGTTGTTTGCGTTGGATTGTGTCGATGCAATGTACAGAAGGGGGATGGGCTGCGTTTGATATTAATAACAATCAAGATTGGATTAATTATCTTCCTTATGCCGACCTCAAGGCGATGATTGACCCCAATACCGTTGATGTGACGGCTAGGGTTTTAGAAATGGCGGGTCGCTGCCATCTTTTGGTCGGGTCACAAGCCTTTAAAGCCGCCTTAGCTTACATTATCAGCGAACAAGAGGCGGATGGGTCTTGGTTTGGTCGCTGGGGCGTAAACTACATTTATGGCACCAGTAGCGCACTTTCGGCGTTAAGTTTGGTGGCGGCGGAGTCCCATTATGACAATATTAAACGGGGGGCGAATTGGCTACAAAGTTGTCAAAATACCGATGGCGGTTGGGGGGAAACTTGTAAAAGTTACGATGACCCCGCTTACAAGGGTCAAGGAGACAGTACTGCATCTCAAACGGCTTGGGCGTTAACGGGGTTGATGGCGGCGGTTGAGGCGGCGGTGATTCAAGACCTTTCCCCCCAAGCAGAGTGGAAAAATGCGATCGCGTCGGGGATTGATTATCTCATCCGAACCCAGCAAGATGGCAAATGGGATGAATCCTATTTCACCGGAACGGGCTTTCCCAGTCATTTTTATCTCAAATATCACCTGTATCAGCAACATTTTTCCTTAACCGCCCTGGGTCGCTATCAAAAGTTACGAGAAGCAGAATTGCTTTAGTTTTTGGTGTTGGTGATTGGTTGTTGATAATTGCATTGACGCTCCTCCGCCTAAAGGCAGGAGGATTCTTCATTCATCGAGGCTTCGTTTGAGCCGATTGAGTTGTTTTTCCGCTTTACGGTAAAACTGGGGGATAGGTTCGGTATTTCCCTGACTTTAGAGAGTCATTATTTTTTGGTCAACTTTTGAAATTTTCAAGCTAAATTAAGGATAGCGCGATCGCCCTTAATCGATATACACCCCAAGTGGGTGTTGCCATCTCAAAGATCGGATCGCGATCGCTCACCTTATTTTGTTTTTAAAGTCTCTTGCTAGATTTAAGAAATCGCAAATCACCATCTTATCCTTACCATAAGATGCAATCACCCCGATACTACACGCCGATCTTTAAACGGCGATCGCCCAGTCTTTGGCCAGAAATTTTCAAAACAGTGGGATTGAGTTTAGTTTTAGCCGTGGGAATCCGCAGTTTTGTGGCTGAAGCCCGCTATATTCCCTCTGGCTCGATGTTACCGACATTAGCGATTAACGATCGCCTCATGATCGAAAAGATTAGTTATCGCTTTCACCCCCCTCGACGGGGAGACGCGATCGTATTTTATCCTCCGGCAGCTTTAGAAGGGGAAAATATCGGCCCGACCCTCATTAAGCGAGTGGTGGGCTTACCGGGGGAAACAGTAGCGTTGCAAGACAGCCAAGTTTATATTAACGGCGAACTTTTAGAGGAAGAATATCTCCTCGAAGAAGAATTTACCGATTTAGATTTGTGTTATGTCGTTAAACCGGAAAAAACGCCTTATCTGAGCAAACCCGTGACGATCCCGCCGGATTCCTATTTAGTGTTAGGGGATAATCGCTCTGGCAGTTACGATAGTCGCTGTTGGGGCGTTGTCCCCGCAGACAAAATTTTGGGACGGGCTGCGGTGCGTTTTTGGCCGCTGCAACGGGCGGGAGGGTTAAACCGGAAAGTGCCGCCGATCCCCGCTTCTGATATTTTTCTCCATTCCCAAAACGAAGATTAAGACAGGTATTTCTGCACGACAATCCACCCTGTCCAAGATACCCAAGCAAAGGCAAAAAAGAGAATGGTATTGATGCTAATATGGAGCGATCGCGCCCAGGGTTTTTGCGGAATTTGCGTCGCACTCCACACCGACACCGCCACTAAAGCCACCACAATCAAACCCGCAGCCAAATGGGGAGAATGACCCAAACTCCCGAAATGCCCCACCGTTCCGACTAAGCCAATTCCCAACAAAATCAGGACTAAAATCGCCATAATAATGCCGATGCTGTAGTGCAGAGGACGCAGCCATTGAGGACGAGGACGGCGTTGGCTGCGGCGGTTAAATAGCCAAAAACCCGAAACGGCAAGGATAGCATAAGCGGCGATGGCTAAACCCATCGACCAAGCCGCGATTTTCCAAAGCCAAAGAAACGAAGGAAGATGCAAAACGAAATCAACTCAAACTGTAGATTGAGTTCATTTTATCAGCGCTCAAGGAACGCGGGATCAAAAGACGAGATGCACATTATGTGTAATGGGGTAGTTCGTGATAAACTACCCCAAAGATTAAAAAAGTTTATTATGGTTTAACACATCGCCGCAGGGACGGGTTCAGAAGACTCAGATTCATCTTCGGCTTCTAAACTTTCATTGATGCACAAGCGCTCACAAGGAATCGTATCGGATATGATAGCACTGGCCATCATTCCCGTATGAATTTCTAATAGAGCGGTACGAACTGTTTCAAATACTAAACGTTGACCCGGAAAAACAACCCGTTCAAAATACCAATTAGCAATATTGGTGATGCGAACCACTTGGATTTGGCTGGTGGCGTTAACGTAGCAGCAAAGAAGGGGATTGGTTGCGCTTTCAGGAACGGGATCAAAAATTTGTGCCATAGTTAAATGCTGCTTTTCGACTATATAAGTTTGCTATTACATTCCTACGCTAACACTCAGCGATCCCGAATTGCTGTAAACCTGACTACTAATCCTACAAAATTTCCTGGGATTTCGGAAGTGAAAATAGACAATAATCCCTGAAAATAAAAGAATAAAGTAGTAAAAATAAGGCTGATATATTTTTACATTCGTTTCGCCCAGATTTATTTCTTTTTGCCACCTTACGCAAAATTGTTAGATTTGATACGAGGCTGTGAAACGTTCTTCAAAGCGATCTTGTCAGTCAATAACTGGGATTATTGCGCTAAGGTTAAGTTATATGACAATTTTCGACAGGGTTTTGTAATTTTGTCGATGACTCCCTAATACAAAAGTCTTAACTTAACTTAGTAAAAAATCCTTAATAACAGCTTAAGCATGATGCAGAAAGTTCTTTTCGTCCGCCTTCCCTGTAACCCAATCTTTCCTATTGGAGTGGTTTACTTGGCCGATCATCTGCACAAACAATTTCCGGGGGTGCAACAGCGTATTTTCGATCTCGGAACTGTGCCACCGTTGGAGTTTAATCAAGCCCTAGACCGAGTAATTGATGAATTTCAGCCGACGCTGTTAGTCTTTTCTTGGCGAGATATTCAAATTTATGCTCCCGTCGGCGGCCGCGGTGGTAATCCCTTGCAAAATGCCTTTGAGGTTTATTACGCCAAAAACCCCTTGAAAAAACTGCGGGGCGCGATTGGCGGTTTTAAGGTCGCAACGGCTTATTATGGCGAATTATGGCGCAATCGGGGCTTAATTCAAAGAGGATTATCGCGATCGCGCCGCTACAACTCCGAAGCCAGGGCAGTCGTGGGAGGCGGTGCAGTGAGTGTATTTTACGAGCAAATGCAAAACTTACTGCCGAAAAATACCATTGTTTCCGTCGGAGAAGGGGAAACCCTGTTAGAGAAATTATTGCGGGGGGAAGATATTAGCAGCGAGCGTTGTTATGTCGTCGGAGAAACCCAACCCCGCGATCGCATGATCCACGAATTTCCCACCCCCATGGAGAAAACCGCCTGCGATTACGACTACATCGCCCAAATTTGGCCGGAATTTAACTATTATCTCCAAGAAAACGACTTTTACATCGGCGTACAAACCAAACGAGGCTGCCCCCACAACTGCTGTTACTGTATTTATACCGTCGTCGAAGGCAAGCAAGTCCGCATTAATCCTGCCGATGAAGTGGTCAAAGAAATGCGCTCCTTATACGATCGCGGTATTCGCAACTTCTGGTTTACCGATGCCCAGTTTATCCCGGCGCGGAAATTTATCGACGATGCGGTGGAATTGCTGCAAAAAATCGTAGATTCTGGCATGACAGACATTCACTGGGCCGCCTACATCCGCGCCGACAACCTCACCCCCGAACTTTGCGATTTAATGGTACAAACGGGGATGAATTACTTTGAGATCGGCATTACCAGTGGCTCTCAGGAATTGGTGCGGAAAATGCGGATGGGCTACAACCTGCGGACGGTGCTGCAAAACTGCCGCGACCTCAAAGCTGCCGGATTTAACGACATTGTTTCGGTCAATTATTCCTTTAATGTTATTGACGAAACCTTCGATACTATTCGCCAAACCATTGCTTATCATCGTGCCTTAGAAGAAGTTTTTGGAGCCGATAAAGTCGAGCCTGCCATCTTCTTTATTGGCTTACAACCCCATACCCATCTCGAAGGTTACGCCCTCAAAAACGACATCCTCAAACCCGGTTACAATCCCATGAGTTTGATGCCTTGGACGGCGAAAAAATTACTGTGGAATCCCGAGCCGTTGGGGTCATTTTTTGGGGAAGTTTGCTTACAAGCCTGGCAACAAAACCCCAATGATTTTGGCCGGGAAGTGATGAAGATTCTCGAAGAAAAGTTAGGACGGGCTGACTTAGAAGAAGCTTTAACAGCACCGATGGAAGATAACACGGAAATTCGCAAGCAAATGGTGGCGATTTCTTAGGTCTGACCTTTACTTTCATGCCAAAACCCCGGTTTTTCCAAAAAACCGGGGTTTTTAAGTCTTATTCTTCAAAAGTTGATACCAAATCTCCGTCTATCCCTCCCGCAAATTAAAAATCTGGGGCTAACAAGGCAAAGTCCACTTTCGCGGACTAAAAGGTAGGAGGCGATCGCGATCGCGCCTCATAACTTTACCGCTTCAGCTAAGACGCGATCGCGCATTCTTTCTTTCAGCATTGAGACTGTGGCAATATCAACGGGTCGATGCAAAAGTTGCTCTAAATCCAACTTTAAACCGATAGGAAACCACGCACTTCGTTTTGCTCGATTGTAGTCTACCAATAAATCTAGATCGCTGTTTGGGGTCGCTTCTCCTCGCGCAATAGAGCCAAATACCCGCACATTCTCAGCACCGTGTTTCTCAGCAATAGCCAGAATTTGAGCTTTTTGGTGAGAAGATAGTAATTCTGGGATGCCTAGTTTTGTTTTCTGGGTCATCGGCCAACCTCCTAGACTTTCTCTCTTATTGTGGCATTTTTCCGATCGGAACCCCGGTTATGGAGAAAAACCGGGGTTTTAGCGTTAACTTTTTTGAGACTCAGGATAAGTTGGATAATCGGTATAACCTTTTGCGCCGCCAGAATACCAATAGGTCATATCATCGTAGGGATTGAGGGGCCAGCCGTGGGCAAAACGCTCGACTAAATCGGGATTGCTGATGTAGGGACGACCAAAGGCGATGAGGTCGGCTTGGTCTTCTTGTATTGCAGTTTCGGCAGTGTCTTTGTCGTAGCCGCAATTCCCCATGAGGGGACTATCAAAAACTGGGCGAAAATCATCAAGCGTCATGGGCTGACCTAACTCATGGAAACCAAAGCCGAGGCCGTCTACAATGTGCAGATAACCGAGGTCATAAGCATTAAGTTTCTCGGCCACATAAAAGAAGGTTTCGCGATAATCCGGGGAACCCATATCGTTAAATGACCCATTCGGGGAAAGACGCACCCCAATCCGATGGGCCGGAAATACGGTCAAAATCGCCTCAACAATTTCTTTAAGAAAGCGGTAGCGATTTTCGAGAATGCCGCCATAGCGATCGCTTCGCTGATTGGTTTTAGACTGAAGAAACTGGTCGATTAAATAGCCGTTAGCGCCATGAATCTCTACCCCATCAAATCCCGCTTGTAAGGCATTGTGGGCTGCCTGGCGGTAATCTTCGACAATACCGGGGATTTCATCGGTTTCTAAGGCTCTAGGGGTTTCGTAGGGCTTTTTGCCTAGGGGCGTATGAATGCCGTCGCCGTTGATAGCAATGGCAGAAGGCGCAACGGGGCGTTGATTGTTGGGTTGAAAGCTCGAATGAGAAGCTCGTCCGGTGTGCCATAGTTGTAGGAAAATCGGGGTATCTTGGGCGTGGACGGCTTCGGTGACTTGTTGCCAAGATTTGGTTTGCGCTTCGGTATAAATGCCAGGGGATTCGAGCCAACCAATGGCTTGATGAGAAATGACCGTGGCTTCGGTAATGAGTAGTCCGGCGTTGGCGCGTTGGGTATAGTATTCTGCCATTAAAGCATTTGCCAGACGCTCCTTTCCGGCTCGCGATCGCGTCAGAGGAGCAAGGACAACGCGATTTTTTAACGATAAATCGCCCATTTCAAACGGTTGTAGCAAGGCAAGGTCAGTCATTTCAGTTATCAGTTATCAGTTATCAGTTATCAGCCTTGTCGGTTGGGTTGAGGTCACGAAACCCCACAAAACCTTTATTCGGTGTTGAGTTTTACTTTGTTTTACCCAACCTACAAATTCTACTGCCCATTGCCCACTACCTACGACCCACTGCCTAAAACGGCTGCGGGGCGGTGCGAGTAGGAACTCCCGTTTCTTGCTGAATCATGGCGGCAAGCCCCTGTAAAACGTCGCTGCTGACAGATTTGAGGTAATGTACCGGATAAGAACGAGATTCTCCTGGGGTATGATTGCCGCGGCCATCCAGTTGACGGGTTAAGGGTTTTGGACGAGTGGGAGTGTTGAGTTGAATGGTGTCGGGTTGAATTTTGCGGACGATATGGCAATAAATTTGCTGTTGCGCTTTTTGCCACGGACTCAAAACCATGGTTTGTAAACTCAATTTTCCAGGATAAACTGCGCTAAATTGCTCGATTCCGGTGTAAATTTTTTCCCAGTCTAATTCAGAAAGGGGGCGATTGATGCGGGTGAGTTGGTCGGAATAAGTTGCATCGAGTTTTACGGCAACTTCTTGAGCCGATTGTAAAGCTTGACAAACTTGAGTATCGCTTAGTAATGTGCCGTTGGTGAGAACAACTACGGGCTTTTGGGTGAGTTTCTGAATTTCAGTTATGATTTCGCCCAAATTCGCCGCAAGGGTGGGTTCACCACTACCACTGAGGGTAATCACATCCACGTCCCAAGGCGCAAATGCTTGTAAATCTTCGATAATCGTAGCGGTGGGAACGAAAATCTGGCGTTGGTCGGTACAATACTCGATTTCGCCGAGTTGACAGTAAACGCAGTTAAACGAACAAGTCGAGATTGCACCAATGGAATCGATACCGAGCGATCGCCCATACCGCCATGATTTTACCGGGCCGTAGACGGTTGAGAAAGAGGTGGGCGTTTCTGGGATGATGGTATTCACGGGCTTAAAAAAAGAGGATTCTTTACTTCCATTGTGCGCCAAAAATGGGCGAGTGTTGGGAGATGTCGGCTATTTCTTAAGGTTGATTCAATAAGTTTGGGGATAGGGATGGTTGCAAGCAGACAAAACCCCGGTTTAGACGAGAAAACCGGAGTAAATATCATTAGATGTCAACTAAATTACTAATTGAACTCGCCGAAAGCGATCGCGAGAGTCCTCAGTCAATTGGTAAGTACAAATAACGAATGACCAATAATGCGAAAGCCCCGTCTTAAAGGGATGAAAATGAGTTTACTTGACCCATTACCACAAAGGTTTTTAAGAAGGGTTTGACCATGCGGGGGTCTTTGATCATAGCGGTGTAATCTCCCACAGCAAATTTTATTTTTCCTTGAAGATAAGCGGCACTTAATCCCATCATTTTAATTCCGCGTTTTAACCATTGCTGCCAATCTTTTTCATCGGCGCGTAAATCCCAATTTAAAGGTTGATTATTATAGGGTTCGGCAGCAACGACTTCGCCATTTTTTACGATAATTACACCGCGAGGATGAGGATCATTTTTAAAGCCATAACCAATGTTAGAGTCAAAATGAATTTGGGCTAAAGCATCTTTGAGTTCTACATCTTGATTCCATTGAGCTTGATAGGCTTGCATCCATTCGGGAGAAAATAAGTTTTTCATGATTTTTACCTCTTTGATTTGTGATGAAGCGATCTCAAATCCGCCAAAAGAACGACTGTTCGATACCCCCAATTTCTGGGATAAAATCATAACTCAATCGGGTCAGGATATCAGAAACCGGGGTTCTTAATGATCGCGATTTAAACGGATTCGATCTAAATTAAGAAAAACGTTGCGATTTTGGTCTAAATTGAGACCCTCTGATAACGATACTGTGGGAAAATTTTTAACCTTTGCCCGCAATTTCTTTCCATTCCAAAACTACCTCAGAAGGAACTGCCAAACTAAGGGGAAAAGAGTTTTTAACCGGAATTTCGAGTTTCACGGTTTGTCCTAAGGGCAATTGCGGTAAAACTGCGGCAACATTGTATTGACCCACATTCGCACCCGGAGCTTTTTCTGCGAATATATCTTCGGCGAGAAAGTCGCGGCTTTTAGCGGTAATTTTGAGGGGTTGGGGATGCTCAAATTCTACAGTACCGGGAAAGCCCACTAACCTTAAATTGGTTGAAGATGCGCTGTTGGGTTTGATTTGTTTGAAGACAATAACTTGCCAGGAATTGCTGTTATTATCTCGCAGGGTATGACGGGATTTGTAAAGGATTTGGCCGGGGGCTTCGCGATGGGAATAAACGGCGGCAAGGGCTGGCGAAGTATTAAAATGTCCCAGAAAGAAAGACAGCAGTAAAACTAAGCTTGAAAACAGCAGTAACCCGGAAAAAAAGCGTCTAATTTTGTACCACATTGTTGTCATTTTGTCAATTATATTGAGTGATTTATGTTTATTGTAATGCTGCTTTTAAGCCTGCTTGTACTTCTGGCACGAAAACCGAGTACATTCCCCGTAAATCGCCTACCTGAAAGTTAAAGGCACGGTCATCGGGGTAGTTAGCTTTTACGAAGTCAGGACGACTATTTTTGGCGCCGTGGCAAGCGAGACAACTGCTTTCAACGTTAATTCTACGGAAGTAGCGATCGCCCATTTCTCCAGCCACTACATCCTTTTGCCAAAAACCGATCAAATCGGGATTTTGCTCGAACAATGCTAAGGCGTTTTCTTCGGTTTCGGATTGCGGTGCATGGTTGGGGTTGCGATATTTTGTGGCAATTTGTTTCACTTGCCAATTATTTTCGACGCTGAGTTGTTTGGCTCGCATTCCCACGGGTTTACACACCTCTTGCATGGTTTGTTTGGTAGGGGGTTCGGTGCGCCCTTCTAAACTCGATGCTAACCCCGATCGCGTGGCATCTAAATATTCAATTTCTTCAACTGCTTTACTTAACTCAGCCGGATCGACGGCGGCTTGAGCGACTTGTATTTGATAAAGCCATATTGTCGCGATCGCGCAACAACTCAAAATTAAACGAGAAACCAATTTCGACATATTTATAACTCCTAATATTTGGGAAAAATTAATCAATTTACGGCAATATGTTTGGCGCGATCGCACAAACTTAATAATTGGGTATCAATCACCCGGTAATACCGACAAACCCCAACGCGACGACAAGCCACAACTCCCGCTTGTCTGAGTAACTGCAAATGTTTAGAAACATTGGCTTGATGGAGTCCGGTGCGATCGCAAATTTCGCTCACATTACGCTCCTCTTGGCAAATCGCCGCGAGAATCTGTAATCGCGTGGATTCGCTCAAAATTTTGAAGCGATTGGCCAATTTTTCAAAGTCTTGGGAGTGCAGAGCGATGTTCATGGTTGCTGCTGTTTTCATTTACTTTATTATATAGTTATTCAGTAATAAAAAGTCAAGATCGTTCTGAGAAAGAGAAATGAATCGAGGCTTTTTAGGCTTATCGGGGCGAGGAAACCCCGCCCAAAGCAGTCAGGTAGAGTTTTAAGGGCATAAATCCGCAACTACAACGCTTTTTGAGACGTAACCGCTACAGAAGTTTCCGGTTGAGTTGAAAGCGATCGCACCAACGAAGACATCCCCAACATTCGCAAGCCCAACCGCTCAAACCAAGGCACAGCTAAACCCAAGCGCATTTTCATCAAGAAATACACCTCAAACACCGCCTTTGCCCAACTAATCCACAGCCCCGCTAACGCCACAGCCCGCCGTCTTTGGTGGGTTACGGGGTCGGGAATCACCGGATCGGCAATGAACATCAAACCAGAATCGCCAAAATCCGCCATACAAATCGCCTCCATATTCGATCCCACCTTCACAGACGCAATTATGCCCAAATCCACCGCAATATTATGAGCCGTTGCCATTCCCATTGCTTCGGTCATCTGTCCCGTTTTTGGCGCACCCATCGGTAGCGGCGTAACTTCCGGAGTCGGCAGTTGAATCGTGACCCCGATACTATAAATTGAGGGGAAATCTGGGTGTTGGTGGGTGGGTAAAATCGGCAAAAAGCCCTTATCATCCGTTAAACCGGGCGTATCCCGTAAAAACTGCGCCCCTAAAAACGGCGGCAGCACCATGGCGTACTGAAATGGTACGGAACGGCCATCGGCTAAAATCACCTGTTTCTCGTTAATTTGGGTGATTTCGGCGTTTTCAATAACCTCAACTCCCCGACGTTGCAATAATTTCGCCACCAACTCCCGCGAATTAGCCATTCCCCCAATACCCAAATGACCTGCATAGGGTTCTGGAGTTACAATCGTAACCGTTGCGCGATCGCGCAAACCCCGCTTTCGCAACACATATTCAGCTAACAACGCAAATTCATAAGCCGGGCCCAAACAACTCGCACCGGGAACCGCACCCACCACAATCGGCCCCGGATTGCGCTCAAATTTTTGCCAAGCGTTCCGGGCTAATTCAGCGTGATGGGGATTGCAAACCGAGTGAGTGTAACCATTATCGGGCCCTAAACCGGAAATTGCATCTAAATCTAATGCGGCCCCAGTTGCCACCACCACATAATCATAATGTAGTTCGCGATTGCCCACCCGGATTTCTTTACGGTGGGGATCGAGATATGTCACCGTTTCCAAAACTAAATCAATATTCCGTTTTTTGAGCAAACGCTTCAAATCCAGTTGAATGCGCTCTAACGGCATTAAATCAAACGCCACCAACGGTAACGAAGGAATAAAAGTAAACTGCGGCTTATCCGAAATCAACGTAATGCGATGGGACTTCGGCAACAAGTGACGCAATTCATAAGCTGTGGGTAAACCCCCCAACCCTGCACCCAATACAACCACATGAGCCATCTTGATTCCTCCCGGAATTAAAAAATTAATGTAAATCTCTATTGACTTTATAACTAATTAGTTATACATTCATAATATCAAGTTCAATGGATAAGTCAAGGGGATCGCCAAATAATCCCGTAAAACGAATCCAAACGCTATTTTTGCGACATAACCCGTATTAGAGAGCTAAAAACCATGAGTAAAAGTAAAGCCTTCAAAGGAAAACCCACCCAATGGGCCATGATTTGGTTATTCCCCCTGATCGCGATCGGCGGCTTATTTTATCCCATCCTGGGTTATCTCATGCTCGGGATGATGGTTTTCTTAATCTCAATTTCTTACTTTAAAGGTCGCTTTTGGTGTGGCAACCTTTGTCCCCGTGGCTCATTTTTAGACATTATCATGGCTAAATTCACCCTCAATCGTCCTTGGCCGCGCTTTTTCAACCGTAAATGGTTTCGCTGGTTTGTGTTCGGCATTTTTATGAGCATCTTTATTTCTCGCATGGTTGCCGCTTGGGGAGATTGGATGGCGGTTGGTGGGATTTTTGTCAGTATGTGTATTGTCACCAGCTTAATCGCGATTCCTTTGGCGATTATAACCCGTCCGCGAGCTTGGTGTGCTGTCTGTCCCATGGGAACGTTACAAGAAAATCTCGGCAAAATGGGGCGAAAAGCCGCGAAAGCTAAGAAAAATAAGCAAAAAGCTTTACCGGAAAAGAATTAGTTATTGGTTATTGGTTATTGGTTATTGGTTGTTTGTTATTGGTTATTCCCCTACTGCGCAAAACACTGATGACTGATGACTGATGACTGATAACTGAAAAAGCTGCCTACTCAGAATCGACTCGTACACCGAGTTGGGCTAAATCCACTGCATAGCCCCCGGTAACGAGATAAACCCGATCTGCGATCGCGCCGATTTTTCGGATTGAATCCCCGAGGCGATCGCGGAATTTTCGTCCTAAAGGGTAGGCCGGAACCACGCCCCACCCCGTCTCCTCCGCCACCAAAATAACGTCCTGCTGCGCCTCAGCAAGTGCCATAAGGAGCGTTTTAAGGGCTTTGTCCCAATCCTCATCCTCTCGTTCCAATAAATTCGCCACCCAAGTTCCCAAAGAATCGATCAACAAACAGCAATCTGAGGGACAATCAACAAAGACGGCAACGAGATCGCAGGGGGCATGATGGGTTTGCCAAGCGGTGGGACGGCGGTCAATGTGTCGTTGAATGCGATCTTGCCACTCGCGATCGCCCTCTTGACCTTGGGCTGTAGCCACATAAAATACAGCTTTCTGGGACTGCATCGCCAAAGACTCCGCCCACTCGCTTTTGCCCGAACGAGTTGGCCCAGTGACTAAAATAATTTCAGCAGAACGTGCAAGATTCACGGATTGTTTCGAGATAGAAAGTCAATGCTAGATTAGCAGCAGTTGTACCGCCAAGACGAGCCTATGAAACCCGAACTCAAACGCATTGAAATGACCCTAGAGCGCATCAGTCAAACGCGCCCTACGGCTAAAGGCGAACCCATGCAACCCAACCCCAATGCCCCCTCGTTTGCCATCGATCCGAGTACCATCGAACAAGCCTCAAAACCGATCGAGCGCGTCCCCATGTTGCCCAAACTCAAACCCCTGGGCATTAGCAGTCACAACCACAGCGTTAATCCTGCCCTAGCCTTAGATTTACTGCGGGACATTCGCGAAGTGATTATTGCCTGGCAACAAGAATTGCAACAAGTCCTTGCTCAAATCCAAACTATTTACAGCGAAGGGCCCCTGATTGACGGTTGGTTAGAATCCCACGCCAATCGCGACGATCCCAACTTCAACGAACCAATTATTGCCGAAAGCGACAGCCAAATGGATTATGTCGAAGCCCTCAGCGAAGATGGTGTAAGCTATCAAACCCCCCGTCCCGGTTATCGCTTGTGCGGCATTGACGAACAAGGTCAAACCTGGTCGAGAGATTGTTCCCCCGAAGATGTACCGAGTGTTAGCGTTGCGATCGCCCGCTACCAAAAACTGCGCCAACTCCTCTACGCCAAACAAAACCTCGAAACCCGCCTCGAAGGACTCACTGAAACTTTAGTGATGATGCGAAGTAGCTTAATGTGATAATGCGGCAGCCTAGACCAATCGCGTAAAATGGGATTCATCAGCCCCAAAAGAATCTCATCATGGCAAAACTTTTCTCCTCTCTACTGTTCGCAATTGGTTTCAGTCTGAGTCCGGTGGCGGTATTGGCTCAATCCCAACAAGGCTGCTATATGACCGATAATAACGGTCGGGTCGTGAGTTTGGGTCATCTGTGCGGTAACAGTCCCAACCTCAATCCGGGGTCAACCGCCGTTAGCAGTTTTGAAGTGCCAATTAAGCGGCGCGATCGCGGCACTCCGGTCATTGATGTTATGTTTAATAATCAACAAGCCTTTGAAATGCTCGTCGATACAGGAGCCAGTCACACCGTCATTACCCCTACCATGGCTCAACGTCTGGGTTTAAAGCCTGTCGGAGTCGCTCAAGCTGATACCGTCGGCGGCCCGGCGGTTTTTCCCTTGGGTTTAGTGCAGTCGATGAGTGCCGGACGGATTCAAATGCGCGATGTCATGGTTGCGGTCGCACCGACAATGGATATCGGCCTTTTGGGACAAGATTTTTATGGCAGTTACGACATCACCATTCGCGAAAATACCGTTGAATTTCGACCCCGCTGATTTGAGCGCTCGGCACCGGAGAGGCGGTAGGGATTGTCATGAGACGAAAAACCCATAACCAACCAACCTGGCGCTTGATTCCCTGTTTTGCTGCCTCAGGACAGGTACAAATGGCGGTAGATAACTGGCTCCTCGAACAGCACCGTCATGGCTTGCATCCCCCCACTTTACGCTTTTATACCTGGCAACCCGCCGCCCTCTCGTTAGGCTACCATCAGCGCCAATATCCTGCCGCTTGGGAAAAGATTACATATCAAGGTCAACCCCTGGATATTGTACGCCGTCCGACGGGAGGACGGGCGGTATTGCATCAAGGAGATTTAACTTATGCCGTGATTACTTCCGGGATGACGGGGACGCGATCGCGCATTTATCAAGAGTTATGCCAATTTTTGCTTGAAGGTTGGCGCAATTTAGGAATTAACTTGCATTACGGTGAAGCGAGACGGGGCTATATTCACAACCCCAATTGCTTCGGAACCGCGACGGCGGCGGATTTAGTCACCGATGATAATTGTAAACTGATTGGCAGCGCTCAACTGCGTCGGGGTCGCGCCATTCTGCAACATGGATCGATGCAAATTGGCGGCGATCGCGACCTCTACCAACGCATCTTTACCCAACCCCTCCAACCCCCCATTTTACCCTGGCACAATGGCCCGGAAACCGATATTCAGGAAATTATCACAGCCTTAACCACCGCCGCCAGTCATTGTTTTGGTGTGAACTTGCAACCTCAACCCCTCACCACAGCAGAATGGCAGGCGATCGCGTCCCCGTTGCCCTCATAAGCAATTTTAAGATTGTCCAAAAAATCCTGCTGTTCCTTGTACTTTTTTGAGAAAGTGTAGGGATAATGGTTAGTAGTGCTGTCGAGCGAAAGAAAATAATGATTAGATCGGTTAAACAGCTAGGCTTATACCTCAGTCTGTTGATATTAGGGGGAGGTACAGGGGTCATGGCAAGTCGTTACTTACAAGTAACCGAACCTCAACCTGCCCCCCTTGATTATCCGGATGTTACCCCCGCAGCACTACCCCCCCGACTGCCCCTCGAAACCGCCCCCGTTCCCGAAGCTCGTTTAAACTTTATTGCTGAAGCGGTGCAAAAAGTTGGCCCGGCAGTAGTTCGCATTGATGCGGCCCGGACGATTTCTCAAGTCCCCTCCCCCGAATTCAGAAACCCTTTATTTCGTCGCTTTTTCGGCAATAGCGATACCCCGCAATCTTCTCGTCGTCGCGTTCAAAATGGCACCGGATCGGGGTTTATCCTCAGCAGTGACGGCCGCATTGTCACCAACGCTCACGTTGTCGAAGATTCTGATATTGTGACCGTGGTTCTCAAAGATGGCCGGGAGTTTGAAGGGGAAGTTTTAGGAGCCGATGAAGTCACCGATGTGGCGGTGATCAAAATTAACGCCGATAACCTCCCCGTGGTTAATCTGGGTAAATCCGACGATTTGATTCCGGGGGAATGGGCGATCGCCATCGGCAATCCTCTCGGCCTCGATAATACCGTCACCGTCGGCATTATCAGCGCCTTGGGTCGTTCGAGTCGTCAGGTGGGTGTCCCGGATAAGCGCGTGAGCTTTATTCAAACCGATGCGGCCATTAATCCCGGTAACTCTGGCGGTCCCCTCCTCAATGCCGAAGGAGAAGTGATTGGCATCAACACCGCAATTCGGGCGGACGCGCAAGGATTAGGCTTTGCTATCCCTATTGAAACCGCCGAACGAGTCGCGGGTCAACTTGCCACCACAGGACGGGTTGAGCATCCTTATGTGGGGATTCAGATGGTGGATTTGAACCCGGAATTAAAGGAAAATATTAACAATAGTGCCGATGCTCCTTTCAAAGTCGATCGCGAAAAAGGGGTTTTGGTCATGCGGGTGGTTCCTAATTCTCCTGCCGATCGCGCGGGCTTTCTAGCCGGGGATATTATTCTCAAAGTCGGCAATCAAACGGTACAAACGACAGCAGAAGTACAACAAAAAGTCGAACGCAGTACTATTGGTGCAGATTTGTTCGTCGAAGTTTGGCGCGAAAGCCGTATTGTAGAACTCACGGTGCAACCCGGCGCTTTTCCGGCCGAACAACTTTAGCAATGGGTAACGAATAATTCCCAAGGATAGCCCCCGCGCATTGATGAACGACGACAACCGTGCGTTACAATGATTGAGAACTCTGAGTTGTTAATCCTAATTTAATAAATGTCAGCTACTCCACAAGACACAAAAGACAAGAAAACCCTAGAAGCTATGCGTCGGTTTTCTGAGCGTTATGCCCAGCAAACTGATACTTATTTCTGTGTCGATCCCTCGGTGACGGCTGTGGTAATCGAAGGATTAGCTCGTCACAAAGATGAGTTGGGATCGCCCCTTTGTCCTTGTCGTCATTACGAAGATAAAGAAGCAGAAGTTAAAAATAGCTATTGGAATTGCCCTTGTGTCCCCATGCGGGAACGCAAAGAATGTCACTGTATGTTGTTTATTACACCGGATAATGAATTCGCCGGGGAGCAACAAGAGATCGGCATCGAAGAGATTGTTAAAGTGCGTGAATCAATGGGTGGTTAATGGCAATGATGCCCGCCGCTTTACAACAAGGTATTACTGAATTTAATCAGCAGGAGTTTTACGCCTGTCACGATACCTTAGAGGCTCTGTGGATGGATTCTACAGAGCCTGACCGACGTTTTTACCAAGGCTTACTTCAGGTGGCCGTGGCCTGCTATCATCTGAGTAATCTCAATTGGCGAGGAGCAGTGACGCTACTTGGAGAAGGAACTCGCCGTTTATACGACTATCAACCCCGTTACGCCACAATTGATGTCGAGCAGTTACTCGAAGATAGTTTTACCCTGTTAGAGTCGCTCCAAAATACTCCTCCGGAAAATCTCGGTCAATTGCTCGAACAAATTCAAAGCGATCGCGACCAAGATGCCGCTTATCATTTCCCGACGGTTCGCCTTGTTCGAGACATCAGTCTTTAAAAGCCAATCTAAAAAAGCCATAATCTCCCATTAGGATATTGGATTTAATGGGAGATTGTTAAGATGGTGAAGGTTGCGTAAAACTACGCAGTCGCGATCGCTCAATCAAAAAGTTCGACCCATCCTATTTTGTCGGTCAGTCATTGGAATTAAAGGGTTCAGTATCTACACCCTCGCTTAAAATCATCCAAGGTCATCAACCGCTTATGCTTTTTTGGATTAAATCGGTGTTTCGTCATCCTGCGTGCCGATGGTTTGTACTAATTGCAAGTCTTGTGTTCATTGTGGCTTTTGGTGTGATTGGAGTCGGTCGCAACGGATCCTTTGGTCGCCAATATGATATGCGTTTTTTGTACGTTGCGGGACGGGCTTGGCTGGCAGGATTAAATGCCTACAATCCTGTGGTGGCTGACCAAATGAGTTACGGACTGCCAGAAACCCAACGCATTTATGATTTTGCTTACCCGCCTCAAATTGCGCCCATTGTCATGATTTTGGGGGCTTTTTCTTGGCATGGGGCCCGTCATGCTTTGATTATTTTACATTTTATCAGTTGTGGCGCTTTTGCTTGGTGGTGTGTGGGTTTGCTACGGCAAGAAGTGACTCACCAATGGGAAACCTTACATCAAGGAATGTGGTGGTATGTCCCGGCATTGGTGATTGGCAATCCCTTTACCGCCGAGGCGTTATGGATGGGTCAAACCAGTACGATTATTGGGGCGGCGATGGTGGGGGGATGGTATTACTATAAACGCCAACAATGGCTGGCCAGTGGTTTTTTATGGGCGATCGCGTTAATTAAGCCCCATTTATGTCTTTTGCCATTATTGTGGCTAGTTTTGGAACGACAATGGCGCATTTTAGCAGCTATGATGGGGTTCATTGCCCTTTTAGCCAGTGTTCCGATTAAAATCAGTGGTATTCCAGGGATTATTACAGACTGGATATTGGCAGTGATGGTGTACAAAGAACAACCCTTTAATGAGTTGGGATGGTACGGCAAAATGTATCTACAAAATGCCATTTATGCCATTTCAAATTATTGGACGGATGGCAATGGTTTGGCAATTCCCAATTTAATGCCTTTGGCGATAATCTTTATGGTGGCGTTGTGGTGGTTTCGCGATCGCTTTTTACTCAACGATATTTTAGGGATTGCTTTGGCGTTAACCTTTAGTTTGGGGTTTGGCAATTATTACGACTTGGTGATTTTGGCGATCTTAGTGCCGTTGTTTTGGCGGCACGTTTGCGATAGTTTGGCTCAAACTCTCATCGCTGTATTTTTGTTTGTGGGCCTGAGTTTCGCTGTCTTTGTACCCCGTTTGTTTGACTTTCCCCATGTAGTTTTGGTGTTCCTACAACTGCGTGTCTTTTTGATTTTGGGGAGTGCCAGTTGGCTGAGTTATTTAAGTTGTAAACAAACTAAGTATATCAAGCAAAATCGGATTGTCCGTGCTTAAAGTTTGAAGAAGAGGGGCGCGATCGAGGCATTTGAGGGGGATGGGACGCGGTTAATAAAGTATTCGTAATAATTTTAGTAACCCCCAAGCGGAATAAGTTTTCTAGGTCTTCTGGACTGTCTACGGTCCAAGCCCCCACTGCAATCTGTTGGTCTTGACTGGCGGTAATGAGGTCGGGATTGTCCAGCAGCAGATGGTATTCACTCAGCAACATGGCATGACCGTCACTTTTGAGTTGGCGGACTTTTTCGAGGTAATCGTTGGCGGTAAGGGGATAATAAGCCAAGGTGAGATGGGGGCAATAATGACGCAGACGATGGAGAAAGTCGTCGTTAAACGAAGCAATTACGCATTTTTCGAGCCAGTTGCGATCGCGAATTAAGCCAATAAAACGAACAATATCATCCTCTGACCAATCTTCGGTTTGTTTGATTTCGATGTATAGGGTAACGGTGCGATCCTGCAAAGCCTCGAAGGTTTCAGCTAAGGTAGGAATGCGCTCCCCCACAAAGCGATCGCTAAACCAAATCCCGGCATCGAGTTGTTTGAGGGCAGAAACGGGGAGATCGCGCACGTTTCCTGTACCATCTGTGGTGCGATCTAAGGTGGCATCGTGGATTAAAACCAGTTGATTATCCGCAGAGAGTTGTACGTCGCATTCGATGGCATTCGCCCCTTGGTCAATCGCCGCGAAAAAGGCCGAGAGGGTGTTTTCTGGGGCGATCGCGGAAAACCCTCGATGAGCGATAATTTCAACATTCATAGATGTGTTTAGATCGGTGCGGGAAGAATAAGCGCCTTGAGTTGTTCGGCCGTAATTTTAACGGTAATAAGGTCAGGTGGTGATGTTATTCTAAGGAAAAAAAGCTTAAAAATATGGGCGATCGCTTTTTCCTCGAACCCCAACGGCGTTACTGGGATAACTTCATTCAACAACAGCCTCAGAATCCCAAAGCCTTTATCCAACGCGGTATGGTGCATTTCAAGCAGGGTCACATTGCCGAGGCGATCGTGGATTTTGATACCGCCGAACACTTACAGCCCGATCTTACCCCCTATCTGTGGCAAAGAGGCTTGGCTTATTATTATCGCGATCGCTTTGCCGAAGGAGCGCAACAATTTGAAATTGACCTCACCGTGAATGCTCGCGATGTCGAAGAAACCGTCTGGCGTTATTTATGCCAAGCCCGGCTCAAAACCCCGGCGGAGGCTCAAAAAGACCTAAAACCCGTTCGCAACGACCCCAGACCGATTTTAAGGCAAATCTACGCTTTATTTGCCGGGGAATGCAACCCCGAAGCAGTTTTAGCGGCGGGTCAGCAAGACAGCGTAACGGCGCAGTTTTACAGTCATCTTTATGTTGGTTTATATGGGGAAGCCCAAGGCAATAAAACCCAAGCCCAAACCCATATTACTCAGGCCGCTACAGGGTATAAACTGGATGATTATATGTGGTATTTGGCCTGGGTTCATGGGGAGTTGCGGGGATGGCTTTGATTCAGTTATCAGTTATCAGTCATCAGTCATCAGTTTTTTGGACAATTGGCTTGTAGGGGCGCTCTTTTCCCGTCCAATAACCAATAACCAATAACCAACAACCAACAACCAACAACCAACAACCAACAACAAACAACCAAAATAAATGGCTGTTTTATTAAATGAACGCTATCGTTTATTACACCCTTTGGGTCGCGGTGGGTTTGGCGAAACTTTTTTAGCCGAAGATACTTATATTCCGTCGCAGCGTCACTGTGTAATTAAACAACTTAAACCCCTGGTAAAAGACCCCCAAATATATCAATTGATTCGCGATCGCTTTCAACGAGAAGCCGCTATTTTAGAAAATTTGGGCGCAAATCATACTCAAATTCCCGATCTGTATGCTTACTTTTGCGAAGCCGAAGAATTTTATTTAGTGCAAGAATGGATCGAGGGCGAAACTCTCAGCCAACGGGTGAAAAATCAGGGTGTTTTTACAGAAGCTCAAGTTCGGGATTTGTTGTTGAAAGTATTACCGATTTTGGCATTTATTCACGATCGCGGCATCATTCATCGCGATATTAAACCGGATAATTTAATTTTACGCAATCGCGATCGCGCCCCGGTTTTGATTGACTTTGGAGCTGTGCGCGAAACCGTCGCTACTCAAATTAATTCTCAAGGCAATATTACCAGTTCGATTGCTATTGGTACGCCGGGTTTTATGCCCTCCGAACAAGCTGCCGGACGACCGATTTTTTCTAGCGATTTGTATAGTTTGGGCTTGACGGCAGTTTATTTATTAACCGGAAAAGCGCCGCAACAACTCAAAACCGATGCTTATACGGGGGAAATCCTGTGGAAAGAAGCGGTAACAGGATTAACGGCTGAATTTATGGCAATTTTGGACAAAGCAGTGCAATCTCATCCGCGCGATCGCTACCCCACCGCCCAAGCCATGCTAGAAGCCCTAGAACCCGGCTTAACTGTCCCCCCTACTGAAGAACCGACTCGCTTCACCACACCGCAATCACCCCCCCCAGAGGCGGCTTTAGATGCCACTCAGATGATGCCGACTCGCGTCAAACCTTGGTACTCTCAGAAACACTGGATTTTTGGCGGGATTTTAGGAGTCGCGATCGCGGCTACGGCTACTGGGACTTTCTTTTTGAGTCGCGATCGCACCCCCCAAACCCTCCCTAATCCTAGCGCCAGTATTGCCCCTCTCAATCCTTCTCCTGCGCCGTCTCCAGTGGTTTCGCCATCGCCAACACCGTCTCCCTCTCCCACACCATTTCCCCCCACGGCTGAGAATCCTCCGACACCCACACCTCCCCCAGAAAACCCCAATCCCCCATCAACTCCCCGTGGAATTCCTGAATCTCCGAAACTGGGATCGAGCTACGGTTGGTTGTCCCAACGTCGCGTCACCGAAAGGGATTTGTTAGGCAAAAATGCCGTCGAACTTTCGATTATGCGAAACAGCATTTTTGCCCGCAAAGGCCGCAAGTTTAATAACAGTGAACTCCAGCGCTATTTTAATAGTCAGGCTTGGTACAATCCTCGCTACGAACCCGACGAGTTTCCTGCCGATTCTCTCACCCCCTTAGAAGCCCAAAATGCGGCGTTTATTTTGGAATATCAAAATCAGAATGGCTTACGGTGGCTACCCTAGATTCAGTTATCAGTCATCAGTTATCAGTCATCAGTGTTTTGGGGTTTTGGGCAGTGGGCAGTAGGTTGGGTTGAGGTAACGAAACCCAACAACCAATAACCAACAACTAATAACCAACAACCAATAACCAACAACCAACAACAAAATTACTTCTTCAACCAGCTAAACATTGCCCGTAAATCCTTACCAACCTCCTCGATGGGTTGTTCGGCTTCTTGACGACGCATTGCCGTGAAACCGGGTTTTCCAGCTTGATTTTCCAGCACAAATTCTCGCGCAAATTGACCTGATTGAATCTCTTGCAGAATTTTCCGCATTTCGGCGCGAGTTTCGTTGGTAATTAAGCGGGGGCCGCGGGTGTAGTCGCCGTATTCAGCCGTGTTGGAGATGCTATCGCGCATTTGGGCTAAACCGCCTTCGACAATTAAATCAACGATTAATTTAACTTCGTGCAAGCATTCAAAATAAGCCAATTCCGGTTGATATCCGGCTTCTACAAGGGTTTGGAACCCAGACTTAATCAGTTCGCTTAAACCGCCGCATAGTACCGCTTGTTCGCCGAATAAGTCGGTTTCGGTTTCTTCGCGGAAACTGGTTTCGAGGATACCGGCGCGAGTCCCACCAATGCCTTTAGCATAAGCCATGGCGCGATCGCGAGCTTGTCCGGTGGCATCTTGATAGACGGCAAACAAACAGGGAACTCCTTCTCCTTGTTCGTAAGTCCGGCGTACTAAATGACCGGGCCCTTTCGGCGCAACCATAATGGTATCCACATCGGCCGGAGGTACGACTTGACCGAAGTGAATGTTAAAGCCGTGAGCAAAGGCTAAGATGTTGCCAGGGCTGAGGTTGGGCTTGATTTCGCTTTCGTACACGGACTTTTGCACTTCGTCCGGTAACAAAATCATAATCAAATCCGCCGCTTTCGAGGCATCTGCTACGTTTTTGACGGTTAAGCCAGCACTTTCGGCTTGGGGAATTGATTTACTGCCTTCGTATAAACCCACAATGACGTTAACGCCACTATCTTTGAGGTTGAGGGCGTGAGCATGGCCTTGAGAGCCATAACCAATGATGGCGACGGTTTTATTGTTTAAAAGGTCTAAATTTGCGTCTTCATCATAATACATTCGCGCCATAGTTATATCTCCTTAAGTCATAAATATTACAAGGGCCGCAAACTCTTTATGGTATCGTATTGCGCTCCCTTCTTTAACCGTGTGTCGCGATTTTAGGAAACTTATACAGTTATCGGTATCTAAGAAAAGGTGATAACTAATCAACAGGATTTTGACCGTAATAAGGCAAAGCCTCTGACCAGTGGGGATGTTGACCGGATTGCCATTGGTGGTGAGCGATCGCGAGGATATTTGTTACCGTTGCGCCGAGGTCGGCTGTAGCGGCAATAATTTCGTAAGGTTCAGTGAGGCTTTCGAGTTGGGTTTGCCATTGTTGAGAATCCATGACAGTATCCCTCAAAACTGGAGTAATGCCTTCGGTGGCGGTGTGGCGATATAGAGCGACAAAAAGGCGATCGCGCCGGGCTTTCATTTCAACGGCTAAAAGGCGATCGCCCCTCGGTTGAGCATCAGCTACAGCAGCTAGGGTAGACACAGCAAACAGGGGAATTTCAAGCTGTTGGGCTAATACCCTCGCCGTCACCACCCCGATGCGAGTCCCCGTAAACCCGCCGGGCCCCTTGGCCACGGCGAGATAAGCTAAATCTGACCATTGCTGCGGCTTGAGAAAATCAGCTAAATATTCGTGCAGTACCGACGAGACACCGCGACCTAAATCCCAAGTTTGCGATCGCACCTCTCCGCTCAAAGACGCGATCGCCAATCCCAACTGAGGGGTTGTCGTGTGGAGAGCGAGGGCAGATTGACGCGAGTTGTTCCCCATGTGGCAGGCATAAATCCATTGACAGATGAAAGTCTATATCTTACCGTGCTGAGGCGATCGCGATCGCTCCATGGGGAGGGCAAGTCGCGATCGCTCCTCAAGGATTCAACGATCTAGTGCGTTAATCTAGGAACATCATGCCTTAAAATAACAGCTTATCTTATCTTGTCCTCATCCACTCAAACTTTAAGCATTTTTACTCAAGGAGAGAGTTTTGGTCTCAAAAACATCATTTAAAACGAGCCGTTCAGAAGAAATTTTCGCCTCTGCTCAAAAACTCATGCCCGGTGGCGTAAGTTCCCCAGTACGCGCCTTTAAATCCGTCGGCGGTCAACCCATCGTCTTCGATCGCGTCAAAGGTTCTCATATCTGGGACGTAGACGACAACGAATACATTGATTATGTCGGCACTTGGGGCCCAGCCATTTGCGGTCACGCTCACCCGGAAGTCCTTGCTGCTTTGCGGGATGCCCTCGACAAAGGAACTAGCTTCGGTGCGCCCTGCGTCCTTGAAAACATCTTAGCCGAAATGGTCATTGATGCCGTCCCTAGCATTGAAATGGTGCGTTTTGTCAACTCTGGCACAGAAGCCTGTATGTCCGTTTTGCGCTTGATGCGAGCCTTTACCGGACGGGAAAAAATTATTAAATTTGAGGGGTGCTATCACGGTCACGCCGATATGTTTTTGGTGAAAGCGGGTTCTGGGGTTGCCACTTTGGGTTTACCGGATTCCCCTGGCGTTCCCAAATCTACCACCCGCAGCACCCTCACCGCCCCCTACAACGACTTAGAAGCGGTCAAAGCTTTATTTGCTGAAAATCCCGGCGAGATTGCCGGAGCGATTCTAGAGCCTGTGGTGGGCAACTCTGGCTTTATTCCTCCGGATGCGGGTTTCCTCGAAGGACTGCGCCTCTTAACCCAGGAACACGGGGCGTTATTGGTTTTTGATGAAGTGATGACGGGTTTCCGCATTGCCTACGGCGGCGCACAAGCGAAGTTTGGCGTAACCCCCGATTTGACCACGTTAGGGAAAGTCATCGGCGGCGGCTTACCGGTGGGGGCGTATGGCGGTCGCAAAGATATTATGTCTATGGTTGCCCCGGCGGGGCCGATGTATCAAGCGGGAACTTTATCGGGCAATCCTTTGGCCATGACTGCCGGGATTAAAACGCTAGAATTGCTGCAAACATCAGGGACTTACGAACATCTCGACCGGGTGACCACAAAGCTGGTCGAGGGTTTATTAGAAATTGCCAAAGAAACGGGTCATCCGGCGATGGGAGGCAGCATTAGCGGGATGTTTGGCTTCTTTTTTAATGGCGACCCCGTGCATAACTACGATGATGCGAAAAAATCTGACCTCGCGAAGTTTGGTCGCTTCCATCGGGGAATGCTCGAACATGGGGTTTATTTAGCACCTTCCCAGTTTGAGGCGGGTTTCACTTCCCTCGCGCACACGGACGAAGATATTGATAAAACCCTGATTGCTGCCCGTGAGGTGATGAAGCAGCTTTAAGAAGGCGGTCTTTTCACGATTAAGACATCGTAAAGTATCGCTATAACAAGGTTATCATCCGAGCCTGGAACTGAAGTTCTGGGCTTTTTTTGTCATTGGTCACTGGTCATTTGTCCTTTGTTATTGGTTGAAGGAACAAAGGATTGCGATCGCCATTCAGTGAAGATTGAAAAAACAAAAGTTTTAGATTTTTTTAAAAAGGGGGTTTGACCCCTCATCCCACTTGTGCTATATTATGTTAAGTAGATGCACCCTGATGATTGGGGGGAGTTACAACCGTGACTCTCCTCTTTTTTCTTTGAGGTTAAACTTTCACGACAAAAAAACGATCTAGGTTATTCGTTCTTTGTTGTTTGCGACAAGCTACTCATCTGGCGATAACTGATGACTGTTGACTGATGACTGTTGACTGTTACGGCGTAGGGCTTGAGAGAATCCCAACACCACCAAGACATTAGACAGGGTTAGGAAAAATTCTGCCCCCCCATGCAGCCAATCGACATTGGCGAGTTGTTCGTTGTAGGCAGATTGGGCATAAATTCCGGCGGGAATCGTGATCGCCACAAACAGCAGCAACACATAAAAACCTATAACGGCGAGGCGCGGGAATTTTCGCGATCGCGTCATAAACCATAAAAATCCCAAGTAGGGAAACAGGGAAACAGCGAATAGGGTTTCTTTAGAAAACATGAGTTTAATTGACTCCACGGGAACGAGATGAGCGCCAAATCCACCAAGCGGCGAGGCATAATGTAATATTGCCAAGGACTGTCATGGCGGCTTGGAGGGTGACTAACCAAGATAAGGAATCGGGATTGTCGAAAAAGTGCCAAGTACAAGCGCACATGGCACTAATGAGGGCGGGTAACATGGCAAAAGATAAGCCCCACCAAACGCGATCGCCTGTCATTTCTCCATATCGCCAAATCAGCGCGATCGCCGCAATCCATTCAATTACACTGGAAATATGAATCATCCAAGTTGGAATCGAGAGAGCGTGCATAAGAGTTATAAAATTACTTAATTTTGCTTTTTATTGTACGGGAGAGCTTACCTTTCAGGATGCCGGGCTGAATTTAACCTCAAAATTCGTTACCGTGAAAATAAGTTAATAAATGAGAGGTTAATATTCATGGCTAATTCTCCCCAAAATAAAATTGAAAGTGGCGCACAACTCGCCCAAGAATTAGACACGCAACAACGGCAAGATATCCTAGAGACGGCGGCAGATATTCAAAAGTTACTCAAGCAAGTTGAGCGTAATTATCCCACAGAAATGCTCAAACAACCGGAAGCTGTAGTTCCCTATTTGATCGGTCAAATTGAAGCGAATCCGACGCTAAAATTTCGTTTAGCCGACGCTTTGAGAGTGATGACGATTCCTGCTTTTTTAGATATTGTCGAGTCGCCTTTTACGAATGTTTTAAATTTAGCTTTAAAAGCTTGGGAAAGACCGAAAGAGTAATTTTTCTCTCTTTTTCTAGGCTTCAATTGGGTAGTTCCATCAAAAAGAACGCTACCCTAAAAAAATAACGTAGGGTGGGCAATGCCCACCATTTATATTTTATAGATAATTTAATACTTTCAAGCAAGTTATAATGCTAACGATCGTAGCTGAAAAAATAGGCTTGAAGCTATGAGGGGAGGCTACACAATGTCTAGAAACAAGTTTGATAAAAGCCAAAAATATCTTATCTATTCTATTCTATCTTCAAAATACAGAGTAAACTTTAAATATTATCTTCTCTGGGTAACGATTGATTCAAGATGAGCACAACCACCAAACCCACTGTCCTACAAACCTTGGAACAAGTTAGTGGCTTAACTTTTATTTATATTTCCCCACAAACTTATCATCTGGGTATTTCTCAAGCGCAAGCTAAACTGGTTTTAAATCAAAATAGACTCAGTTATTATATTCCAGAATTGACAGTCAGCTTGCCGGGATTTTGGATTTCTCAGGATTTATTTCGCCTTAGTCATTGGCAAAATTTACTTCGCTCTCCCTTCGCTTTGAGCTTACAAAATATTCTATCTTCATCAGAAGTTGATAATTATAAATATAACTGGGTGCGAGATGTTAATTGGGGCATTGATTACGGATTTAAAGCCTTTCCCAAGGATGAAATTGAGCCAGACCCGGCGTTAAATTTAACTTTTGACAAAAGCCAAACGCTTGCTCAAATTCTGGGCTTAAAACTGCCAAATTGGGCGCAGTGGGAAGCGGCGGCGAGGGGGGTGGAGGGGTATTTATTTCCCTGGGGTAATACTTTTGAGATTTCGCAAGTTCAATTACAGTATTTATCCTACGGTTATACTTGGGAAGACCCGGAAAGTACAATGGGTTTTCGGGAGATAGAATATATCTCAGGGGAGCGTTGTCGCATTAAAGATTTTGGTAGTTATAAAGATGCAATATCGCCCCTAGGATTGACGGGTTTATTACATTGGGGAATGGAGTGGAATACAGTGGAGGTGACTAATTCTGCTTTGGCTGCAATCTCTCCTCAGTATCCTTATATTGTGCGATCGCTCCTCGATTTGGGACAAAACCGCGCCACGGTTGATTTATCAGAAAATGAAACTGAAAACGATGCTTTAAGAAGCAGCGATCATCGGGCGTTTTCAGGTATTCCCTTGGCTGGATTTGCGCCTCCCGATTATTGTAGCAAGGTTGCGGCATTTCGCTTAGTTTATATTTCATCTTCTGGCGATCTTAACTTGTCAATTCCCACCACAGAAACCCCAGATGTTCCTGACGAAATGTTATTTGCGCTTTTGGGGGATGTAGTAGCAGAAGTAAAGGATTATTTAGGCGAGCCAGAAAGTTATAATAGCTTTGATTTTAGTACCGGAGTATCTATATCAGATACGACAGAGTTATTATATTATTCTCTGGGGCTGAGTATTACCGCAAAGCGCTCTTATAGTCGTATTTCTCGACCCACTTCTAGCAAACAAACAGTCCAGCGCATTACTAAAATTACGTTTCATTCTAATACTCAAAATCGCCTGGATACCCGCGATCGCTTCTCGTCTTATTCCCGCTTTATTTTCGAGGGAGTTAAGTTGGGAATGACGCGAGATCGAGTGATACAAAGCAATTGGGAAGTACAAGCAGAGAAATTAGGAGTGACAGTAGCGTTAGAATATGACAGGGATAACTGCTTGTCGAAAGTGACTTTAACAATAGGCGATCGCGCCATTTCTCCAGTTTCCACAACACCCGCTAATTCTAATAACAGTTTAACTTGTTTGCATCACCTCCAAGGTCATGGTCAAGCCATTACATCCGTTGCTTTTTTAGACGACAACATCTTATTAAGTGCAAGTCAAGATGGGACAATAAAACGCTGGAATATTACCACGCAGCAAGAGATACAAACTTTTGGACAAGACCGTTTTATTTTTGAAGTTACAACCCTTAGTATTAGCCAAGATTCTCAATATATTATCACCGCAGGACAAGAGCGAGAAACCCTAAAGCCGATTATTTTAGTTTGGGATAACTTAGGTGAAACTGTAGTGCGGACATTCAGCGAAATGCAGAAAAAAGTCGTTTTTGTAGCCCTCACCTCAGACAATCAATATTTGATTTCTAGTAGCGCAGATCGACACATTCGGATATGGGAGTTTGAGACGACTCGCTTAGTTAAAACTATTAAAAAACTCGATAATTATCGCTCGGATGCGATCGCAGTCAGTCCGAATAATCGCTATATTGCTGGGGGAAGTGAAAACTTCAAGGTTACAATTTGGGAAATTCCTACAGGAAACGAAGTTTTAACCCTAGATCGTACTGTTTATACCGTAGACGCGATCGCGTTTACTCCCGATAGCAATTATCTCATTGCAAGCGGAACAAGTTCGCATAAAGTCGATAAAAAGTTAACCAATAAATCAGTTACCGTTTGGGAAGTTGCAACTGGAAAATTAATCTGGCAATTTCAAGAAGGATCGGCTAATTGTTTAGCAGTGACTCCCGATAACCGGATTTTATGCAGTCAGTTACAACTGTGGGATTTAGTAACGGGAAATAAACTTGCGGCTTTACCTTATTATTATTTTCCGGCTTCCCTTGCGATAAACCCAGGGGGTGAATATTTAGCAGTAGGTTTTACCAATAGTAGCATCCATTTATATAACCTCTCCACACAACAAGAAACGGGAATTTTAGGAGGTCATAGCAAGTTAATTTATGGGGTTGCAATAAGTCCAGATGCTCGTCTTATTGCGAGTGGAAGCGCAGATAATACGATTAAGTTGTGGGATATAGAAACAGGGAATAAACTGGCTGATTTACGCAATTCCCAATCGATTAAACAGCTAAGTTTTAGTCGCGACAGTCGCAAACTGATCGGTAGTAATTCCAATGAAGTCATAGAAGTTTGGGATACGGAAAGTTATACAAAAATCGCGACCTTAGTTGACAACCTCAGCCATAAAAATGCTGTTATTTTGGGGCAAAATGGACAAGCTATAGTGACTCAAGAAGACAGTTTATATTACTGGAATCTCGATCTCGGTTTGGAGGGGATTCGTTACAATTACATTCAACTGTGTCAATATTTAGAAAGCCTTTCGAGTTATCTCAATCAAAGCCGACGTGTTGCGATTCATCCCCAGGGATTGTGGTTAGCAACTCCCCAAAAAGATCGAGTCTCAATCTGGAGTTTGGAAACGGGGGAAGTTGTCAGCCAATTTACCTTGGATGCAAAAATTGAAAAACTCTGTTTCAGCGATACCGAGGACGCGATCGCCTGCGGTTTAAGTGATGGTAAGATTGTGTTGTACGATTGGCGATCGCAACAGCCTCTAACCACTTTTAAACGTCACATTGATAAAGTTCGCGCGATCGCTCAAAATCCCCAAATTCTCGTCAGTGTGGGTGCAGATAATGACTTGAAAATATGGGACAAGGAAACAGGAAAGTTAATCGCAACCACAGAAGCCCACCCTAAAGAAATTACCTCGGTTGCGGTGACAACTGATGGGAAAACTCTCGTGACGGGAAGTTGCGATAACAGTCTTAAAGTTTGGCGTTTTAATCCTCTTTCTCGGTAACGTTAAATGGAGTTTTTGGGGTTGAAAGACTTGCAAACATTAGCTTTGCACTTTTGGGTAAGAGTCCATCCCAATGGCTAAGTTTCTAACCCCGTTTGCGAGGGAATCACCAATTCTGTTGAAATCAATCCCAAAAACCAGTAAATCATCAGAAAAACCTTCCCGCGATCGCGCTAATAACCCATGACTTGTTGTAACATTAAGAAATAATTGTCATCATCTCCATTTATATACAAAATATGGAAAGTTTAGATATAGCAACCATTGTGGGTAGTTCTATTGCCGTTGCTTTAATCGCATTTACAGGCTATGCAGTTTATACCGCATTTGGCGCACCTTCTGCGGAATTAAGCGATCCGTTTGAAGATCACGAAGACTAAAATTAAGAGTGGTGGGGTGGAAAATCTCACCCCTCATTTTTATTTTTGCAGACGAAAGCTGGCAATTTGCCACGGTGAGAGATGATGGCTATCTTTACCATTAAAGGGTTGTTCGAGGCAATCGAGACGTTGACCGAGTTTGAGTCCCAAGTCCCCGCTAATGGCTAAATTCGCTGCTTCTCCGCAACTTTCATAGCAACGTAAAATTAGGGTTTCGGGGTCAGTTTCGGCAAATTTTAATGCCATTAAAACCGCTGTCTCTCCTTGGAGTTGTAAAAAGCTGTTTTGAGGGGGTAGAGAGGGATTTTCAGGGGTTTGAGGGATGATTTGCCCTTGGAGAGGCTGGTTTAACTCGTAAGCCTTGCGGACGGTTTGGGCGGTTTGCCAAGAGCCTGTATGGGGATATAAAGTGTAGGTGAAATGGTGAATGCCGCGATCGCACTCCGGATGAGGCCATTGCGGACTGCGAAGTAAGGTTAACCGGATTTGATTGGGTTTGCAATCATAGCCGTATTTACAATTATTGAGTAAACTTACCCCATAATCCCCATCGCTCAAATCTGCCCACTGCAATGCACAAACTTCCCATTTCGCTTTTTCTGCGGGAGTTTGGGGATTCGTGGGACGTTGAATTGCCCCGCAGGGTATTTCATAAGTGGCTTGGGAAGCGTTTACGGTTACAGGAAAGGCAGCTTTGACCATGACGTATTGTTCCTGCCAATCTACGGTTGTGGCAATGTGGAGTAGGGGTGCATTCTCGTCGAGAATGTAGTCTTGGGTAAATGTAGACTGATTAATTTTTCTCACCACGCGGATGCTTTGACGCAACTCTCCCCTTTCTTGCCAGGATATCGAAAGCAATTGTGACGGGGGGAGAGGATTTTGTTCGTAGTCGGGGGCAATATTCCACGCATCCCAATATTGTCCTTTGTCGGTAAAGGCTTGGAGTTGATTCCCTGGGGCAGTTAGGACTTGCTTTTGGTTACTTTTATCAAAAAGGCTGGCAATTTCTCCGGTTTTCGCCTCTATTTCGATTTTTAGGCTTTGATTTTCGAGAGTGTAATTGCCTTCACCCTCAACTCCTCTCCCGTGGGAGAGGGGCTTTGAGTTAGAGTCTGCGAAAGCAGATTTAGTTGAATTAGCCCCAGATTTCCCATCTGCGGGGGATTTTTGGGGAATTACTGTAGAGTCTGCATCTGCAACCACAGATTGAGTTAAATTAATCCTAGATTTCTCGTCTGTGGGGTTTTGGGGGGAAATTGCTGTAGAAGTTTTGTCACCAGAAAGGGGACTTATCCAGAAAAGCTGATAGCCGATTGAGGGGATAGCTTCTGCGAGAAATAAAAGCTGGTTTTCCCTAGAAACTTGCGTTGTGAGGGGTTGTCCGGTTGCGGTGGTAATGTGGGCTGGAGTGGTAAAAGGATTGTCTAGAATTAGAACTTGCGATCGCGTCCAGTTTAAACTATTAAACACCACAATCGGCACAGCGTTGGGGTGAGGCGGTGCAGGCAATTGTAAATGCTGGCTAATCGTCTCTAAAGCCTGATTTAATACTTCTGTTGACGTATTCTGAGCCAATTGCCAATCCTGATTTGCCGTTACAAATACACCCGGAATCGAAGTTCCCGGTAAAATATCGTGAAATTGATTAAATAAAACCTTTTTCCAGCTACTTTCTAACGCTTGCTGGGTTTGGCGTTGTAAATCGGCATTAGGTCGCAAAAGAAATGCGATCGCACTCCACAACTCGGCCTGATACAATAAAATCTCGCAGCGACGATTGTATAACTTTTGATCCGCGTGGGCTGTATAACAACCGCGATGCAACTCCAGATACAACTCATCCTCCCACACCGGAAAATCCGCTTTCTGCTGCTGAATCCCTTGGAGATATACCTGGGAAGTCGTAAACTCAATTTGCGGGAAAAATGGCGACAATTGCCAACGCTGTTGTACCTCCAGCATATCGCGACTCGGCCCGCCCCCATGATCGCCCACTCCCGGTAACCAGAAACTATCCTGCAAACCCGTTTGGGCTTCCCACTTCACCGTATAGTCACTGACTGTCATGGGATTTGTATCCATTACCCCGGTTACATTCGGGGGAGACATCACCGTGAATATCTGCGTCCCGTCGGGAGATTGCCACCAAAACGCCCCAAAAGGAAACTCAGTGCTATCATTCCAATGGAGCTTTTGCGTGACAAAATACTCAATTCCCCCCAGCTTCAGGAGTTGTGGCAATTGCCAGTTAAAGCCAAAACTATCCGTTAACCAGCCTACCTTGGCAATTTGACCAAACTTTTCCCCATTGTATTTTTGACCGTATAATAACTGCCGGACAATGGACTCCCCATTAGGAAGATTAACATCTGGTTCGACCCACATCCCCCCCACAACATCCCACCAGCCGCCTTTAGCTGCCGCTAGAATCCTCGCAAACAAATTGGGACGATGATTTTCCATCCATTCATAAAGCACCGGGCTAGTGTGGCAAAAAGTAAAATCGGGGAAATCTTCACGCAAACTTAACACCGACTCAAAGGTGCGTTGGGCTACATCCCAAGTTTCCGACACCTCCCACAACCAAGCCATGTCTAAATGTGCGTGTCCCATCATCTGGATGCGACGCTGTTTGAGAGAAACTGCATGAGGTTTGAGTCTTTCTCGCAATTGAGAAAGAGAAGCAATAAACGCGGCGGCATCTTCTACCTTATCCCAAGCAATTTCTCCCACTGCGGCTTGTAGAATCTCTAACTTTTGGGGTTCAAATTTCTGCCAATATTTCTGTAAGACTGCCAACTCATCCGCCACAAAACCGGGGTCAATGTCTTGGGGATTTGTTGCTTCAAACAGCAGTTTTGAGCGCATCAATGCCCCAATATCGTGATGGGGACTGGTTAACTGTAAAACCACAGTAAACTGGGCTTCTGGGGCAATTTGGGACGAGAGTAAAACCCTCGCAGACGAGTCGAATAAATCCCCCGCTTGTACTAACTCACCATTGACAAAAATTTGAGCAGATTCAGCCCACCAAGTCAAAGCCAAACGCAAACATAATCCCTGTAACGGATATTGCTGCAAATGGGACGGAATTGCGAATCGCTGTACTAAAACTCTTTGTTTCTGTCCGGCTTCCCAAACTAAATAACCCTTTTCATTGGGGGGAAATAGGGGTAAATCATCAATGTTTTCTGGTAAGCTTGCTAAATCGCCAGTATAAACCCGCCAACGGTCTTTTACATCGATTTGTACTAATTGACGTAACTGCGCGATCGCCCTTTCTAAATCCTGCACAATTCCTAACTTGCACTCAAAAACTTAATCTGAGGCACGAGGGGGTCTTCCACCAATCCTAACCCCTGAAAGCCCCAACGCTTCAATAAACCTTTGAGTTGCGTACCTGAAACTGATTCTACCCCGAAGCGATCGGCCACATTGCTCCCGTGAGTATTAAGATAACTCAAAGCGTCGAAATGCTCCCGAAACATCAGCAAGTATCCCTTACTATTACTATCTTCGCTCCCATTTTGCGTTCTGGCGACCAAGTAACGGCCATCTTGTCTGGAACGAATTAAGTAATGGGTTTGACTTAGCATGTTGGTTATTGGTTATTGGTTATTGGTTGTTGGTTATTGGTTATTGGGCGGGGAAACCCAGCCCCTACAAGCCCACTCCCCAAAACACTGATGACTGATGACTGATGACTGATAACCGATTCTAAGAACTACTACCAAGTTTAACTTCCTGCTCGTACTTCATGACTTTGGCATAATCTCCCAAAGCATAACAAGCCACGCGCAAGCTACCGAGGGTTTGTTGGACGACACGGCGATCGCCGATTTGGTTTGCTAAAGTGAGGCGTTGCTCGTAATATTCTATCGCTTGACGATAATTACCGATCGCGTCAAAGGCAATTCCTAAACTCCCCAAAGCTTGTTCTTGGGTGCGATAATCTGCACTGGCGATCGCGATTTCGAGGCGTTGTTGGTTATAGGCGATCGCTTTGGGATAATCAGCTAAAGTATAACAAGCATTGCCCAAGTTCCGTAAAATTTGCCCTTGAGTGCGATGATCTCCCAGTTTTTTGGCGATTTCAAGGCGACGCTCGTAATAAGTAATAGCTTCGGTATAACGCCCTAAAGCATAACTGGCATTACCTAAGTTTTTGAGAATTTGCCCTTCAGTGGACAAATCTCCCAATTGACAAGCGAGGATCAAACTTTGTTTTTGACAGTTGAGGGCAGCTTCGTAGTTTCCGGCAGCTTTGTAAGCCAATCCTAAGTTATTCAACGCCGCCATTTGTCCCGACACATCCTGCTGACGTTGCAGAATTTCGAGGCTTTTTTGTTGATAATCAATGGCTTGGTCATAATCGCCTTCGTGACGATAGGCGTTACCCAAATTACCATATAACTGCCCGGCTAGAGTGCGATCGCCAACCTCTTGGGCAATTACCAATCCTTGTTGTCCGTGAGTAATGGCTTGCCTATAATTTCCTTGACTGTAACAACAGATTCCCAGGTAACACAGAGCGCGTACTTCCCGCGTGGGATCGTCAAGCTTTTGGGCAGCTAAACGGGCTTTTTCCAAAGTTTCTTGAGCCGCGTCAAACTTACCCGTTTGTTGTTGAGCCAGTCCGCGCTCTAACCAAAAATCGATTTCACTCCCACTCGATTCTACATCAGATGCTCCAGGATCATCTTGTAAATGGACGGTGGTTTGTTCTTCAGGGTTTACCCAATTTTCTTGATACTCGTCGCAATGTTCCACAACCCAATTCCCCATATTTTTGCTCGCTCTTGCACAGTGCGATCGCTTCGTGAGGGAAGACTACAATGCACCGCTTGCCCTACTTTGTCAAAACTTTTTCTATTTTTAGTATTCCCAGAGAATTACTCAGTCTAACATTTCAACACAGAACTCTGACATCTGTCCTCCCTCATCATCAAAACGGTTTAACCGCAAAATCACTTAAGGTCACGGTATAACTCGAGCGAGCTTGGGTTGCCACAAATTGTACAATGACCTCACTCGCGATCGCCACCACCAACAACACCAAATTGCGAGCCAAAGGATAATCGCACACATCATCATTTACCGGAGAAGGCACGCGATAACTCTCATTCCAGATTACCTCCCCATAATCCCCTGCCAAACCCGCGTGTAAACAAGGTACATTCACGGCTTGACAATAATCCTTCACCGCCTGACGGGCCGTACTATTATCAAACGCATCCACCACCAAACCCTTATGAGACAATAACTTCGAGCAGTTCTCCGGGGTTAACTCCGCCGCTTTCGCCTCAATTGCCACCCCCAACGCCCGATACAAACTATTCGCCAAAATTTTCGCCTTATACGCCCCAATATCACTTTTATGATAAGGTTGAGTCGAAAGATTGCGTTCCTCGACGCGATCGCGATCGATAACCCGCAGCGTCCCAAACCCAGACCGCGCCAGGTTTTCAGCCAAATTCGCCCCCAACGCCCCCGCCCCACAAATCGTTACAGGAAAGCCTCGCAAATGCCCCATCAACTCAGAAGTTCGATAATCTCGTTCGTGGTCAAACATTGTTTGTTGTTTGTTATTGGTTGTTGGTTATTCCCAACATCTCTTAATTGTTGACAACTCCCCGCCGTAAACGGTCGGGGATTCTCGCGTCACAGGGAGACTCTAGCTGGGGTATATACGCCAGCCCCGATGCCTTTACCCTCTACGAGCGTTGATACGATCTGCCCGACCGCATTTAATCCTCGTTCTTTCACCACTTGAGCCGCCGCCACATCCCTGTCCGTCGTGTAGCCACAAGTCTTACAGTGATGAACTCGCTCAGATAGCTTTTTCTTACCGCAGTTAGTTCCGCAATTAGGACAAATCTGACTTGTCCCGTTTGCATTTACCTTGGCAAAATAAACTCCTCTTTTCCAACAAACATGACTCAGTATGTTTAGGAATGAACCCCAAGCTGCATCAAGGCAAGCTTTTCTTAAAGCTGAACGCCCCAAGGCTTTGAGGTTCAAATCTTCAGCAAATATCATCCCCACTCCATCACAGAGTTGATGAGCCAGTTTGAAGAAGAAATCCTTGCGACAGTTGTGTATCTTTTCGTGCAGTAGCCCAATTTGGCGTTTAACTCTTAACCAGCGTCTTGAACCTTTGGTCTTGTTTTTCAGTCTCCGTTGCAGCAACTTAAGCTGGCCTTCAGATTCCTTGAAAAACTTATGTCCTTTGACAAATTGGTTCTCGCTGGTCGCAATGAAACTATTTAGCCCCAAGTCAACCCCAATAGCATAGCCATGAGGCATAATATCGGGAACGTCTACGTCACACCCAATTGAAACGCTTACATAATAGCCACTGGCTTTTTTGATAACTCGTATTTGTTTGCAGACAAAGCCTTCTGGAATGTCTCTGGAGTTGTGAAACTCAACTTTCCCAATCTTTGGAAGGTCAATAGTATTCCCATTAACCGCATCCGGTTTAACTTGGGGAAAAACGAATGACCGCTTATGTTTCTTAAAACGCGGAAACCCAAACCCTCTATCCCACATATTTACAAACGCTGCTTCTAACTGTTTGAGGGTTTGTTGCAGCACTT
>JBKHDX010000002.1:0-48488 GCA_046541115.1 Spirulinaceae cyanobacterium | reverse complement strand
AACAACCAATAACCAACAACCAATAACCAACAACCAATAACCAATAACCAATAACTAACAACTAATCATTTCTTGATAAATTTCAACCATTTGTTGAGCTTTATTCGGCCAAATAAACGCTTTAGCCCGTTCAATCGCATTCGCTGACATTTGCGATCGCAGTTGAGAATCTTTCGCTAGAATTGCGATTTTATCTGCCATTTCTTTGACTAAATATTCTCGCGAAAGGGGGTCAATTTTAAAGCCATTATCTTCGGTCACATATTCCCCAATGCCGCCATTATTTGCCACAATACAAGGTAAACCACTAGCCATCGCTTCTAATACCACCGCCCCCCCAAATTCACGAATTGAAGGGAAACAAAAAATGTCTGAATCTTGATAATATTGCAGGGTTTCGGCTTGCTTGACTTGTCCGGTAAAATTGACGCTATTTTCTAGTTTTAAGTTTTTGGCTTGTTGTTTGAGTCGTTGATTTTCTTCGCCACTGCCAACGATGGTAAACTGAATTTTATTTTGTAATTCTGGGTCTAATAAACTAATGGCTTCTATCACCACATCGGCGCATTTGTAAGGAACTAAACGCCCGACAAATAAAAGTTTGATTTTGTCTGAATTTGCGGGTTTAGGGGTGGTTTGGATAAAGGTTTCAGGTATGCCATTTTCATAAAATAAACCGAGGCGATCGCGCTCTAGATCGAACAACTCTTTGACTAAATTCAAGGTATAGCTCGAACCGGATAAAATGCGATCGGCGGTTTGATAAGTTTCGCGATAACCGGGAATTAAATATCGTCCCAATGCTCGTAAAAAGTTGAGATTCGCATTTTCTTTTTTCGCCGTTTCACGGAATCCTGGGGGAAAGGGAACACCGCCGTTAATTGGCCCGAGTAAAAAGGGCGTATGACTCATTTCACAGGAGCGCACAGTTTTTACGGGATAGCGGGGTAACATGGGCGTGAGGGCGTGAACGAGGTCATATTTCTTTTTGAGAATGGATTTTCTAAACTGTTGGTAAACCTTTTGATTAAATTCGGCGTAAATTGGATAAGTTAAAGCATGATAAAGCGGCCAAATTACTTTACCTCTGGCGACCAGTTTTTCAACGAGGGTGTAGTATTTTTTAATCCCAGAAGTTTCAGAAATATAAATAATGGTGCGATCGCCTGCGACTTTAGATAAAGCTTCGCGGTTACGTTCGTGAGTCACTAAGGTAACATCGGCTTTTTGGCTAATATGATGATAAAAGTTGTAGCCGACGAGGGGAACAGAAGGCCATTCAGGATTGCACTGTTCGACAATCATCAAAACTTTAAGTCGCTGGTTCTCCATTATTTTTTCGATGCGTCCTAACAATTAATTTTGAGAGTTGGTTTCAAGGGGTTGAGCGCTTTTATACTCAATTAAGCTTTGTTGCCGACCGAGTAAGCGATTGAGGTGAAATTGAATTTGACCGAGGGCTTGGGGAAATTTACCCACTACGCAAGATAAAGCGTAAAGTCGGGCAGCTTGGGCAGATAAATTCGGTTGATTCATGCCCTTCATCACTCGATAAATTAATAAGGGATAGCCCAGAAGTAGTAAGAAACTCCAACCGTGGGACGGCAAAACTAAACTCAACGCAATTAAGGGAATGATAACGCCCCACAACCAAATACTTCGACTTTCTTTAACCCAGTGACGTTCGGGGGGCGCACCGTGCAACCAGGCGCCCTCTGCAAAGGCATGGCCGGCTCTTTGGCTGCGTTTCCACCATTGACTCCATTGGGACATTTGCGCGTCGTGACGGGTCATTTCGGCATCAAGTCGCCAAATTTTCCAGCCTTGTTGTCGCAGTCGCACGCAGAGTTCCGGTTCTTCTCCGGCGATGAGGTTGGGGTTGTAACCGCCCACTTGTTTAATGGCTTCTACGCGCATCATGGCATCACCACCGCAGGCTTTAGCTTCACCTACAGGGGTGTCCCACTCGATGTCACACAAGCGGTTGTAGGGGGTTTGGTCGGGGAAGCGTTCGCGACGACGACCGCAGACGACGGCGGTTTTGGGGTGGGTTTCGAGGTAGGCTTGGGCGGTATGAAGCCAATTTTCGACGACTTCACAATCGCCATCGACAAACTGCACGAAGTCGAGATCGGGGGCAAGTTGCAGTAAGCGTTCAAAGCCTGTGTTGCGGGCCCGGGCGGCGGTAAAGGGCAGATCGAGGTTGAGTTCGACCACTTCGACTCCGAGCGATCGCGCCATTTCGACACTACCATCGGTTGAGCCAGAGTCTACATAAACGACGGTTTCGACGGTATCGCGCACGGATTGTAAGCATTGACGCAGGCGATCGCCTTCGTTACGACCAATGGCGACTAATCCTAAACTACTCAAGGGTTTAACCTCCTTTCAGGGCTATAGAGTCTTTAGGTTGATGTGACGTTAGAATTTTCCAAATTTTCGGCGGTTTCGGGTGAGTTTTCCGGTTCTTGAGCCGGGTCAAACACAATCTCGTCATCAACGCGATCCGGATTGGGGATAATTCGAGCGGGAATCCCCACGGCGGTAGCCCCGGCAGGAACGTCTGTCCGAACCACAGCATTGGCACCGATGATAGCGCGATCGCCAATCTTCACCCGACGAATAATTTTAGCGCCAGCACAAATCGCCACATCACTACCAATTTTAACCCCAGCAATAATGGTCACTTGTTGAAAAATAATACAGTTATAACCAATGACCGCATCGGGATGAATCACAATGCCGTTGGGGTGTGGCAGTTTCAATCCCCCTCCGAGATTACAGTTAATGGGAATATCGGCCGCGGCCACAACACTCCAAAATCGATAATGTAAAATAGTCCATTTTTGTAACAATTTACTCAGAAAATTTCCCCGTTCTTCTAACTTTTGATAACGACGAATACTTTTTAATAATTGGCCGCTTGGATGCCACCAATTCGAGAAGGCTTCTCTTTGCCAATTGGGTTCTACTAAGGACTGTTTGACAGTCTTAAAGGTTCTTTTCACGGTTGAAATATAAAGTCAGCTTCAAAGAAAATATCTGAATATGAAATTTTGATGAAAAATCATTTTTGGGCGAGTTTGGCTCTTTCAAAAAGAATTCAAATCAAATATACTCGATCGTAATCTCAAAAAGACGTTTTGTCTAAAAGACGGCTTAAACCTTATAAAATCTGAGAAAAAATGTGGAAGAAACCAATAAATTCTCAGGGGCCGATATTTAGGATTTTTATCATTTGGCTGACTTTGTTGACTCAGAAACTCCCCAATCATACACCATTAATTTCGTTGTGAACATCACATCTGAGTAGTTATGAAAACGCCTGTTATTGCCATTGGTTTAGATGCTGCCGAACCCACTGTTATGGAAAAGTGGATGTTTGAGGGGCATCTCCCCAATATGCTACGTTTGCGCGAACAAGGCAGCTACAGTCGCTTACAGAACTTTACCAAAAATTCTGGGTTTCAGGTTCCCCGTCCTTTAAGGACGGCTTTGGTATAATGTCGGTGTGCGAGTGACCAGTAATGTGGGCCGCATTATATCGAACCTAACCAACTCAATAGTTAAAGTCAGGGGTTTTCAACACAATCCTTGTTGATGTAAAACTTTGAGGGTGTAGTTGTGAAAACACAATGTTTGCGTCCGGGCAGGGCGTATCTTGGATAAGAAACCAAGAGATAAAACGCTCGCGCTCGTCGGTAGGCGCGGGGACTAAAGGGAGGATATTTAGGTGTCTGACGATCTAAGGTCTAGCCTATAGGCGATCTGAAAGAAACGAGAATCTATGTCCTTTTAGGGCGTAGAGTTGTCAAATCAAGATTTCGCCATTTGCCCCGACATCAAAGGCACATTACGCCTACGCGATCGCCTCAAAACCGGAGTCCAACTTCGCTCGACGATTTGCCAAGAAATCTTATCCCAAGAGCCATGGGATTTATTTATAACTGTAAAAATCTCTTAAAAAACAAAGGTTGACCTTTACATTTAGAAAAATGAAAAATATAATCATAGGGACGTTAAGCCTTTTTCACAAAAAAATAAGTTTTTTCCCCTTTATTAGCTATCAAGCTTGACTTGACTCAAAGAAAGGCTGATACACTTTATCTTTTAGAAGTTGATGTTCCCAGCTTCTTACTTGATATACGAAGATTATAAGGACTTACATAAAATTAATTACCCATTTTTAAATCCCGAAACCTTGATTTAGCAAAAGTTACAGCGAAAACAAGTAGGTCAATAATTCTATGTAAGTGCTTCGCAACTTCAGAAAAATTCTTGGAGGATACAGAAATCTCTATAATCTATCTTTAATCTATCTTTCGATTGACTTAATCTCGATTTTTTGAAGTTGCTGATATTGTAGTTAAAAAGGAAATGAATAGTTATGAAAAAAAACCCTGTTATTGCCATTGGTTTGGATGCTGCTGAACCTAGTGTCATTGAAAAATGGATGGCTCAAGGTCATCTAAAAACCATGAATCGCTTGCGCGAGCAAGGGATGTATGGCCGTTTAAAAAATTACTCTGCTTTTAGCGCCGAAACCCCCTGGACGACTTTTGCGACGGGTTGCCGACCGCCCAAAACGGGTTACTGGTCGATGCTACGCTACAATGTCGATACTTATGACATGGGCGCTCGCACGGCTTATGAGTACGACGAATTTTTGCCCTTTTATGCTCTAGGGCCCGATTACCGCGTAGCTGCCTTTGATATGCCCCAGGTCAGGCTCACCGATAAAATTAACGGGCCGCAGGTAGCAGCATGGGGAGCGCATTCGCCGCAAGTGCCGAGTGGCTCTTTGCCCGAAACCTTGCTGCCTGAACTAACTGAGCGCTACGGAGAGCATCCTGGCTTGCACAAAGATTATGCAATTTGCCCGGATATTAAAGGAACATTACGTCTGCGCGACCGACTCAAAGTCGGTATCGAGCGACGCTCGGCGATTTGTCAAGACCTTTTATCAAGAGAGCCGTGGGATTTGTTTGTGACGGTGTTTGGGGAAGCTCATTCGGCAGGTCACAATTTCTGGCAACTCAGTCAACCGGAACATCCTTTGTACGAAGTACTTCACAAAGAAGTCGATCGCGACCCCATGCTTGAAAGCTTTGAGCAAATGGATCGCGCGATTGGGGAAATTCTGACGAAAGCCCCAGAGAATGCCCGGATCGTGGTTTTCTCGGCTCATGGTATGGGGCCCAATAGTATGGATTTACCGAGTACGTTGTTCTTGCCTGAGTTATTGTATCGCTTGAACTTCCCGGGCCAGTATGCGATCGCCCTTGGGGAAGTGGGGGCCCCCCTACCGCCTCCTATCGCCAAAATGAAGTGGAATTATTGGGAACGTCATGTTTGGGGGACAAAGTATGATAAGAATCCCCTACGCCGCTTTTTACGCCGGGAACTGCCGACTAAAGTTTTCAACTGGGTTGAATCTTTAATTGATTCGCCCCAAGCACCAGGTTTAGTTTCGCCGTTTCAATTGGCGAAGAAAACCACGGTTGTGCCTTTACAAGCGGCTCACTGGTACTCGCCTTTGTGGCCGCAGATGAAAGCGTTTGCCCTGCCGTCTTTTGCTGAGGGTTATATCCGGGTGAATGTGAAAGGTCGCGATCCCCAAGGAATTGTGTTGCCCTCGGAGTACGATGCTTATTGTGAAGAACTGATCGAGAAGATTGCAGCTCTTAAAGATGCTCGGACAGGTATTCCGATGGCCGCAGAAATTGTGCGGATGCGGACCGATCCCCATGACAACAATCCCAAGTTACCGGATGCCGATATTGCAGTGGTTTGGCAAGAAGAATACGCGACGGATGTGGTAGAAAGCCCAGATGTGGGTCGTATTGGCCCGGTTCCCCATTATCGGGCAGGAAGCCATCGTCCTCAAGGTTTTATGATTGCTAACGGGCCGGGAATTGTGCCGAACCAAACAACTGACTATATTGGTCATGCTTTAGATATTGCCCCAACCATTTTGCAATTAATGGGTGCGCCGATTCCAGAGACCATTGACGGCAAACCGTTGCCGATTTTAGAGCAGGAGTCTTTATCGGTTTAATCTAGACCCTGCTAAAGCAGAAACCTCACCGACAGTTTAGGGTTTGGTGAGGTTTTGTTTTGGGGAATTAGTTGATAATTTCTAAGATGGCCGAATGAACCTTTTCGGCCCAACTATCCCAATTGAGGCGGGTGTCGTATTCTTGTCGGGCGGTGGTGACGAGTTGGGCGTATTTTTGGGGACTGCTAATTTGATTCGCGATCGCGTCGGCGTAATCTTTTCCTGGGGCAGAAAAAGGGAGAATATAGCCATTTTTATCTTCTGTGATTAAAGCGGGTAAACCGCCAACATCTGATGTGACTGAAGGCAAGCCAAAGGCACTCGCTTCTCCAATCACAATCGGCGAACAATCAGCCCGTGTGGGAAGTAAAAAAAAGTGAGAGTCTAAAAACAAGCGGTTGAAGCGCTTGTATTCTTCAGAAACATTTTTGTTGATGAAAGGAATCACGTTTAAACGTTCGTGATGAATATCGTCTGGCGGAGTACAACCGACAATGGTTAATTCTGCATCAATACCCCGGTCTAACAAAGATAGTAAAGTTTCATAAGCAATAATTCCTCCTTTCCGTTGCCAATTAACCCCCACAAAAAGCAAACGCACAGGAGACATATTTTGGCAGCGTTTGTGAAGATCGGCAACATCGGGAGGGTTATCTAAATTCGCTCCAAAAGGAATAATCTTGGTTTGCTCTGGCTTGGCCTTGTAATTTTCAACGGCTGAGTTTGCTGCCCATTGAGATGAATAAATGAGGAGTTTTGACTTGAGAATGGCAACTAATTCTCTTTGTTCGTAAATGTTAAATTCTTCCTTAGTTTCGGGGATTTTATAATATTGATAGATTAACTTAGGTGTTGCATCAGAAATATAAATAATGGGAATATTGGTTTCTAAAAAATTCAATTCCGAGGAAGCGACCGGTGCAACAATAGCATCACAAGGATTATTTTTGAGTTGCTGTTCTACTTTAGCATCAAAATTTTTAAACTGAACTGAGTCAGTAAAAATACTCATTGTTGGTGCTTGAAGTTTAGAAATTGCATTTTGCAATTTGTGTTCGATTTTACGGTGTAAAGCATTAGGAGAATAAGGAAAACCCAAGTTGACTAATTCAATATCTCTGGCACTGAGCGCTCGGTGCATATAGTACGGAATACCCGAAAAAGATGTTTTATCGAGATAGTTATGAAACGATAAAAAACCAATTTTAAGTTGTGACATCTATTTTTGATTGTGGTGAGATTCTATATCAAGAGTGTGACAAAAATGATAATATTCGTCAAGAAAATGACCGCAGGACAATTCTGTCTGGGATGACTCCTGCGGCTTTAATTCGGTTAATTGGACATTGACAGTCCCTCATCTTTTAAAGACAAGGCTTGCGGTTATTTGTCTTTCATAGTCTTAACAATTCTTAACCCTTATTAGGTTAAGAATTCTAAAATAATCTAGATGTTTTATACACCTTGATACATTTGCTGGTAGTATTTCTGATACTCTTCAGACAACAGGGGTTGCCACCATTCGGGATGAGCCAGATACCATTTAATGGTATGTCGCAAACCTTCTTTGACCGTTTCTTGGGGCGACCAACCTAATTCGCTACTAATTTTGGTGGCATCGATGGCATAGCGGCGATCGTGGCCGGGGCGATCTTTGACAAAGGTGATGAGTTCTCGCGCCGGACGAACGGGTAAATCCGGGGCTAACTCGTCCATGAGGTCGCACAACATATAGACTAAATCGATGTTTTTAACTTCGTTGTTGCCGCCGATATTGTAGGTTTCGCCGGGTTGACCTTGGTGAATCACCACATCGAGGGCGCGACAGTGATCCCCGACATACAGCCAATCCCGGATGTTTTGGCCGTCGCCGTATACGGGCAGGGGTTTCCCCAGTAGGATGTTGATGCACATCAAGGGAATCAGCTTTTCGGGGAAGTGATAAGGCCCGTAATTATTGGAGCAGTTGGTGATAATCGTCGGTAAATCGTAGGTGTGGAAGTAAGCGCGAGCGAGGTGGTCGCTGCTGGCTTTAGAAGCCGAATAGGGGCTATTGGGGGCGTAGGGGGTGGTTTCTGTAAAGGGGGGATCGTCAGCTTCGAGGCTGCCGTAGACTTCATCGGTGGAGACGTGGAGGAAGCGATCGCCCTCTGGTTTATCCCGTTTGAGCCAATAATGACGAAACGCTTCGAGTAAGGTAAAAGTGCCGACGACGTTGGTTTGAATAAAGGCATCAGGGCCGAGGATCGAGCGGTCTACATGGGATTCGGCGGCGAAGTGGGCGATGGTGTCGATGTTTTCTTCTTGCAGTAGGGTATCAATTAAGGCGCGATCGCCAATATCCCCTTGCACAAAGCGAAAATTCTCTAAATCCTCTAAATCGGCTAAATTTTCCTTATTTCCGGCATAAGTCAGGGCATCGAGAACCACCACGCGATCGCGCTCATATTGTCTGCACCAATGATGTACAAAATTCGAGCCAATAAAACCCGCCCCTCCGGTAATCAAAATCCGTCTGGGTTTCCGTTGTGCAGCTACCATTATTCCTGACTTCTCCTATAAATCAATCTTGCTGTCATCGCCAATCATAAACCGCAGAGCCTTCGGTCGCTTCGGCGCAATCCCTAAATGCGCTCGTTGACCGATTACACTATCTACAATGCGTTGCTCGATCCCCACCACTTCAGCATCTTGTAACACCACGCTATGTTCGAGATCGGCATCGACTAAGCGCACCCCATCGGCAATGCTACTATAAGGGCCGATGAAAGAGTTTTCGAGATGGCAATTTTCGCCAATAATAACCGGGCCGCGAATTGTGCAATTGACAATCTTAGAGTTTTTGCCAATATTCACCCGACCAATGGCTTTACTGTTGTCGTCTAATGTCCCAAAAATCTCGCAATCGGTACAAGAATCGAGAATAATGCGATTGGCTTCGAGGAGGTCGTCTTTTTTCCCGGTGTCGAGCCACCACCCCTCAAGCTGACAAGCGGAGACGACTTTTTGGTCGTTAATAAGATATTGAATGGCATCGGTAATTTCTAACTCACCGCGAGCCGAGGGTTTAATACTATTAATCGCTTGATGAACAATCGACTCGAATAAATAAATCCCCACCAAGGCTAAATTTGAGGGAGGGTTTTTGGGCTTTTCGACTAAGTTTAAAACCCGTCCATTATTATCTACTTGTGCTACCCCGAAGGCGGTAGGATTTGGCACTGGACACAGGAAGATCAAAGAATCTAATTGTTTGGTTTTAAATTCCTCGACAAAGCTGCTGAGTTGACTTTGAATCAAGTTATCGCCCAAATACATCAAAAAGGGCGAGTTTCCAAGAAAGGGTTGAGCAATTTTAACGGCGTGAGCGAGGCCATCCGGGCTTTCTTGGAGGAGATAAGTGATTTTAGCTCCAAAGCGAGAACCATCCCCGGTTTTTTCTTGAATTTCGGCTCCGGTTTCGGGACTGATAATAATGCCAATCTCGGTAATTCCGGCGGCAACAATGGCTTCAATGCCATACCATAAAATCGGTTTATTGGCAACAGGAACCAATTGTTTGGCTCCTGTGTAGGTGAGGGGGCGTAACCGCGTACCTTTACCACCCGATAAAATAATTGCTTTCATAAATCCTAAAAATTCTTTAGAAGAAATAACAAAGGTGCTTTTTGATTACCAGGATATTAGCTTAATTGTGCCAGCATTTGCCGCAAAGATACCCGCCATTGGGGTGGAGGAGAGACTAAAAAGGCGCGAATTTTTTGGGAGGATAAAACCGAGTAAGCGGGGCGTTGAGCGGGGGTGGGATATTCTGGGGTGGTGATAGGGACGACGTTTTGAATCGCGAGGGGGATTTTGAGGGCTTGGGCTTCTTCAAAAATGGCAACAGCGAAGTCATACCAACTGGTTGCGCCACTATTGGTAAAGTGATAGATGCCGTTTTCCCAATCGGGGGTCATTAGGAGTTGTGCGATCGCGTCGGCGATATCATAAGTCCAGGTGGGAGTGCCAATTTGATCGGCCACGACTTTTAATTCTTCTCGTTGTGCGCCTAAACGCAACATGGTTTTGACAAAGTTGCCTTTGCCGTAGCTGCCGTAAACCCAGGCGGTGCGGAGGATACAGTAACGTAAATCGCGGGTTTGGGCCACTTGGGCGATCGCGATTTCTCCGTCTCGTTTACTTTTACCATAAATACCGATGGGGTGGGTGGGGTCGGTTTCGCGATAGGGAGTGCTTTGCTTGCCGTCAAAGACGTAATCGGTAGAAATATGCACAAAAGTAAGGTTCCCCTCGGCGGCGGCTTCTGCGAGGATTTTCGGGGCGGTGGCGTTGGCTTCATAGGCGAGATCGGGTTCGCTTTCGGCTTTGTCTACGGCGGTATAAGCCCCGGCATTAATTAATATATCGGGGTTGTGGCGGGCGATCGCGTCTCGGACGGCTTGGGGTTGGGTAATATCAAGTTTTTGACGTTCTAGCGCCATGATTTCGGCATTTTCAAGGGCAAAACGCCGTTGTAAGTCTTGGCCGAGTTGGCCGCTGGCCCCGGTGAGTAAGATTTTCATGGTTTATCTTAAGTTAGCTAAAAACTTCTGCGTCTTTGAAAGCAACCCCCGCTTGGTCTTTTTGGGATAGTTTGGGGGTTGCACCATCAAGGGGCCAGGCGATCGCGAGGTCGGGGTCGTCCCAACGAATGCTACGCTCGTGTTGCGGGGCATAAAAATCGGTGGTTTTGTACAGCACTTCGGCCACTGGGGACATAACATAAAAGCCGTGGGCAAATCCTGCGGGAACCCAGATTTGGCGCTTGTTTTCGGCGCTGAGGACTTCTCCGACCCATTGACCGAAGGTAGGGGAATTTTGGCGGATATCCACAGCGACATCAAAGATTTCTCCCATAGTGACCCGCACTAATTTTCCTTGGGTTTGTTGGATTTGGTAGTGCAGTCCCCGTAAAACGTGCTGTTGCGATCGCGAGTGATTATCCTGAACGAAGCGGATATCAGTCCCGACTTTTTCACAAAATTGCTTTTCGTTATAACTTTCAAAGAAAAAACCGCGATCGTCTCCAAATACGCGCGGTTCAATGGTTAATACATCCGGGATTTCGTTGGGGATGAGTTGCATACGGTTACTTCAATTCAATCAATGTACAGAAGGTTAAAAATCGGGGTAGGTTTTCCTCAACCATACCCCACCGTAGAATAATTTAAGCTCAAAATGACAAATTTTCAGAAATTAAGATTCTCCCGGACGACAACCGTCCCACCAACAAGGATTTTGCTCAATAAAGTCCATCATTGCTCGCCATTTTGGATGGTCGGTATCGTCGAGGGAATGTTTAAACGACCAAGCACTATCGGCAGCAATTCCCCCCCACATCACGATCAATTGTCCGCCCGCTTGCTTCCAACTGTCGAAAAGCTTCATGTATAAATCATACATTTTTTCGTGTTGGGCGATATCTTTTAAAAAGCGGTCGATGCGGTCATTACCCGAAGAATCAAAATGGGTTCCGCCTTCGTACCAAACCACATCTAGGTTTTTGGCTTTCGCGACATCCTGAAAGTATTTAAAGCTTTCTTTTGCGGTGGCTAAACTATGTTGAAATTCTCGCGATCCCCCTTCAACACCTTCAACGTTGCCAAATTCGAGTTGTTGAAATGCCTGGTCAAAAGCATAGTCGCGATCGCCATTATCTAACCAAGTCTGGATTAATTCAATATTGTCATCTTTTTGTAAATAGCCGCTAAAGTAGCCTGTAACGCCCAAAGCATCAATGCCGCTTTGCCAGCAAGGATTGTTACCTTCTGCGACGTATAGCGGGCAATCTAAGGCGGAACTTTCTAACCCTTGCCATCCGGTTTGTACCCCTAAAACGCAGACGACGCGATCGCTGCCTAATTCTTGTTTCCAAGTATCGCAAATTTGCGCCGTTCTCATACCATGATATTGCATCCAACCGTCACTGTAATATTCTCCTTTTTCATCTTTTCCCCAGCGATCGCGGGCTTGTTGTAAAGCATATTGAGATTGCGGAAAACCCCAATTCCAAACTTCATTGGAATATTCAACATAAACTTTTAATTCGGGGTCGAGTTCCGCTTTGACTAATTGGGCAAATTCGCGGATATATTCATCAGTGGCTTGATGGGGAATATTAAACCAAGGATAAGCTTGAACCCGGTTGGCTAATTCCGTCATAATTTCAATCGGATAACCGCGCACTTTGCCTTTACCCTGAATGTAATGACTGACATAAGAAATTTGATTGTCGGGTTTGGGGCGATCGCGCCATTCTTTTTCGTCTGAACTATTGGTGAGCATCCAATCCATAAAACGGAGGGCTTTATAGTTCTCAATATGTTTTAAAAAGTCAGGATTAAATAAAGTTTCTCCGGCTTCATATTCATCTAAATGATCGGCGCGAATAATGCGAATATTGCGTAAATAATTCCCGGTATTTTGCGGATCGGTTTCGCGAATTTTAATCACCGCATAGCCCTTATCTTTAGTAATATCGACGACATCTCGTCCCGGTTGCGAAAGTTCTTCATTTTTCTGGGCTGATAAGGTGTAGTCTAAAGTTCCTTCTCCTTCATAAAAAACATAAAACCGTTTTTCGGGTAAAGGATGTTCTTCATCTAAGGACAGAAAAATCGTTTCGACATTGGCAAAACTTTTACTCGGATCGTGTTTGGTTTGTAAGGTGGTAACCCAGCCTTGGTCATCCATTTGGATGGAACTTATGCCATTATCTTGCGGTTTTTCGTTGTTCGGAAAACAAGCATTATTAGAATCCGGACAAGTGGCCACCCAATTCCGCGAATTTTTAAGCCAGTCAATAAAGGGATATTCTTCTGACCAATCCCCAGGGAAATCCAGGTTTCCCCCCATAGGAGAGTTATAATTTGGTAATGTTTGACTATTAGAAGATGAAATGCAACCCCAGGTAATTAATAAAGAACTGGTGATACAAAATAAGGCAATATATCTGAAGAAACGATGCACAAATGTAGAAAGTGTCATAAATCTCTAAGATCATGAAAACTTCGGGATTAGGATTGGAGTTTGAGGGAGCGCTTTGGCTAATTTTTAACCGACAGAGAGTAAAGATACTGCCGAAATGATAACACTAAAAGTTTTAGAAACTCCATTTTTAAATTTTAGCTGGACTTCCCGAGGCGGTATACTTAACCCCACGGGTTTGATTCCAACTAAGTTTGACTAGCCAAATTCCTAAAATTGCCACAATTAACACGCGAAACTGAAGTAATAAATCAATTACGAGGGGTCTGAGAAACCGTTGCGGAAAAAACAAACCAGCCAAAAGAACCATCCCTATAATTTGGGATTTAGGACGGCGGTGTAAATGCAGCCAAAATACAGGAATTAGCGGTACAAGGGCGACTAAATCGTAATCGTGAGCAAAGCCAAATAAAAGAGCAGTTGTGATGAGAATGCCGAGAAGATCATCACTAATAAACTTACGCCGATACCACCAAATTGCTAGGGTTAATCCAATAGCTAAAGGTAACAAGTTAGGTGCGGGAAGTTCCAAGATTGCCAGGACATTTTGCAAGCCGAACATGTGGTGAAATCCCAAGCGGTTGAAAGGTTGACTTTTATAAATGGCGATCGCGTCAAACCAATTAAACCAAACTTGAATCGGGCCACTAATGAACATGGGAACAGCACAAAAGATCAAGCCAGTAATTGCCGCACTTCCTAAAACCCGCCAGCGACGATTCAGTAATAACCACACCACAATGAGTAAAGAAAGTTGCGGTTTGATGGTCGAAATTGTAATTAAAATGCCTGCTAAAATGGGGCGATCGCGCCGCATTAAATACCATCCTCCCATAATTGCAGCTAGAGCAATTAAACTACTTTGTCCCATCCAAAAAATATGAGCTGTGAAAGGATTTCCGATGACTAAAGCAGGAATAAACCAGCGATATCCTGACGTTTTTAAACCTAAATTTGCTGTTTCGGGATGAGCGACCCAACGAACACAAAGATAAGCCAAAGCCGAGACAGCAATCAGATTGAGTCCCACCATCAGCCAACGAGCCACTGCCAAGGGAAATAAGCCCAAAAACAATGATAATGGTGCAATTTGAGGCGGATAAGCAAAGTCATAACGTTCGGCGGCGATCGCGATGGAGTTTTCGCTAATAGGACTGGCAATTTGAGGGTCATAAGCATTTAAACCCTGTAACCAAGTTTGACCCGCAACATACATAAATTTCATATCGGAACCGCTTTGGAATAAGCCTCCATCACGGCCAATCCCAATAATGCCAAAACAAAGTAATGCTAAACAAGCAGCCCCAAAAAAAAGAATCCGAAAGACTGAGTTGTTGGAGAGATGATTAAGCCATTTTTGTAGCATAGTATTGTGAAGTTTTCTTATTAGAGGTCTAAATTCAGGGATTTTGGGTAACAGCAGCTCCATCTTAGTTACAAAAACGAGCCAGGTGGGTGCTGAATTTACCTAAATTTTAGTTGAGAGAACTTAATAAAGATTCCCTAAAGTAACGAATTTCTGGAACAATTTAGAAGTAAGAGGCATCTTGAATCGTTGGGATTGTCTGTACCTTCCCTCCTTGGCTTTGAGAATTTCCTATCTTTGAACGAGAGGCTGAGGGAAGAATCAAGAGTTTTTGTGCTGTAAGTGGATGGTTTTACTATGATGTTCAAAAATACCATTATTTTTGCTTTAATTTTATCAATTTCAAGTTTAATGGCAGGGACAGTGGGAGCGCAATCTCCCGAACCTTCCCCCAGTCCTACCTCTGAAGAAAGCCCGGATGCGGAAACCCCAGAAGAATCTGAAGCAGAAACACCGACTGAAGATGAAGATACCTCTGACATTCCAGATGAGGATAGTGCGACTGAAGCTGAAGAAGCCACAACTCCGGTTCCAGCCGAACCCATTTTTGTGCTAGAGGAAGAAGGTTCCCTGAGTGATGGGGATATGACGTTACCCGAAGATGACAGTTTGTACGATATCTATTCCTTTGAGGGGAAAAGGGGTAATATTGTCAATATTACGGTGGAGAGTGATGATTTTGACACTTATTTAGTCTTGATTGACGATAATCAAGAGATTGTTGACAAAAATGACGATATTTCCCAAAATAATACGAATTCCGCTTTGTCTGAAATCGTCTTACCCAGAGATGGTTTGTATCGGGTGGTGGTGAATGGTTACAACAAAGCCGATCGCGGCAACTACAGGATTACAATTCGAGTAGAAAACTAAAGACAAAGGCAATATAAGTGTATGGTTTTGGTGTCTCAGGCTGCATTAATTGAAGGTGCGATCGCGGGGAAAGTCGTGAGTTTTCCGACAGATACGGTTCCGGCTTTGGCTGTTCGTCCTCCCCAAGCGGATTTGATTTTTACCCTTAAGCAGCGATCGCCCGATAAACCATTGATTCTGATGGGTGCGACCTTTGACCAAATCTTGCCTTATATCCAGGGTACAAGGGACGAAATGAACCTGTGGCGACAAATTACTCAAAAATACTGGCCCGGGGCGTTGACGCTGGTTTTACCGGCATCTGAGCTTGTTCCCCAAGCCATGAACCCTCGCGATCCGAGTACCCTGGGAGTCCGGGTTCCCGACTGCGCGATCGCCCGTGATATCTTACAGGAAACCGGGCCTTTGGCTACCACTAGCGCGAATCGTTCCGGGGAACCCCCTTTGGAAAGTTTAGAGGCGATCGCGACGGCGTTTCCTCCGGTTTTGGCTTTAGAAACCACAGAACCCCCGCAAGCCAGTGGTTTACCTTCTACGGTGGTGAAATGGACGGGGACGGGTTGGGAAATTCTGCGACAGGGTAGTGTGGTGTTGGAGTAGGAAGTATGTTATGGGTGGGGATATTCAGTTATCAGTTATCAGTCATCAGTCATCAGTCATCAGTGTTTTGGGGCAATCGGCAATCGGCTTGTAGGGGCGCTCTTTTCCCCGCCCAATAACCAACAACCAATAACCAACAACAAACAACAAACAACAAACAACCAATATGACCGATATTGAAGACTTAAAAGACGAACTGCAACAACTGCGACTGGATTATTACACCGCATTGCAAACCAGTCAGTTTAAAGCCGGATTTTTAGCACGGACTTCCCATGAGTTGCGATCGCCCCTTAATAGTTTAATCGGTCTGCATCAGTTGATTTTGTCGGATTTGTGTGACAGTCCTGAAGAAGAACGAGAATTCATTAACCAAGCCCATCAAGCCTCCTTAAAGTTAATTAAGCTCATCGACCGCATTATCGATGTGGCTAAGGTGGAGTATGGCGCGAATCCGTTAGAACGGCAAGCAGTTCCCCTCAGCAAGACGTTTGACCGTTTAGAGGATTTGACGTTTATGCAGGCTGCAAATCGGGGTTTTCCCTTTACGGTGAATATACCCGATCCGGAAGTGTACGCGATCGCGGATCCTCGGAAACTTCTACAAGTTTTGATGGGGTTAGTCGATACTTCCATCGCCTATCTTGAAGAAGGGAGTATCGAGGTTTCCGCTTGTCCTGACTTTGACCGAGAAACCGTCGAAATTAGAATCGATTTGCGATCGCCGTTTCACATTTGGAACGAAGCCGCAGACTTACTCAGCCAGGTGGATGACCCCAATCCCGAAGCGATTAAAGCGAAAGGGGGAATTAGCGATCGCAGCAACTATGCACCTTCCCCCGGAATGAACTTACTGCTGAGTCAGTCGTTACTGGAGTTAATGAACGGTCAGTTAACTATCATGTCTGCGGCTGAAGTGGGTCAAGAGGAGCCTTTTACCCGACTACGCTGTTTGCTTCCACTGACGACGGATGCAGATCTGGGCTAACGAGGCGATCGCGAGAATTGTACAATACCATTGTGGTGGTGTGGTTGTCCTCGAAGCCAATGCGGTTGTAAAAGCTTTGTTGGTGAGTGGTCATGAGGTAAACCCGTTCGACCCGATTAACGCGAGGATGGCTAATAATCGTCTCGACTAACTTCGTTCCGAGACCCAAACCACGATAATCAGCGTGAACTACTACATCCCAGATTGTAGCCCGATAAATCCCGTCTGAGGTAGCCCGCGCACTCCCAATCAGGCGATCGCCATCCCATATTGTTACCACAGGTTCGCTGTTGGCGATCGCGATTTCCATATCCTCGAGAGTTCGCTCTCGGGCCCAAAATGCCCCCAGTTTGTACAAAGATAAGAGTTGGTGCAGATCGACTTTGGCTTTATCGGTGCAAAACTGGATATGACTACAGTCCATTGGTGGTATTTCCCGATGTTGAGTAAGTAGAAAGGGGGAGGTTGTGCGCTGTCAATTTAACTGGGGCGTTTTGACCTCGCGATCGCACTAAAAGTCATACTGAATCCGAGTTTTCGCCGTTTTTATTTTTTACAACACACAAGTTTAAATTGTAGCGAGGTTTACCAATTACGCAATACCTTTGACGTTTTTTTTGTCAAGATATGCTTACAATTCTTGAGGTCGTTGGGTTTGTCTTTTTGACGTTTTGGGGGAATAACAATCTTGGAATTTGGCGCGATCGCGCAGTTTCGGTTATCTTCAGGACAAGGAATAGAACTTTCTTTTCATCGTCCTAGTCCTTTTGTCGCTCAAAATCTAAACGCGATTCTACCTGACTGTCCCTCCTCTGACGTTTGGGTTGTCCTTTTGTTACAGCAATCTTGCTTTCCCCTCGATCTTACAACCCCCCAGATTGAAGTAGAGAAAAACTTATTGCGAGATAGGTTTATCAAATTTAGCAATGAAGCGGTTTCTATATTACAAAAAGCCGGATTTTTCAGCGATTATATTGACCCCAAAACGGGCTATCCGGGGCTGTCTCGTCGCGGAATAGTCTCTCACGATGATACTGCGGTTGTCGCTGCTTTACGGGGCTTTCCTCGGACAGAGAATGATTGTTTTGCGTTATATCATCCTGTTTGGCATACTAACATTTATCCCGGTGTTTTGATGACTACGGCAAAACTCGCGATCGCACAATCCCTTTTGATCGAATTAGCCCTTAAACAAGGTTGGACTTTGACAACAGGTTAAACCCAATATTCGCTTATAATCAAGATAACTTAATTCTCTTTTTAAGACAACCGATGGTCGCCGTACCTCACTACATCTCTCCCCAAGAATATCTCGTGATTGAACGACAAAATCCAATTCGTCACGAATATCGCCAAGGTTTAGTGTACGCTACGACTGGCGGTACAGATAACCACGATCGCATTGCTTTTAATTTACTGAAAATTATAGATAATCATTTCGGAGACACTTCGGAATATCGCTTTTATTCGGGTGGTGTCAAGGTTAATTATGAAGAACAGTTTTATTATTATCCTGATGCTTTTGTAACTTGCGATTCACGCGATCGCGCCGATCGTTATGTTAAACGCTATCCTAAACTAATTGTAGAAGTGCTGTCAGCCAGTACCCAAGCTTTCGATCGCGGTGAAAAGTTTACCGATTATCAAAAACTTGAATCCCTCGAAGAATATGTATTAATTTTTCAAGATTCTCAGCGTGTCGAGTGTCGTCGTCGCACTCCGAATCAAACTTGGGAAACGGTAATTTATGAGGTGCGCGATTCCGTCTTTCTCGATAGTATTAATCTAGCGTTTGATCTTGCCCAAATCTATCGCGGTTTGGATAATTAAATTACATTTTTTACATTATCATTAAACTCAATGAATCATTGATATTTTTTGACATAATTTCGTAAAACAGTCACTATCGAAAAATAAGTTTGCTTTTCTTTAATGTATTTATCGACTAACGAACGCCGTATTAGAGACTGTAAACCCTTTAATTTATAAAAAGAAGATGATAAACTTTGATTTAAAAATTGAGAAATTGTTGTAGGATTTTGTTCTTGACTTAATTTGAGTAATATTTCTTTCTCTATTGAGGTTAATCGCTGCCACTGTTTGTCTAAAATGGTTTCAATTTCATCACTAATATAAAAAATATTATATTGCAAAAAATCAGCAACACTTCCTCCGAAAATGCTTTTTATAATAGTACTAATGCAAATTAAATAAGTAGGATTTCCACCATACATTTTGATTAAATTGTCCCAACTCTCCTTGTCTAGTAAATCTTGTTTCTCTAAAATTCCTTTCGCTGCAATGCTCATCCCTGTTAATCTTAATGATTGACAATTTGGAGAAATTGCTTCTAATCTACTCACATCTGTAGGTTTCTCATCACTAATCAAAATCACACAACTTTGATGAGAGCATTCTGTTATTAATTGTATCAGCGTACTGTAATCTTCATATTTATAGTTATACTTCCCCGCTAACTCTCCCTGACAAAAAAGATGATGAACATCATCCAAAATCATTAAACAACGATGAGAACGAAGGAAAGAAATAATTTGCGATCGCCGTTCATTTAAACCCGCATTCTCATGAATTTCTGCTTCACCATAAAAAAATTGAATAACTTGTGTTTCTAAACTTTTAGCTAAAGGAGAAAAACAAAGACTACGCCATATAATATACTCAAATTCAGCTTGAATTTGCTTGACAAGTTCTACCACTAAGGAAGTTTTACCCATCCCACTCATTCCAAAAACTGTAACCAATCGACTGTGATCGCGTAAAATCCATTGATTTAAAATGCTTAATTCTTGAGTACGTCCATAAAACGAATTTATGTCAGGAGCCTGATCTAAATCATGATAAATTTTATTAGGTAAAGTTAGCTCTATATCTATTATTTCTGAGGTAGAGCCAGTTGAGTGATTTGAAACTTTATTTTTTTCTCGACAATTACTCATATTATCAATATGAGTAACATCATTACGAGCAGAAAGTTGTAACCTTTCTACAGTTGCACAAAAATTGTTCTTTCTGATATCTTCTCCTAACTCATCGGATAAAATTTTCCACAACTGGTAAGCTACATCTCTAACATGACCGAGAGTACAATGGTTTTCTTCAGCGATCTTCGCATATTTCTGATGAGCTATTGTCCCTCGAAGAATTGCTTGTTGTAAATCGTCCAGATGCTTTCCTGTTTTGGCACAGACTAACTTATCAGTAAATGATAAAGCTTCGAGAATATCCATAAGACCACACTGATACCAAATTCACCTTCTATTGTAAGTCAACTTTTTCCGACTTTTTCTGATTCTTTAAGCTTTATTTAAGGATTTTTTTGAGAAATTATGACGAAATCCTATTTAAACCGACTCGACAAAAGTAATTTTATTGAACAAAATGGAAATTAGATTTTTACATCCAGATGGATGAAAGACTAACTTCTACTAAGGAAAAAGTATGTTTAGTTTTTTTGGTAGCTTAATTGATGGTATCCTAAGCACGATTATTGGTTTTGTCTTATTTATTATTACTTTGCCATTGAAAATAATAGGTTGGGTGTGGCATACGTTAGGCTTTATTCTAGGACTAGCTTTAAAACCTTTTTTGGCTATCTGGTTTCTATTCTTTCCGGCTCCCTCTAGTAATTCCGTCAATTCAGCTTCGATAGAATCTAAATCTCCAGCTATTGTCCAAGTCCAAAAAGTAACTCATCGTAAATCACAAAATCAACATAGTTCTCCAGGAAAAAGTGACTATTATAAAGTTAGACAAACTTTAGCAGCTAGTGAATTTTTAGATGATGTGGTTAGTAAATTTCCTATTGCTTCTTCATCACCCTATGGAGTTGCTGCTAGAGGCGCAGCTAACCTTACTAAAGTAGGAATATATGCTGAAGATTGGATACACACAGATCGAGAAATAGAAGCTCGAATTCAGGATATATTAACTTCTCGAAAACTAGCTAATGCTTCTAAATATCCAGAAGAATACAACAAGTTTCAAGAGTATGTCCGGATTAGCTTAAAGAAATGGGTTCCAGACCGCGACTATCCAACAATAGGATATTTACCCAAAGATTTATTATACGATCGCAGTTTGGGAGAAGAAGAAATAACCAAATATTGGCCGGAAGCTACTCAGAGAGATCGACAAAAATATGTTGCTTTAACTTTGGACGAGCTTGTGAAAAATTATGAATTAGTTTGGCAAACTCTACTACGTCAAAGTTAACTCATATTCAGCTTTAAGATTTTTAAAAGAGAGGTGAACAATGAATGAGTTTTATGGTATTTTCTTAAATCAAGTTCCTAAAGGTAAACATTTTGAAGTCAGTAAAGTGATTGACAATTTCCAATACATGGAAGCTTTTGAGCTTGATAAATTGATGGAGAAAGCCCCAAATATCATTTTTCAAACTTATGAAAAAGGTCAAGCTCAAGAATTAGAACAAAGATTGAAAAAAGCAGGTGCTGATGTAGAATTAGTAACCAATACAGTAAATTCAGTTATCCCTGACCAACATACTAGCTTCTCAGACACATTTAGGTATCTAACACAAAAAGCAATTGTCATCCGTTTGACAGAAAAAGCACTGACTAACAAAATTAAAGAGCAAAACGAAAAACTCGCTCAACTTGAGCAAAACTTTGAGCAACTCAAACCCGAATTAGCGCAACTTGGTGAAAAAGTCTTTGAGGATCAATTGAGTTTAGTTCATGAAGAATGTAAAAGGAAGTTTAGTAAAGTTGCTGAAACTCAACAAAAGCTAATTGCGGAAAAAGAAGCGCGAAACAATCGCCAACAAGAAGCCCAAAAAGGTTTTTGGAATAAAATCAAAAGTTCAGTAGGTAACTTACTCGATAACGTTGAAACTTACGAGCAAGAACTTCGTGATAGTTATATCGAACTTGCCAAAAGTATAACCAATAATCCTGACGAAGTTACCAATCTACAGTCCGAAGCACCGGATATAGTTGCTGATATATTAGTTGAACAAGTTCAAGACAACTACCAAAAACAAGCTGCGGCTCAAGCTGAAATATCCCAGTGTCAAAAAGCGAAAATAGATGTTCTTAAAGAAATATCAGAGTTGATAAAATTAGGAGAAAAAAAGCTGAATTTATGTTCGAGTCTTGCCGAATTTGAAGAAGCGACATTAAGCTTAGATCGTGAGGTAAAAGGACCACTATCTCGTAAAGCTGAAGAAGTTTTACCAGAAAGAGAGTACCCGTATGTAAAAAATACTATTGGTGGTGCAGTAGCCTTGGTTGATGACTATGTGTTAATTACTAAAGGTGGTTTTTTTAAAGTTACCAATTTTTTAGATGATGATGCTAATGCGATCAAAATACCAGTAGAAAGTTTGACCGCAGTGCAATACAAAGAAAGTGGTATTAAAGATGGCTTTTTAGAATTTATGTATATGGGATATTTTCCCAGGCCTAACCAAAACAAGTATTCCCAAGAAAATGTTATTACTTTTCGAGGGGAAAAACTCAATGAAAAATTCAAGCAATTCAAAGAAACTGTAGAGCAGAAAATGCGAGAGTTAAAACAAGGTAAATCTAGCCAGCCAACTCAATCTCTATCAGCCGCAGATGAAATAGAGAAATTTGCAAAACTGTACGAAAAAGGTTTTATCACAGAAGCTGAATTTACAGCTAAAAAAGCACAAATTTTAGGACTATAAGTTTAATTTTGAATTTTTAAGTCATACAAAACCCCGGCTTTACTCCAAAACCGGGGTTTTTAAACCAAATTAAGCGATAAACCTAACCCTACATCCAACGCACCGCATCTTTCGCGTGATAAGTCAAAATGAGGTCAGCACCAGAACGTTTAAACGCCGTCAGGGTTTCCATGACCATCTTCTGCTCGTCTACCCAACCGTTGAGGGCTGCGGCTTTGACCATAGAATATTCCCCAGAGACATTGTAAGCCGCCACGGGTAAATTGGTCATTTCCTTAATGCGCCAAATAATGTCCATATAGGCCAAAGCGGGTTTAACCATCACCATATCTGCGCCCTCAGCGATATCTATTTCGACTTCCTTAAGGGCTTCGCGGGCATTTCCGGGGTCCATCTGGTAAGTGCGGCGATCGCCAAACTGAGGGGCAGATTCGGCGGCATCCCGGAAGGGGCCGTAATAAGCCGAGGAATATTTCGCTGCATAAGACAAAATCGGCGTATTGCTAAAGCCTGCTTCGTCTAACGCTTCCCGAATCGCTGTGACAAAGCCATCCATCATCCCGGAAGGGGCGATAATATCAGCCCCCGCTTTCGCTTGAGAAACGGCGGTTTTCTTCAATAATTCCAACGTGGGGTCATTCAACACGCGACCCGTCAAATCCCCGACTTCCAAATAGCCGCAATGACCGTGGGGAGTGTATTCGCACAAACAGGTATCGGCTATCACCACCAAATCGGGAACTGCCTTTTTCACCGCAGTAGCAGCTTTCTGGACAATACCGCAATCATGCCATGCTCCGGTTGCGTCGTTGTCCTTATCGGCAGGAATACCAAATAAAATAATACCGGGAATGCCGAGGTCGTAGACTTCCTTGGCTTCTTCGACGATTTTATCAATCGAGAGTTGATAAACCCCAGGCATTGAAGAAACTTCTTTGGCTACCCCTTCACCGGGAACGGCAAACAAGGGATAAATTAGATCGTTAGCGGTAACAATGGTTTCCCGCACCATCCGACGGAGTGGGTCGGATTGACGAAGACGACGGGGACGCTGAACTGGAAACATAGGACGATTTATAACAGTATTTTTGATGTTGCTCAAAATAGTGTAAAGCGATCGCTTTCCTCAGAGCTACAAATCGCAACACCTCTCAATGTTTTGTAACGTTTAAAAAAAATAAAACACGCTCAATAACCGAGCGTGCTTTGATGCACCTTAATGAAGACAGGGGGAGAGAGTGATTTGCTTTTAACTTAGCAAAGTCATCGCCGCAAAATCGACTTAACCCGCAGGGTAAATGCTAACTTTTTGGCGAGAGCGATTGACGCGCTCGAATTGCACAATGCCATCAGTAAGCGCGAATAAAGTGTCATCGTTACCGCGACCGACATTCACACCCGGATGAATTTTAGTGCCGCGTTGACGCACTAAAATATTACCCGCTCTAACCACTTGGCCGCCGTAGCGTTTTACACCTAATCGTTTCGCGTTTGAGTCGCGACCGTTACGAGTACTACCTGTTCCTTTCTTGTGAGCCATTGTTCTTTACTGTGATGTACGATTACTTGCTTATTGTTATTGTAGAACCTGCAAATCCTCCCGTGGGACAAGAGGAGTGCCTTATTCGGCTGCGGTTTCGGTGGTTTCTTCGATTTCTTCGGTTTCTGGGGTTCCCATCACTTCCACTTCTGCGGTGTCTACATCTTCGTCTGCGGCTGCGATGGTTTCACCGTTGAGAGTAATCCCCGTAATCAGCAAACGGCTTAACTCTTGACGATGACCGCGTTTTTTGCGGGTTTTCTTCTTCGGACGCATTTTGTAAACAATGACTTTGCGACCGCGAAGGTGACTCAGGACGCGACCTTCTACGGTAGCATTAGCCACATAGGGCTGGCCGACGCTAATATCGCCGTCGTTGTTGACGAGTAAAACCCGATCGATGCTGTGGGTTTCGTCCGCTTCCAAGGGTAGCAGGTTGATGTCATAAAAACGACCGGGTTCAACGCGGAGTTGTTTTCCCCCAGCTTCAATAATTGCATAAGTCATGGATTTATCCTCTAAAAGGCCGTACGGGTAGCTGAAATGCTGATGATTTCGGCTTTGGTTAGCGATTCACCCGATCCGAGCTTGGGTTTACACGCAATTTTCTATTATCGGTAATTTGAGGGGCGTTTGTCAAATTTTGTTGGTTGTTGGTTATTGGTTGTTGATTACTCATCACAATCTACTTTCTTCCCCCTCCTCCCACTCCTCCCCCTCCCCCTACTGCCCACTGCCCAAAAACTGATGACTGATGACTGATAACTGATAACTGAAAAAGCTGCCCACGAAACCGCGACGAAACTTGTAAGATAGATAAAGTCTTTTTAAACGTTTCACGCGATCGCACCCCTAAATTACCATGACCGCAACATCCCGCCGCTATCACATTACCACCTTCGGCTGTCAGATGAACAAAGCCGACTCCGAGCGCATGGCTGGTATTCTCGAAGATATGGGGTTGCAATGGTCAGAAGACCCCAACGAAGCAGATGTCATTCTCTACAATACCTGCACCATTCGCGATAATGCCGAACAAAAGGTTTATTCTTATCTCGGACGACAAGCCAAACGCAAACACGAACAACCCGATTTAACCTTAGTGGTGGCCGGTTGCGTGGCCCAGCAAGAAGGGGAACAACTGCTGCGTCGCGTTCCGGAGTTAGATTTGGTGATGGGCCCCCAACACGCAAACCGTTTAGGGGATTTACTCGAACAGGTATTCGACGGAAACCAAGTCCTTGCAACCGAACCCATCGAAATTGCTGAAGATATTACCAAGCCCCGTCGCGATAGTACCGTCACCGCTTGGGTGAATGTGATTTATGGCTGTAACGAACGCTGTACTTATTGCGTTGTCCCCAATGTGCGCGGCGTTGAACAATCCCGTACCCCGGAAGCGATTCGGGCTGAAATGGAAATGTTAGGACAGCAGGGTTATAAAGAAGTGACCCTACTAGGGCAAAATATCGACGCTTACGGTCGCGATTTACCCGGTGTTACGGAGTCGGGACGACACCAAAACACCCTCACGGATTTACTGTACTACGTCCATGATGTACCGGGAATTGAGCGCATTCGCTTTGCGACGAGTCACCCCCGCTATTTCACCGAACGGCTGATTAAGGCTTGTCAGGAACTCCCGAAGGTGTGCGAACATTTCCATATTCCCTTCCAATCCGGGGATAACGACATCTTAAAAGCCATGTCGCGGGGCTACACTCATCAAAAGTATCGCCGCATTATCGAGAAGATTCGGGAGTATATGCCCGATGCGGCGATTAGTGCTGATGCCATTGTCGGTTTTCCCGGCGAAACCGAGGAACAGTTTGAAAATACCCTGAAATTAGTCGAAGATGTTGCCTTCGATTTGTTGAATACGGCGGCTTATTCGCCACGACCAGGAACTCCTGCGGCGGTGTGGGATAATCAACTCAGCGAGGAAGTGAAAAGCGATCGCCTCCAACGTCTCAATCGGTTAGTATCGGTAAAGGCGCTGGCGCGATCGCAACGGTATCTCAATCGCATCGAAGAAGTCCTGGTTGAAGATATTAACCCCAAAGATACATCGCAACTGATGGGTCGGACTCGCGGTAATCGTCTCACTTTCTTTGCTGGAGATATCAACGAACTTAAAGGCAAAATCGTTCAAGTTAAAGTTACCGAAGTCCGGGCGTTTAGCTTAACAGGCGTAGTTTTGCAGCCTGCGTTAGCCACGGGTCGTTAGTGCTTTCTCGCATTGTTTGAACCTTGCTTCTCAGCGTTTCTAAAACGTCTGTGAAGCGAGGATATTCTGCGAGGTTAAATAACTCCTGGGGATCGTTTTCTAGGTCGTATAGCTCCTCTGAGGGGCGATAGAGATAATTTTCTAAAGGACGCGAACCAACTTTATTTAAGTTCCGTTCTAGCATTCCGTTCCAAGTGGGCGATCGCAAAATATCCAAGGCAATTGGGTATTTTAAATCGGAGTACAGGTTATTCAGGTATTTATATTTTCCGGTACAAATGCCTCGCATGGGGTAATACATGTGGATACCGTGGAAGACATGAGAAACATAAGCTTCTGACCAATCTTCTGCGATTTCAGTATTAATAATAGGGAGAAAAGACCGCCCTGGTAATTCATGGCTGGGAGGGTCGGTTTGGGTATAGTCTAATAAGGTGGGTACTAAGTCGGTAAAACTAATTAAATTGCGGTTCACTTGATTCGGTTGAATGAGTTTAGGATGAGACGCAATCAGGGGTAAATTCGATCCTGGATTATAAAGATTGGTCTTTGCACCGGGAAAAGGAATGCCATTATCCGTAAGATATAAAATCAAGGTATCTTCGTATCTTCCTGATTTTTTTAATTGGTCAATCACCATACCAATTCCTGTATCTAATCGCGCGATCGCTTCGTACATTTCGGCCATTTCTACTCGCGATTCAGGAATATCTGGCACATAATGAGGGATAATCACTTCATCCGGTTGATACTTTTTTGGTTCGACTCCTGGATAATTCGGTTCATTGCCAAAAGTTTCCCCTAAACGATGGGGATCGGAATAACCAATAAGTAAGAAAAAGGGCTTGGATGGATCGGAATTAAAAAATTCTCCGGCTTTATTCGCCATTTTCTGGACATCCCGGTTTACCATCAATTCATCGCGATAAACCACAAAGTCAAAAGGGAATTGTTCGGGGGTTCCTCCTATATGAAGTTTACCAATTAAACCTGTTTGATAACCTCTCGCTTTTAGTAACATGGGAAGCGGTTGTACCCAGTGCAGCAAGCTAAAATTATGCTGCTGATGTTGATGGCCGTATTGACCGTTTTGGTGGGGAAAAAGCCCCGTTAAAATGCTGCCGCGACTGGCACTACAAGAGGCAGATGGCGTAAAAGCATGGGTAAAACGCACCCCAGTTTTCGCGAGATTATCTAAGCTTGGGGTATAAACTTTTTTGTTGCCATAACAGCCAATTTGATCGATACCTTGGTCGTCAGAAATGAGCATTAAAATATTACGTTGTCTAGATGCAGAATTACGAGTTTGAGCGAAAGCTTTACTCGCAATAACTAAACTACTTGTAGCGAGAGCAGTGGTTAGAAAGGAACGGCGGGTTAATTTATCAATAATCGGCATAAATCCTGTATAATTTCTGAATTCAACTCAAAAAGGTTGGATATTTATGGGTCTGTTTAAACAAACCGCGATCGCGTCCTTACTCGCAACAGTGCTTTTATTGCCGGGAAAACCGAGTTTGAGTCAACCGTTACTCGAAATTCTCGAAGACGATCGCTATCCCCTCTCTTTCCAGCTTAAAGACTTAGATTCGAGTTGGCGAGTTTTCAGCATTAGCGGTCAACTCGAAGCTGGATTATTTCTAACAATTATTGGCAGTTTTATCGGTGTTGTCCCCAACGAATATTACACCCAAGGAGAAACCGTAAATGTGGGGGATCGGACCTATTTAGTCGTGTATGGCATTCCCTTCTCCGTCACCGAAGCCGCCCCAGAAGCCCCTGTTACCCTCTCATTGCTGAATCTACGGGCGATTAGCACCATGAACAAAATTCAACCTTTTGATTTAGACGCAGAGTTAGCCAAGCTGCAAATCCGCCTTCAGCCCCCCGACCTTTTCCCATTTGGTTCCGAGGAAGATTCAGAAAATCCGGGGAATAATCCCGATTTACCGCCACTCCCTCCAGATTTCTTTCCTTTGCCTCCTATTACGCCGCCATCTTCTATTGATTTACCGCCACAACCCCCATCCGTCCCAATGCCTTCAAGGGCAGAGTAAACTCAAAAATCACCTTCCCGTCAGAAAGGCTCAACCCGTGGCATAATGGTTAGCCCCTGACTCATCATTGAGAACTATCATGCAAGGCTGCGATTGGCCGATTGAAAAACTACCGGGACTGAGCGATCGCGATCGCGAAAATCTACAATCAATTGGCCTCAATACCACCCAAAAACTTCTACAACAAACGGGCAATCCTCAAAGCAAAAACGCGATCGCGTCTCAACTACAAATCCATCCTCAGTATCTCAGCAAATGGATTGCCCTGGCCGATCTTGCCCGTCTTCCTAGCGTCGGTTGCGAATATTGCGGCGTTATCCTCCACTGTGGCATTATTTCCATTTCCCAACTCGCTCAAACCCCCGCTTCCCACCTCCATCGCCAGATTACGCGCTTATACGTCTCCATGATGCAACGCAAGGATTTAACCCCTCCCGTGGATCGCGTCCAGGTTTGGGTGAAGGAGGCTAAGGCGTTTAGGCAGTAGGCAATTTCAGTTATCAGTCATCAGTTATCAGTCATCAGTGTTTTGGACAATCGGCTTGTAGGGGTGGGGTTTCCCCGTCCAACAACCAACAACCAATAACCAACAACCAAACCACAGTGTCAATTCTAAAAGTGTCACCCTGTCCGGAACTACCCCATCGCCAAAAGACAATAATACAGTTGTGTGTGAGGAATTAATGAGCGGAAAGCCTTTGGGGTCGAAACACGGCAAGACTCCCAAGGGCTTTTTAGTTGGGCAGATTTAGCGTTACCGAGTCGCCCCGGCTTCCTGGAGTAGCATCACCGTGTCGGGATAGTTGTTGTGTTGTGCCAATCCTAAAGCTGTATATCCGCCGTGATTGCGAGTATTGAGATCGACTTGTCCTGTGGCTAAAAGCATTTTGACGACTTGATTATGACCGCGATGTGCCGCCCACATCAAGGCAGTGGCGTTGGTTTTGTCCCGCAGATTTACATCCGCCCCCGCAGCAATCAAGGTTTGCACTAACTTGACTTGGCCGCGATCGCAAGCCACCATTAACATCGTTTTCCCTGAAGGTGTGCGAAAATTAGCATCTGCCCCGGCTTTGAGCAATAAAGCAATCACGGGCAAATGTTGTTGGGAAAAAGCCAGAGTGAGGGGCGTTTCCCCTTCATTGCTGACGTTGACTTGTGCGCCGTATTGCAGCAAAAGCCCCACAATTTCGGTATAACCCTGTAAAGATGACACGATAAGCGGTGTATCGCCCAAATGGTTGCGGGGATCGACTGAGGCTTGCCGATCGAGCAGATAACGAATGGCCGCGAGATGGCCTTCGACGGTGGCAAAATGTAAAGCGGTTTCGCCGTCTTCGTCGGTTTGGTTGATGTCTGCCCCGGCATCGAGCAATGCCGCTACAATAGCCACATTGCCATTGGCCGCTGCCAACATGAGGGGAAATTCGCCATCCGTATTACTGAAATTGGGCTTGGCCCCGGCAGAAAGTAGAATTTTGACAGAATCAACGTTTTGGCGAGAAATTGCCTCTAGGAGTAAGGTTTGTCCGTTGGGGGCGATCGCGTTAACTTCGGCTTCAGTGGGCTGTAGGGCAGCTAAACAAGCGGGTTGTTGTGTCGCGATCGCCTCTCTCATTCCGGCCCATCGTAACGGCGCGTTGAGGGGATATTCTTGTAAGGCGGCGACAATTTGAGCTTGTCCGGCTTTAATCGCTACAGACACAGCCGTATCGTTATCTTTGTCTTCAATTTGGGGGTTGGCTCCCGCCGCGAGCAAGGCTCTGACGACTCCTAAATAGCCTTTATACGCTGCGATCGCGATCGCCGGAGTCCCGTCCTCATTCACCGCATTTACGTCTGCTCCTGCCGCAATTAAGACCCTTACCGTCTCTAACTGATTCGCCGCAGATGCTAACATTAACGCCGTTACACCGTAGCGATCGCTGTGATGATTGACCTTAGCTCCAGCATTGAGGAGCGATCGCACAATTTCGATATAACCCCGTTGTGCCGCGATCGTCAATGCCGTCATCCCCTGACGATCTTTACCATCAACCGCCACACCTTGACTTAAAATCGATTCTACCGTCTCGCGATCGCCTGTACGAGCCGCCTTTAACAATGCCATATCCCCGTCTGAAACCATCTTGATTTTTGCTCAGTCCCAAATCATTCGCTATCAATTATCTCCGAACTTTCCCCCAGACGCGAGTATATTCTTTTTTCTGTTATCCTTTCTCGCGAAACGATCGACCCATCTGTGATTTTGGCGACGGCCAGGATAGCAAAACTTATGTTACGTTAAATTTCAACAAGTCCCTGAATGATTGGCACACTTTATTTAACGATGAATCTCGCAATTCCTGAAGCTGTCAAAACTTATTCGCAATTTCTCCATCCGATCTTTATGTGGGTGTTGTTTGGATTATCCTTTTATGCAATGTATTTAGGATTCCAAATTCGCCGCACTCGCAACGCCGAAAAAGAAGAACGCAAAGAATTAGTTAAAAAGGATTTTAACACCCGTCACTTTAATATTGGCGCAATTTTACTCGCCTTTTTAGTGGTGGGTTCGATTAACGGCATGGCAGTCACTTATATTAATAATGGCAAATTGTTTGTCGGGCCGCACTTAATTGTCGGCTTAACCATGACGGGTTTAGTCGCCCTTTCTGCGGCTTTGTCCCCGTTAATGCAAAAAGGTAAAACCTGGGCGCGTTATACCCACATTACTTTAAATATTGCCTTGGTAGGTTTATTTGGCTGGCAAGCTGTAACTGGCATGAATATTGTGCAGAAAATTCTAGAAAATCTCTAATTACTTTTCCAAATCATTGAAAATTTAGCCCAGTTTAAGCCAAACTGGGTTTTTCATTTTTCTCCTTAGGCACTCATGAATTGGACATTAAAACAAATCGCCACTTTCTTTTCCTCTTATTATGCCCACATGGTCGAATATCGAGCCGAATTGTTTTTTTGGGTGCTGTCTGGCTCGCTCCCTATTATTTTAATGGGGGTTTGGATTGAAGCTTCAGAAAGTGGGAGTTTTGGGCTTTCAAGTTTGGAGTTTGCTCGTTATTTTTTAGCGGTTTTTCTCACGCGACAATTCACAATTGTTTGGGTGATTTGGGATTTTGAGCGCTATGTTGTAGAAGGCACACTATCTTTCCGGTTACTTCAACCTATCGATCCCGTGTGGCACGATGTTGCTCGTCATGTCTCGGAAAGATTTGCTCGTTTTCCCTTTGTTATTGTCTTAATCGGTTTATTTATATGGCTGTATCCCGATGCAGCTTGGTTGCCGAGCTTATCCCAAATTTTATATTACAGTCTCGCGATCGCGATCGCGTTTCTTCTCCGTTTTTTGATGCAATATACCGCCGCAATGATGGCATTTTGGACAGAAAGAGCGACAGCAGTTGAACAGTTTTTATACTTATTTTATATCTTTCTTTCCGGTATGATTGCCCCGTTATCCGTATTTCCATCCTTGGTTAGAGAAATTGCCCTTTGGACTCCTTTTCCTTATCTTATTCACTTTCCCTCTGCCATTTTAGTTGGCTTTGAAGTCCAGTTAGGACGAGGCTTTTTAATTAGTTTGGCTTGGTGTTTAATTGTTTTTATTTTAAACCGTTGGTTATGGCGACAAGGATTAAAAAAATACTCCGGCATGGGAGCATGATTTTTTAATGTACAATTTACAATGTATAATTACCAATTACTAATTACCAATTACCAATTAAGGAATTTGGGGAACAACCAATAACTAATAACCAATAACCAACAACCAATAACTATTTTGTAATACGATTAAGTAAAAGCAAAGAAGACACAATTCCAGCGAAATGAGCCGCAATCGTGTTTGTATTCGCCTGTACAATCAGCAAATCAATTGAGTTTACAAATTCCTTGGGGTCAGAGCCTAACGCTAACTGAGGACGAGCCAAAGACTTTGCCAAAACAATCCCCACAATTGCTTCTGCCCCGATGATAGTTAACGCCATCCCGATTAAATTTACCAGCAAACCCATACGAATAACTTTAATCGTGTCGGACTTATTGGGACGTAAGCCAGGATTTGGGCTTTGGAGTTTTTTAGCAATCCCCAGGTAGCGCACCGAAAAATAAATCCCAATGCCCAAGGTAATCAAACCACAAACCGCACAAAAAATCCCAAAACCACTACCTTGAGAGCTAGTCACATCACTTTCGAGTAAGGTGGGACTGGCGAATAAGACCGTCACCGTCGAAATGACCCCCAAAACCAACTGTACCCAGAAACCCACGCGACCCGCCCATTTAATGTCATTGGAGGCTCGCTGCACAGCCACAGGGAGAGGAGTTGAGAGTTCGGATTTTACTTTGTCTTTCATGGGAGTTGAGATAAGCCGTTCGCATATACAAGATTGTATCGAGCTTCTAGGGGATTTGCTGAGAATGGTGGCGTTGAAATCTCCCGGTTAGCTAATATGGACAGAAGGTTGACGCGATCGCGCTCTTCAAAATTTTTGTAACAGACCGCGAACTTTTTGGGAAAATCAAGAGTCATCCCTTTTAGGACTGTATAGGAATCTAAGTTTACCAGTATTCCTTTAGCCCTAATTCCGGAGAAGATGATGAAATGGATTCAACCCCAAACTTGGCAACATCATCTGGCGTGTATCGCGTCAGCAACGGCGTTAGTGTGCAGTCTATCGGCTTACAAACACCAAGTCGAACCGCAACCGGGGCAAATTTTAAAACAACATTGGAGTGCGATCGCCTCGTCCAATGCCCAAAAAACGGTTAATCTATATAGTAACAGGGCTATCCTGAAACATTCTTCGGGCATTAAGGCTAAAATTTACCAGGGTGATTCCGTCTATGCCGCTTGGCAGAACTTTTTTTCTCAATATCGAGTTAAAGACTTACAAGCGATTCAACCCATCCACTATCAGGATGAGGAAAATAATCAGGGTGTCCGCAACATAACAGCCCAAATTAAGATTCGTCTGCAATCGCAGGGCGGTCAAACACTAATATTTTTAGCGAATTATCAGGTGCAAATCGATCGACGAGGCCAAATCCTTCGTGAAGTTTGGCAAACTCGTCCCGATTTTCCTCTTTAAGCTCAGTCTATTGGAGTAAGAGCAATTCGGGCGAATTTATCTCGAATCAATCTGCTGAAGTCTGATTTTTTTGAAGCTCAACTTACTGTCAGCGACCTTTAAACCCCTAAATTGGGATTGAGTCGTTCACAACAGTCAACTGTGGCTCTCATTCTCGGTGCATCTTCTACCAGAACGCCCTTTTTGCGTTCGCTACTAGGTATCTGGGAAGTTTGATGGGTTACACAATGAAATTTGAAGATATTTATCAGTTTTTCAACAGTCCGCCACCGCTTTACCTCAATAAAGAATTGGCGGTTTGCTATGTTCTCGATGTCTTGCTAAGGGGGGAATCCTACGGAACCCAGCTAATCGAACAACTCGAAAAAGACTATCCGATGTATCGATTGTCGGACACAGTGCTATACGGCGGTTTAAAGTTCCTAGAAGAAGAAGGAACGATTACTGGGTATTGGAAAAAAGTAGAAGGCCGCGGCCGTCCGCGTCGGATGTACAAAGTCCGCCCCGAAGCCCGCCGTCAAGCCGAAGAATTATCTCGTTTTTGGCGGGAATACATTACTGGGGAACACAAAGCCATGTAGAGATTGACGAGACGAAGAAAGACGAGTCATCCCCTTGTGCGGTTCATGGGCGAATTGACTGAAACGTCAATCCCATAGCTCGCCTTCCTTTTAGGTAAGCGTGGCGAGGAATCCTCCTGCATTCATGCCGAGGAGGATGTCACAATAAAAATAGAAGTGCGATCGCGCCCCTTGCCTGTGAAGTCGCGATCGCGCTTTTGGTATAACTAAACTACACCCTAGTCATTATTTTTTGGTTTTTTAGCAACCTGTGAATATTCCTGTTATTAGTTCGACGTTTTTCTTAACGATACTGTTAGGGATTGGCTTATTTTTCTTTATTCGGGCTTCATTCAAAGACCGTACCATCCAACAAGCCCTAGCGGCCAAAGTTCCCCAAGACACTCTCTTACCCCAACTGCAAGACTATTTTGACCGTCGGGCTTATCGCATTACCGACTTAGACCCAGAAACCCAAGAAGTCACCTTCGAGGGCTTTGTGCGTCCGAGTTGGTTTCTCGCTATCTTTTTGAGCCTTTTAGCCGCTTGCGGGTGGTTTTGTTTGGCTTTGGTCTTGACTTACATTTACCCGGCTTTAAATCGCGGTTGGTTGGGTCTGAGTTTACTTTCTCCCCTCGCAGGTTGGTTTTATTGGCAAAATGCCGGACGAGTCGAACAAGTGACGCTCAAAGTCGAAGCGATGGGGGAAACCAGTGTGGTGAAGGTGAAAGCCCATCGCGACGAGTTGATTGCTTTACGACGGGAGTTACCTCTGACGATTATTCCTGAAAATTAGTTGTTAGTTGTTGGTTGTTGGTTGTTGGTTGTTGGACGGGGAAACCCCGCCCCTACAAGCCAATTGTCCAAAAAACTGATTACTGATTACTGATTACTGACAACTGATTACTGAAAAAAGCTGCCCAAGAAAACCCCTCGCTACAGTTGGGGCAGTTGTGACAAGATCGTCATAGTTGTTATGAGTAATCTGGGTTAATGTCAGATCGTAGTCTTGACTATCCGTTTCAGCGTTTGCGTGAAGTGCGCGAAGGGCTGTTAAATTTACACAAAGCTTTGTTAGAGTCCGAGAAAATCGTGTATGAGAAGAAACACGGTCGTATTCAGTCAAAGGGGGAGTTTTTCCGCTTGGTCATCGATCATGAGTGGTTTGGGTGGTTGCGACCGATTTCGCAATTTATTGTTAAAATTGATGAGGCCTTGGGGGGGAAAGAGCCAGCAACCCTCGATGAAGTGAAGGCGTTGCTGAGTGAAGCCGAAACCTTATTGCATCCGGCTGAATCGGGAACCGAACCCGAACAAAGGTATTATCAAGCCATTCAACGGGACCCCAATATTGCGTTGATGCACTCAAAAATTGCGAATGTGCTGAAGTCACAAGGGTAAGTTAGAAAGCGATCGCGCTACGATAAGACTGGCAAAATAAGGCGCGATCGCCTTTGAGTTTTAATCTTCGATTAGGTCTTGATATAAAGTCTGCCATAAGTTGTCTAATTGCTCTTCAGGACAGCATTCAATCAAGAGTTCAAACACTTCCCACAGTTTGACTGCGGTTTCCCCTAGGGTGGGACTCATTCCCCACACATCCTGTACCCAATCCTGGGGACGTTCTGAGTCGAAAATGAGCCGTTCTAGGAGTTGTTTGGCTTCGGGTTTGGAAATGGCCATATAAGCTTGCGAAACTGCTGCGATAATCTTGAGTATCCTAGCAAACTTCAAACCCGATCGCTCTTGGGGGGCAGTAATGACTGGGGGTTTATACACAGAAGCTTTACTGATTTTTGACCTCTAGCTCAAGATAGATAAAAGCGAGTTTAGGGTTATCTCTTAAGAGGTAAAACCATATAAATTTTGACGATAAACTGCTACAATTTTAGATTTTATTCTTACTCCAGGGGCTTGCAATTGAGGAGGTTTCGGCATAATAAGGATATATCAATTTTCATCACCCTGGAATTTTCATGACGTTCAAAAGATTATTTAGATTATTAAAAGCCAGTTTCCAAGAATGGCAAAAAGACAAAGCCTCTCGACTGGCTGCGGCATTAGCGTATTATACGGTTTTCTCTTTGTCACCGCTTTTAATTTTGGCGATCGCGATCGCGGGGGCAATTTTTGGGGAACAAGCGGCGCGAGGGGAAATTGTCGGACAAATCGAGGGATTGGTCGGACAGCAAGGCGCACAAGCGATTCAAACTGCCCTTGAAAATGCCAATCAACCGAATGTGAGTAGTTTTGCTTCGATTATTAGTATCGTGGTATTACTGTTTGGGGCTTCGGGGGTTTTTGTGCAGTTACAAGATGCCATGAATACAATTTGGGATGTTAAAGAAAAGCCGGATCGAGGGGTTAAAAATTTAATTCGCAAGCGACTTTTATCTTTTTCAATGGTTTTAGTTATCGGCTTTTTGTTATTAGTTTCTTTATTGATTAGTGCAATTTTATCAGGGCTGAGTCATTATCTCAGCGATTTGATTCCGGGATTTGATTTTCTGTGGCAAATCCTTAATTTGCTGGTTTCTTTTGGCATTATTACAGTTTTATTTGCCTTTATTTATAAATATTTACCGGATGTTAATATTCAATGGCAGGATGTTTGGATCGGTGCAGCAATTACCGCTTTGTTATTTACTCTCGGTAAATGGATTTTAGGTATTTATTTAGGACAAGGAAGTTTGGGCTCGACTTATGGTGCAGCCGGATCGTTAGTGGTGCTTTTGGCTTGGGTTTACTATTCAGCCCAAATCCTCTTTTTTGGAGCAGAATTTACTCAAGTTTATGCTCAAAGATATGGGTCGCAAATTGTCCCCGATCGCCATGCGGTGAGCGCTCCTGAATAAAGTTAGAGGGGAAGAAAATACTTCCCCTCACCCAGACTTAGAATTAGCTTTACAATAGAGCGTATGGCTGGTTTACTCGTTGACCCAACGACAATATAATTTGTTGTTTTCATCGCGAACCCAGTAAGCAACTAAACGCTTTTTACTCGTTTTTTGTATTGGTGTATAAACTGGAGTTGGAGCAACAGCAGTTGTGGCGATTTTGGTAGTCAGTGATAGGGTCATAATTGCCCTCCTTTTTTCTTAGGTCATTTGTTATGCAAAGTCAGCTTTCTTACTTGCCTTAACCTTATCTTTACCTTTATTTTAGGGCCGCCAGAGACAGAGATTTGTGATTTGTATCACTCGAAAAAAATTATTCACATTTTGATACAATCGCGGCGACAGGTTACTGTGGGGCAATCTACCCATGACGGCGAATATTTAACTTTGGTTGCGATCGAAAAATGAACTATGGGACACTAAGTTTAATCATGAGCGGCGTTTTGGGGGCGATCGCGACTCCGGCAGCAGCCCTCGAATTTTGCGCTCTAGAGCCTGCTTTCCCCGCCGCCGCATCTCCCCTCGAAATTCCCCTCGAAAGCACCTTCAACGGTCAAAAACTCGCGTTTCAAGTCACAGGCAGCACAATATTCAGCCGTGAAGAAATCGCCACGGCGATCGCGCCCATTCTAGCCAACTATGGGGCATCGGAATTGAGCGAAAATGACTTGTTGACCTTGATTCGCACCGCGAGCGATCGCATCACCTTACTGTATCGCGATCGCGGCTATGCCTTTGCCAATGCCCGTCCCCAGGCAGCAACAATTAACAATCAAATTGAAATCCAGATCGAAGAAGGCAGCATTGCAGAGATTCAAATCGAGGGGCGACAGCGTTTAAGCTTAAATTATCTGTGCGATCGCCTAAAAATCAGCAATCCTTTTAACTCGACCGAATTTGAAGATCAACTGCGATTACTCCGCTTCGACCCCATGTTAGCGGATATTAACGCCACTTTACTGTTTCAGGCGGATAAACAGCGCGTTTTGCGGGTAGAAGTGCAAGAAAAGCCCTTTTTGAGCGGCCAGCTTAGTATTGACAATTATGCCTCGCCCCGCGTCGGTTCAGAACGTTTAGGATTAAATCTGCAAGCCCGTAACCTCACCGGAATTGGGGACGAATTTTTTGCCGCTTATACCCGCACCACCACCGGGGGAGTCAATGAAGTAGATCTGCGTTATCGCTTGCCGATTAACGCCACCAAAGGCAGTTTAGAAGCCCGTTATAATCCCAGTTGGAGCGAAATTACCCAACCGGAATTTGCCCCATTAGGCATTCGGGCCAATAAAGAAACATTAGCCCTCACTTATTTTCAACCCTTGGTGCGATCGCCCCAACAAGAATTAACCGTTTCAGTCGGCTTTAGTTACCAAGAAGGCCAAACCTTTTTATTCGAGCAAATTCCCTTTGCCTTTGGTATTGGCCCCGATGCCAACGGCATTAGTCGCACCAGCGTCATTTCTTTGGGCCAAGACTACCTTTTGCGCCAAAATAGTAGTGTTTGGGCAGCGCGATCGCGTTTTAACCTTGGCACAGGCTTATTCAACGCCACCACCAACCCCGCCCCCATTCCCGACGGTCACTTTTTTAGCTGGTGGGGTCAACTACAATACGTCCAACAACTGGGGGATAACCATTTATTCATCGTGGCGGCCGAAACGCAACTCAGCCCGGATACCTTGCTTCCGGCCCATCGTTTCGCCATTGGTGGCGGACAATCCTTGCGGGGTTATCGCGAAAATGCGCGATCGGGGGATAATGGCTTTCGGGTTTCCATCGAAGACCGCATTACCGTTTGGCAAGAAGAAGACCTCGACTCCGCCATTCAAATTGCCCCCTTTTTCAATTTCGGTCAAGTTTGGAACACCCCCGGAAACCCCAATCAGTTACCGTCTCAAACCTTTTTGGCCGCAGCAGGAATTGGCTTTTCTTGGCAGCAGTTTATGGGGATTGCGGGTTTGAATCTCCGTTTAGATTACGCTTATCCTGTGATTGAACTGCGCGATCGCGGTCAGAATTTACAAGATCAAAGTTTGTATTTTAGTTTGACCTATCAGTTTTGAAGATAATGTTTATCGGGCTAGAAATTATTTTCGCGATCGCCATCGTCATTTCCCTCCTGTTTTATCTCGCTTGTATTGTCGCCACACAGCAATTCTTTAGCCAATCTGACCCCGCCACCCCAGATTACACGCCCCCCGTTTCCATTCTCGTTCCCGTGTGCGGCCTCGATCCCGGAGCAGAAGCCAACTGGACATCGTTATGCCAACAAGATTATCCGCAATACGAAGTGCTATTCGGCGTAAGAGATACCGACGACCCCGCCATTAAGCTACTACAGCAAATTACCGCCCAATATCCCCACACCCGCTTTTTTACCGGCTTAAAACCCCGAGGCATTAACCACAAAGACAGCACCCTCAGCTACCTCCTCGAACAAGCCCAACACGACACCCTGATTTTTGTAGACAGCGATATCCGCGTTCATTCCCACTACATTCACACCGTTATTCCCCCTCTCGCTGACGAAAAAACGGGTTTAGTCACTTGTGCCTTTATCGGGCGCAATCCCCAATCTCTAGGGGCTGCTATGGCTTCCTTTGGCCGTTGTTTTGACTTTATCCCCAGTGCCTTACTGGCCCGTTGGCTCGACGGTGGCGTAAAATTTGCAGTCGGGGTCACCATGGCAATTCGTCGCGATACCCTTGCCGCCAGTGGGGGTTTACATCTTAGCCGGGTCGGGTCTGATTATAACCTTGGCAAACGAGTTGCCCAAGCGGGCTATCGCGTCGAATTATGCCGCTATGTCCTCGAATCCGACACCGGACAAGAAACCCTTGCCGATGTTTATCAACGAGAGCTACGCTGGGCCAGAACCATTCGCTACAATCGCGGCCCGCAATATTACACCATTGCCTTGTGTTACGGCACGGTTTACGGTTTGCCCCTTTTATTATTTTCCCAGTTTGCACCCTGGGCGATCGCTCTCACCGCATTAACTTGGATTGTCCGTTATCTCCAAGTCTTCGTCGCCCTCAAATCCTTAGACGCACCCCGCTTGCTAACATGGTTGTGGGCGCTGCCCCTGCGAGAAATCCTCAGCTTTTGGGTGTGGTTAGTCGGGGCTTATGGCGATCGCATTTACTGGCGAGGGCGTTGGTTGCGCGTCACCGAAGACGGTATTATTTCCCCCTGGAGCCCCAAAACCATCAGGGACAGTTAGACCCATAGGCAAATCATCGATGAAACTCTATCTCATTCGCCACGGCATTGCCGCCGAACGCGGAACCTATCAAAATGATGAAGAACGGCCTCTCGTTCCCCTCGGTTTTGAAAAAACTCAGGCCGTGGCTAGTCGCTGGCAAGAAATTAAACTGAACTTTGATTTAATCTTGACCAGTCCCTTGATTCGGGCCCGACAAACGGCAGAAATTCTGCAAACAGCCGGATTAACTTCGCAAATTCAAGAATTTTCGCCCTTAGCACCCGGTGGCGAGATTCAGCAATGGCTGGAATGGTGCGACAAAAACCGTTACAGTAACCTGGCTTTGGTGGGTCATCAACCCGATCTTGGCAACTGGGCAGAAATGCTGGTTTGGGGAAGTTGCCAAGCAAAACTGATTCTCAAAAAAGCCGGAACGATCGGTTTGAAGGTCCCGGAGGGGCAAATTTCACTCGGTTGCTGCGAGATGTTTTTATTGACTGGGCCGAAATGGTTTATCTAGTTGTTGACAACTCCTCTGCCTAAAAGACAGAGGATTCTCGTTTCATCGGGAGAGTAAGCGCTTATACCGAAGTATTAACCCCGAAACGGGGCTTATAAAGTCCGCCCGCAGGTGGCTGACACCGCCCCTTCTCTTTACCCAAGGGCGAGCATTGTTCCCGTATGCCCTACGGTACTTAGTTTGAACTTTAACACAAAGCCATTCTCTAAGGACGGGGCTAATAACCCAAAATTTTTGGTAAAAACAGCAACGAAACAGTTTTCCTAGATAAGTTAACTTCAACTAAAGCAGCAGGAGTCCCGCCTTCTACTGCGAAAGGTGATTGCCCTTGAGGGATGCGCGGCAGATTGAAGGGTTCGATACCCCGAAAGCTGCCAATATGATACAATCGCAGCCAGAAAACTTCACTATTTGAAAATGCCTCAGATTCTCACAGTTTCTTGCAAGCTGGAAGCATTGTCGCAACAGGCTGAAAAGCTTGATGCGGTGCTTTTTGCTTTCGCAAAATGCTGTGAGTTTGTGAATGCCCAGACTCCCGAAAAGCTAACCAACCAGATTGCCGTGCAGTCTTTGATTTACAAGGAAGCCAAGGCGCATTCTGGTTTGTCTGCCCAGATGATCATTCATGCCATTCGTCGGGTTGGCGCGAACCACAAGACGGCAAAGCAAAAGGGTAGACCTGTTAAGGGGTTTACCCCTACTTCTGCCACTTACGACAGTCGCACTTTTACATTCCGGGAATCGGACTGGATGGTTAGCTTGACCATGCTGAAAGGTAGGGAGAAGTTTAGCTAATCGTGGGGAAGCGCAAGGATGGCAATTTTTATCTGCAAATTCAGCTAAAGTCTGAGCCTCCCGTGATTCCTGATACCGATAATGCGTTGGGCGTGGATTTGGGGCGTACCGATACTGCCTGCACTTCTGGATGATGTCTTGCTCTTTGCAGGACTTTGTTTTGAGGGCTACCCAAAGCCCGCTCCGTACTGCTTAAGCGGTCGGAGTCGGGTAGTTTACAATTACTTCTTTCACAACCCATTCTTATTTATGACAGCTTCAGCGTGTGAATATATTCCTGGTTTAGCTAATGTTCCTGCGGCTCAATCCAGTATTAGCTATGTCGATGGCAAAGAAGGAATCTTAGAGTATCGTGGCTTTCAAATTGAAGACTTAGCCGCTATGAGTACCTTCTTGGAAACGACTTATTTATTAATTTGGGGGGAACTTCCCAGCAAGGAACAGTTGACTGAGTTTGAAAACGAGGTGCGCTATCATCGCCGCATCAAGTACCGCATTCGGGACATGATGAAATGTTTTCCCGAAACAGGACACCCGATGGATGCGCTACAAACCTCAGCCGCCGCTTTAGGGCTATTTTACTCCCGTCGCGCTCTAAATGACCCCCAGTACATTCGCGAGGCCGTTGTCCGCTTGATCGCCAAAATTCCGACGATGGTGGCAGCTTTTATGCAGATGCGGAAAGGCAACGATCCCATCCAACCGAATGATGAACTCGATTATGCCACGAACTTTTTGTATATGCTGACCGAGCGCATCCCAGAACCCTTAGCGGCTCGGATTTTTGATGTGTGTTTGATGCTCCATGCCGAACATACCATCAATGCTTCGACGTTTTCGGCGATGGTGACGGCTTCGACGATGACAGATCCCTATGCGGTGGTGGCTTCGGCGGTGGGAACCCTGGCGGGGCCGCTCCATGGGGGGGCAAATGAAGAAGTCATTTTCATGTTGCAAGAAATTGGCTCAGTGGAAAATGTGCGTCCTTATGTGGAAAATTTGATCGCGCAAAAATCTAAAATTATGGGTTTTGGCCATCGGGTGTATAAGGTGAAAGACCCCCGCGCGACAATTTTACAGGGCTTGGCCGAGCGCTTGTTTGAGCAAACGGGCCGGGATGAATATTATGATATTGCCGTCGAGTTAGAGCGGGCGGTTGAAGAAAGGCTGGGTCATAAGGGAATTTATGCCAATGTGGATTTTTATTCGGGCTTGGTGTATCGCAAGTTAGGCATTCCCACGGATTTATTTACGCCGATTTTTGCGATCGCGCGGGTGGCGGGTTGGTTAGCCCATTGGCGCGAACAAATTGGCGAAAATCGCATTTTCCGCCCGACGCAAATTTATACCGGAGGCCATAATCGCCCGTATATTCCCATGCGGGAGCGTTAAATCACAAAAATTAACTTCAATAGATGCGATCGCTCTAATGAGACCTAAACCACGGGGCGATCGCGCTTTTCAGTATTTTTACAAACAATTGCCAATCATTCTCAATTATTTGACTTGTTGCAAATCTTTGGCTTAAACGTCTATCATTGTCAATAAAGAAAGTTTTTTGAGAGAACTGAATAAATGCCTCCTTACACAGCAAATTCCCTAAAAGCAGAGCTAAACTCTCGCGGTTGGCGGCTCACCCCCCAACGGGAGAAAATTTTACACGTCTTTCAAAACCTGCCGAGAGGCGATCATTTAAGCGCCGAAGAACTTCATCACGTTCTCGAACAACGGGGAGAACCCATTAGCCTTTCCACCATTTACCGCAGTGTCAAACTCATGTCTCGTATGGGGATTCTACGGGAACTCGAACTGGCCGAAGGTCACAAACATTACGAACTGAATCAGCCCTATCCCCACCACCATCATCATCTGGTCTGTATTCAATGCAACAAAACCCTAGAATTCAGAAACGACTCGATTCTTAAGCACAGCCTCAAACAAACCGAGAAAGAGGGCTTTCAACTCATTGATTGCCAACTGACCGTCATGGCCGTATGCCCTGAAGCGGTGCGGATGGGTTGGCCTTCCGCCTTACCGAGTAATTGGGCTTGTACTCGTGTTATTGCCGAGCGGCTACAAGATGAAGAAGAAGAAAAGAACGAAGGCAGTTAACCTCCCTTAATTTGATAGTTGGTTAGTCGTTAGTTCAAAACCGAGAGCTTTTTTCTTCATCGTTTGAAAAATATTGTAAAAGCCATTCGCTCTCGAAGGGGTGAGGCTGACTTTCAAGCCCGTTTCTTCAATAAAATCGGGGGTAACTTGCAGGATATCGGCGGGGGGCAAATCGTTTAAGCCTTCGATGAGGAAAGCGACCAAGCCTTTCACCAACTGAGCATCAGAATCCCCCTGATAACGGACTTTGCCGTCTACTAAGTCGGCGGTGATATAAACTTGTGAGACGCAGCCTTTTACCTTATTTTCCGGGGTTTTGCTCTCTTCTGGCATGGCTTCGAGCTTTTTGGCATACCAAAGCAACTGTTCGTAGCGTTGCTTGGGGTTGTCCCGTCGTTTGAAGCGTTCAACGATGCGGGCGAGTTTCGGCGGTAAAGCGTTTTGAGCAGATGACATAAGCAATAGCGAAGATGAGTTATTGGTTATTGGTTATTGGTTATTGGTTATTGGTTATTAGTTATTGGTTATTGGTTATTGGTTATTGGTTATTGGTTATTGGGCGGGGAAACCCATCCCCTACATAGCGATTGCCGATTGCCCAAAAAACTGATGACTGTTTACTGATGACTGTTTACTGAAAAGCCTACTGCCCAAAAAACTGATGACTGTTTACTGATGACTGTTTACTGAAAAAGCGGAGAGGGTGGGATTCGAACCCACGGAACCTCTCGGTTCATTCGATTTCAAGTCGAACGCGATCGACCACTCTGCCACCTCTCCGGAGTTTCTATAATAACAAGTTCTGGGCCAAAGCCAACCCTTAGGCCTCGATTTCGCGATCGGATTCGGATATTACCATAGAAGGAGCGGCGCGATATAAATCTTTCTCGGAAACGATGTCTCCGGCTTCGTCGAGCCACACAAGCTTGATGTCGGTCACGCGATGGGCTTCGAGGGCGATCAGGGTAAAGTTGCGGAGGGTGGCGGCGCGATCGCGCACAACGCGAGGAACTGCGGCCGCGTTGAGATACACCGTTCCCCAATCATCGGTGACCACGGCGGTTCTTTCTTGGATTTTGGTGTGACGGAGACGGTGGTGCATGTGGCCGAACACGACGAGGGGAATGTGTTTGCCCAGGGTACGCACTTGGGCGATGGCGGCTTGAAAATCCGGGTCGCCAAAATCCCCACCGATCGGGTTCCAATCGCGACCGCAGGGGTCTTCGGGGCGATCGCCTAAGCCGTAGGGGCCATTGTGACCGAGAAAAATAATCGTATTTTGGGGGGTGGCTTGGGCTGTAGCCACGATGCGAGCGGTGGATTCGCTAAAACTGGTAATGCCGTAGCGATCGCGATAAAAGTCTTCGTTTTTCCACACCGGGCCGCCCCAACTAAAGGGACGACTCCCCACCACCGATAAGCCCAAGTCGGCAAACTCGCGATCGCCATAACCGACATGGGCTTGGTTTAATAAACTTAACTGTTCTTGGACTCGGTCTTCAACTTCTCGGTTGTAGGGACATTGTTTGCGACCCCAAGCCGAGGCGGTGTACCAAGCATCGTGATTACCCAAAATTGCGGCATAAGGTATGGGGAGACAGGCAAGTTGCCGCACAATCGCCACGGATTCATTGCCAAAATCGCCCACAAACAAAGCTAAATCCACTTTGAGTTGTTGCAGGGCGATATGATCTTCGGTCTCCCATTGATCGTGAATGTCGCCGATCGCGGCGATTTTTATCCTAGCCATCTTAAAACTTGTTGATGATTAATCTCTTTAACCAGGATATCGAGTTTTCGATCAAGACAGAACTTGGATACCGTCAAACTGACGCGCGTGACGGCGCAGCGATCGCATGGCTTGGCTTTGCAGTTTGCGGGCTTGGGGGTAGCTCATCCCTAAATGACTGCCGACGGCTCTGACGCTCATTTTCTGCCCGGTTTTGAAGCCAAATCGCAGCATAATAAATTCTCGCTGACGCTCGGGCAAGCATTGTAATAAGTTTTTCACCCGCGATTGCAATTCTTGTTCGACGGCAAAATGATCCGGCGAATAAGAATCATCGGCGAGTATGTCCGCAAGTTCAGTTTGTTCGTCGCTGAGTTTGCGATTGAGACTACTTAACTGGGTGCGCCGCAAGGCTTGACGAATTGAGCGCAGTTTCGGCACTTTGAGATCGAGCATTTCGGCAAGTTCGGCTTCGGTGGGCTGTCTGCCGAGATCGATGGACAACTGCCGCGTGGCTTGCTTGATTTTGTGCAGATATTCGTTCATGTGGATCGGTAAACGAATCGTGCGACTGCGTTCGGCGATCGCGCGGGTAATCGCTTGTCGAATCCACCAATACGAATAGGTCGAAAACTTATAACCTCTAGACGGGTCGAATTTTTCGATACTGCGAATTAAGCCTAAACTGCCTTCTTGAATCAAATCCAGGAATGATAAGCCCCGCTTTTGATATTTTTTGGCAATGGAAACCACTAATCGCAAATTGGCTTCGACCATTTTTTGTTTGGCTTCTTGCCCGGTCTTGACGGTTTGTTTTTCTTCGGGGGTCAGTTGATTTTTTTCTAAAAGGGGTAACATCGCCTGCACTTGGTTGGCGAGTTCGATTTCTTGTTCGGGACGCAGTAAGGGAATGCGACCGATGGCTTGGAGATAAGCTTGAACTGTTGCTGACATGGGTTAGAGAAAACTACGAAGCGTTTGGGCGTTGTTTTGGTGAATTTCAGCGCGTTGCTTTAAAAAGGAAGAAATTACATCGTTATTTTGAGTTTCGGCTAAAGTCAAAACGCCAAAAATATGATGAGCTAACATCTCATGGCCTTCGATCAAACAGGCGATCGCTTCAGAACCAGATTTGCGTTCTGTCACCTCCGGCACATAACTTGGACGAGTAATTTCGGTGTCTGAGGCTCCTGGAGTCACTAAGGTATAAATTCCCTCGGCGATCGCGTTGGTGGCATGACTTAAATCTTCCTGCTGATGTTGCAGTTCTTTTTGAACCGACGAAGATAGTTGCTCGGATTGTTGTTCCTGGCTATGCTCTATTTGGTGTTGCAAGGTATAAGTATCTGCCAAAATTTGCGATAGTCCTATAGCTAAACTATCATAATCTTGCGTTTTTGGATAGGTGGTGTCTTTTTCAGGGGTCGGGGTTGGATTTATTTCCATTTTCATCTTTGATGCTCCTTTTTTTATAATGTTTTTTACGATCTTATTGGCAAGGATACGGCAGTCAGCTAATTAAGTTATCATCGCTGTTGTATCGCTTTGGGTCTGTAATTTGTTCCCTTTTTATAGATGAAAGATTAAATTAACTGCTGCCCCACTTTCAATGTTAACTTAATCTTAATTATCCCCGACTCTTTCGACAGACAGAAATATTTAAATTACAATTTACCCCGAACAATTTATAACAATAAAGCCAATCACCAATAACTAATAATCTATAACTCATCAGCAAAATGTTTTCCTAAATTATTGTTAGTCGATCGAAACCCGAATCTCCAGGTAGGGATTGCCGCTTCCCGTTTGCGACCAAAAGCGACTAAACTAGAGCCAAGAAAGAGTTGGCGAGGTGGTTGCAGATTGTGGCGCACAGCGCGACCCAATCTGAGGAAAGTCTGGACTCCCGAAAGACCAAACTTGCTGGGTAACGCCCAGTGTGGGTGACCGCGAGGAGAGTGCCACAGAAACATACCGCCGATGGCCAGAATGAACTCCATTCTGGTACAGGTAAGGGTGCAAAGGTGCGGTAAGAGCGCACCAGCAGTATCGAGAGGTGCTGGCTCGGTAAACCCCAGTTGGGAGCAAGGTCGGAGGGGCGATGGTTGGTCTTTTTCCAGCCCCGCTTTTTGGAGTACCGCTAGAGGTGTCTGGTAACAGGCATCCCAGATAGATAACCGCCCTCTAGAAATTCTAGAGAACAGAATCCAGCTTATGTCCAACTCTTTCTTTACATTGGTTACGGTTGAAATAGACTATGCTGCAAGACCCTAGGCGACATAAACAGTTACAACGCCTGTTAGAAAAATTGGGTTTGACTGAGACAACATCAGTTAATTTTGAATTACTCGATTTAGCGCTGACTCATGCCAGCGCAGACGCGGAAAATAATTATGAAAAATTGGAGTTTGTGGGGGATGCTGTCGTGCGTTTAGTCGCGGCTGAGGTGTTATTAGAAACCTATCCCCAAGCCCCAGTGGGAGAATATGCAGCGGTGCGGTCAGTTTTGGTGAGCGATCGCGTTTTAGCCGATTTTGCCCGTCGTTTTGGCCTCGAAAAATATCTCTTACTTGCGCCGAGTGCGGCGGGGGATAAAGCGGGGAAATCTTCGCGATTGGCCGATACCTTTGAAGCAATTTTAGGGGCGCTTTATCTAAGTACCTACAACATGAGTTTGATTCGTCCTTGGCTGGATAGTTTGCTCCAAGATAGTGCCGAACCTGTCCGCCAAGACCCGGCTTTTCAAAATTATAAAGATGCCCTCCAAGAATGGACCCAAGCGGTTCATAAAAAATTACCAGAATATCGCGTTGAAGAAGTTAAAACAGTTCACGGTTCTCCCCATCGCTTTGCGGCGCAGGTGTGGTTAGAGGGAGAATGTTTAGGAGAAGGCACAGGACGCTCGAAAAAAGCGGCCGAACAAGCCGCAGCGAAAGAAGCTTTTTTGAATTCTCGGCAGTCGGCTTTTTTGGGCAGTGGGCAATAGTCAGTTATCAGTCAACAGTCAACAGTCAACAGTCATCAGTGTTTTGGGCAGTGGGCTTTTCAGTTAACAGTCATCAGTAATCAGTCATCGCCTCATCAGTTTTTTAGGCAATCGGCTTGTAGGGGCGGGGTTTCCCCGCCCAACAACTAACAACCAACAACCAA
>JBKHDX010000001.1:0-54064 GCA_046541115.1 Spirulinaceae cyanobacterium | reverse complement strand
CAATAATTAAACTAACCTGTTCTAGCCAAAAGCCGTTACGATCGGGTTTTGCGATCGCCATTTGGGTAATAATCGCTAAACGATCGGCATAATTGGCTAATTTAGGGCGTTGCGGCACATTGACAATATCCTCTAGCAGCAAGGGATGTAAACCAAAAATTGCCCCCAATGCTTTAAAGGTTTCCGCATCCCCTACCCCAGCCACATCAACCCAAGAAACAGAAGGCGTTTGTAGATATTCCTGACAATCAATCGGAACTAAATTCCGACTGCGAATTGCTGTTTCGGCTGTATAATCAATCGCATCAATTTGAGGAATTGCTGCATGAGGTTTAATCCTTAATGTTCCCGGAATACTCCCCGATTGATGATAGCTATAGTCAAACAAATTATCCGTTTCATCTGTTTTGCGTCGCCATTTTCGACGCTCAAAGCCCTTCAACATATTATTGATACTTCAGTCCTTATGATAGGATGCGGGTTTAGCATAAACTACTTTTATCACTACATCGCAGTTTCTATCTATGTCGTACTCAAATTGAGAGAGAAACCTTATAGAGTCGATCCCTCTTGGGTTTTACCCCAATCTCGCTGCAACTTCTCAGAGACGATTAGCCTGTCAAAACTTCCAATCGCAAACAAAATTTAGCTTATTTTTCCTTTTATTTCCCAATTATCAAAAAATTTCCAACCCGGGAAAGTCAGGATTCATCATCATTCCCTCGGTTTTCTCTATCAAAAGGTAGAGACCCGAATAATTCCCCTAGTAGATGTGTAGCGCGATCGCGCTGTCTTATGATGAGATAGCCAGCAGAAATGAATATTTGGTTGAATCTCAATCCTAAACTGCCCAAAACTATAAATAGAGGTTAATTATATGCCAATTTCTTTAAGAGAAGACGTATCCTATATTATTTTGAAAAAGATCAAAGAAACCGGTGGAGATGGTAAACACCCCGTAGACTTTCAAGCCACTGATTTTACCGGAAGACAACTCACCGTTTCCGATTTTCTCGGCCACTTAGATTACCTCAACCAAAAACAATATATCAACGCCGATTTTAGCGGTAATGCCTATGCAAATCAGGACGATGTTCCCGACGCGGTAAACTTTGAAGCTGTGGATTTACGAGTTGCAAATACCCTCGGTGCAGAGGATGGCCCCTTACCCCATTTAATTCGTTTTAAGCGGGCTGAGTTAACCGAAAAGGGGGAAAGGATGCTCGCTAAAATGAACGAAACTCCACCCAAGTCTTTAGATAAAGGGCCAGTAATGCCCATCGCAAATAAAGATATGCCATTCCTCGAAAAAGTCATGCTCAAAGGGGAACTCGAAGACATTTTCGACGCTCGCGATTTAACAATTATTGTATATCGCACCATGCGCGATGTAATGACCACAGAAACCTCTGACCGCGTAGCTGAAGACCTCGGAAACGAAGACCCCTTACCCACCAAAGACAAGAGTTTTCACCATAGTCTAGCCGAGTTGTGGCAGGATAATAACCCCATTGTTTCTTGGCTGAGTCGTATTCGTCAACCTTTAAAAATTAAAGACGATACCTTCATTTTCCGTATCGAACAAGAAGGGGGACTTCCCAGAGGAACCAATGGTGAAAAAGCTCTAAAAGCGGTCTTTTCTGCGACCAAAGAAGAACTTCCCAACGAGCGCATTCAAGAGGTTTCTCAATACCTTCCTGGGAAAGTTAAGCAACTTTGGGAAGCGGCTTAAGACGGGGTTTGTATTGTAGCAAAAACAGAGAATCTATCAATCTTGTAGGGTGGGCATTGCCCACCTTTTTTGATGATATGATTGACTGAATGCTGAAATTTAGCCGTTAATTTTTACTGTTTCTCTTAGTAACATCAAATCTTAGGATTGAGGCAACAGCCTACTTTTTATGTCCCTTGATAGAACCAAAGAACCAGCTATATGACGTTTGCGACTTATCTTCATCCTCAAATCTTTTCTACAATAAAACCCCTACCAGAAATTAAATTTAGCGGTTACTCTTTGCCTCACTATAACCAAGTGCGTCAAGCATTAGTCGAAGCCTTACCTAATTATCCCCAACTGCCGCTTTATAAAGCCCATTCCCGCGACTATTTCCGCGTCCACAGCCGAATTTATCTTCAAAAACTCGCAGCACAAGCCCTCGGAAAAACCCTTGATAATCAAGCTAAAAAATTGCCACAATGTAGTAGAGAATGCCAAGGATTAGAGTATAGTTTACCTGGCTATCTTTATGGACTAGGTGGAATGATTACGGCAATTAATGCGATGAGACAAGGTGAGTTAGAACGGGCTTATTGTTTTAGTATGGTTGGCCATCACGCGCATCAAACTTGGGGTCATGGTTACTGTCTTTTAAACCCTCTAGCCGCAGCAGTCCGTTATGCTCAAACTCAAGGATTTCACAAGGTTTTAATCATAGATTGGGATATTCATCACGGTGACGGTACGCAGTCTATTTTTAGTGGCGATCGCAGTGTATATTGTGTTAGTATTCACAATGCCGTCGATATTTATATGGCAAAAGCTTCTAGTTTACAAGTCGGAACAACCACTGTCGCTGAAGTAGTAGGACATTGTAATATCCCGATTATTCCCGATAATTTCCCGGTCGAAGTATTAGCTGAAGAAGGAATAACAGGGGATTTTTATTACGGCAAAGAAAGTCTAACTCGCTTCAATCAAGCTTTAGAAAACTTGCCGTGGCAACCGAATTTAATTACAATTTTTTCAGGTTATGATTCTCATCGCGAGGATTGCGGTGAAGCCACAACAAACTGGACGAATAATGATTTTTGTCAACTCACTGAAATGATTGTTGAACTTGCGAGAAAATATAACTGTCCGATTCTTTCTACTCATGGGGGCGGCTATAATTTACCCATTACTGTATCTGCTGCGATCGCGCATATCAATACATTAGCAACAGCTTGATAATAAACCCTAAGAAGACTGTTGCGATCGCAAACTCATAACTTGTTCAATGGCATCTCCCACCGCAGCCGTCAGGTTATCGCGGGTGCGAGCATGATTTTCCTGTTCCTCTTTTAACGCCGCCTCAGCGCGATCGCGTTCTTGCATGACTTCCAGTAATTTGCGCCTTAACTGAGCCGAAGTTTTAATTCCCGTTAATTCTTGTTCGAGGGCAGTACTAGGGGTACGATCGAGGCGAGTTTGGGCGCGAGTCTTGGTTTTTAACTGATATAACTCCCCTTGCAGTTCGGCAATATTTTCCTGAGATAAACGAGCTTCAATGCGACGTTGCTTCGCTTCAGTTGAGTACAATTCTCGCCAATGGTTAGCACTTTGATAAGCTAAATCTAGTTCGCTGCGACACTGCGCCAATTCTTGTTTCAAAGCCCGAATTTCAGCTAACCACTGTATAACATCTTTACTCATAATTTTGTCTCCCCTCGAAATAATCCCATCTTAATCAGTTTGTCCGCCGTAACTTCAGCCCCCAGTTTAAAAATTCGGAAAGGGACGCGATCGCGGTAACGTGAAGAAAAGAACGCCCCGATGCCCAGGTATGCGACTTCCTCGTTTTTTCCGCTTTTTTTACTATCTCAATTGGTACACCCTAAAGCAAACCGTTCGCTACGCCATGCAAAGCCGCTTATCGGGATTGTCAGCAGAAATGGCCTATAACTCCATGCTGGCTTTGTTTCCGGCAATTTTAGCCTTAGTGACGGCGATGAGTTTATTTGAAGATACTATTGTCGCTTGGTTGTACCGTTTTATCGGTTTATTTCAAGAAGTAGAAGGAGAATCCCTACAAGCCAGTTTACGCAATATTGCCATTCAACTCCGCATCATTGCCCCGGATATGGCTTGGCAACTTTTGACCAATTTTGTCACTCAAATTACCCAAGTCAAAAATCGCGGCTTACTTTCGGTCAGCTTTTTTGCGGCCATTTGGATATCCTCAGCGGCAGTGGGGGCTGCGATGAATGCCCTCGATCAAATCGATCGCGTCCCCAAACGGTTTCGTCGTCCTTTCTGGAAAGCCAAACTCGTTTCAATTGTACTCACCCTAGGAAGTATTGCCTTACTCGCGATCGCGTCCTTTTTAATTCTCATTGGCGATCTTTTGGTGAAATTCTTTGTCGATGTCATCACACGACTGCCCAACTTAGTCGAAATTTTACCGGGTTTCCAGCCATTATCCGTTAAAGAAGCGGAAAATTGGGCCAATACCGCCGCTTATCTCCTCGATATTTGGCAATGGTTAAGCTGGCCCGTAGCTTTGTGTATTGTCATTATTGCCTTTGCCTTTATTTATCGCTTCGGGCCGAGTCGCTGGGATGTTGGAACTCCCATTTTACCCGGTGCGACCCTCGCCGCGTTATCTTGGGCGGGAATTTCGAGCTTATTTCGCATTTATGTCGCCAATTTCGGGCAGTACAACAAAGTTTATGGTGCAGTCGGGGCGGTAATTGTTTTAATGTTGTGGTTATATTTGAGTTCTTTAGTAATGTTACTCGGCGCACAACTCAACGCTATTGTGGGTCAAAGTATGCGAAAAAGCCAGAAAAACAAAGCAATCGTGAGTGATAAAATTATAAAGGATGAATTATGAATTACCAATTACCAATTACCAATTACCAGTTACCAATTAGGGGATTTGAACATTAAGCCTAACCAATAACTTATGAAACAAACATTCCCCTTAGATACCTATGAGTAAATTCGCCAAATTCAACGCCGCGATCGCGCAAAATCAAAGTGTACTGGTGGTTGGACTCGACCCCAATCCGGAAATGATGCCGGATATTTACAAAAATGCCGATAATCTGGAAAATTTGACCGCCTGGTTATTTGATATCATCGAGCAAACCCGCGATCGCGTTTGTGCCTACAAACCCACCCTCGGTTTTTATCAAACATTGGGGGCAGAAGGTATTATCCTCCTTGAAAAAGTCATCGCCGCGATTCCCGACCATCTCCCCATTATCCTCGATGCCAAACACAGCGACCTCAACACCAGCAGCGCGATCGCCCATATCGCCTTTGATGTCTGGAAAGTAGACGCAATCACCCTTAATCCCTACGCCGGACAAGATTTAGTCGCCCCCTTTCTCGTCAGTCCCGACACCGCCATCTTTGTGGGCTGTTGTACCTCCAATCCCGCCGCCGTCAACCTCCAAGCCGTTACCGTCGGCAATCGTCCTTACTACAGCCACCTCGTCCAAGAAGTGCAAACCTGGGGAACCCCCGAACAAGTCTTTCTCGAAGTGGGAACCACCCAACCGGAAGTCCTGCAAAACATTCGTTCAATCGCCCCAGAACGCTTGATTCTTGCCCGGAGTATCTGGACAGAAGACCTCGACCTCCAAGCCTTGTTACAAGTCGGATTAGATGCCTCTGGGCAAGGATTACTCCTACCCGTTCCCCAGGATATCTTTAGTCAACCCAATCCCGGAGACGCGATCGCGAAACTCAACCAAACCATTGCCCAATTCCAGCGCCAAACCCCCCAAAGGGACTCCACCTGCGAGGTTTGGATTCCCGATGTTTGCTTATTGAGTCACAATCCCCACCAAGACCTGATCCTGCAACTGTATGATATTGGCTGCATCTTATTCGGGGAATACGTCCAAGCCTCCGGCGCAACCTTTTCCTACTATATCGACCTGCGTAAAATCATCTCGAAGCCCCAAGTCTTCCACCAAGTCCTCAACGCCTACGAAGATATCCTCAAAACCCTCTCCTTTGACCGGATTGCAGGCATTCCCTACGGTTCCCTCCCCACGGCCACCGGCTTATCCCTGCGCCTCCATCAACCGATGATTTTCCCCCGCAAAGAAGTCAAAGCCCACGGCACCAGACGCTTAATTGAAGGTACATTCCATCCTGGTGAAAAAGTGGTGGTTGTCGATGATATTTTGATCACCGGCAACAGCGCCATCGAAGGCGCAGCCAAGTTACAATCTTGTGGCTTAGTGGTTGAAGATATTGTGGTTTTTCTCGACCACGGAGGCGGCGTAAAACAACGCTTACGGGAAAAGGGCTATCAAGCCCATTCCGTGTTAGCCATTTCTGAAATTACCCAAACCCTTTACGAAGCCGGACGCATTACCCAAGAACAGTATCAACTCTTGTCTCAGGAAACATAAGCCCCTCTGTGCGATCGCCACAGTTGAGCGTCGGGTTGTTATCAACCCAAAATACAACTTTGACGGGGCGGCAAACTCAAACCTAACTGCATTTCTTCCCATGTAACCGTTGCATCTCCATACAACAGCTTACGAGGTTGAGTTTTCAACAACGTGGGATCGATTTCGATGACCACCGTTGCTTTTTCGGTTCCTCCATTAATTGCCACAATCAGGGCTGTTTCTCCTAAAATCCGGGCAAAAACATAAACCATACCCTGCGTTCCCAAGATTTTATAATCTCCCGTTCGTAAAGCCGGGTATTGATGGCGCAGGGCAATTAATTTTTTATGGTAATCTAAAACCTCTAAATTCCATTCCTTTTGGAACGGAAAGCCCCGTCTCGAATCCGGGTCAATGCAACCGGGTAAACCCACTTCATCGCCATAATAAATGCTCGGTGCGCCGGGAAACGTCATTAACAACACCGTCGCTAACTCAACTGTGGCGCGATCGCCATCTGCGATCGAGAGTAAGCGGGCTGTGTCGTGACTATCGAGTAAATTAAGCTGTGTCAGTTGAATTTCCCAAGGATACATCTCCAGCAATTCGGCAATTTTCGCCGCGTATCCTGTAGCATCTAAAGCAGGATAAGGATAATAATCATGACCTTCGACTAAATCCATCACTACGCGATCGCCAGCCGTAAATGCAATAGTTGGGGCCGTAAATAAATAATTCATCACCCCATCAAACTGCTTCCCATCCAACCAAGGGCGAGAATCGTGCCATACTTCCCCCACAATATAAGCCTCTGGGTTAATCGCTTTGACGCGATCGCGAAACTCCTCCCAAAAACCTGGGACTTCCACCTCAAACGGCACATCCAACCGCCAGCCATCAATGCCTAAATTCAGCCAATATTCCGCAATTTTCATAATATATTCGCGCACTTGAGGATTTTCGTGGTTAAACTCCGGTAAAGCGCGATTTCCTCCCCATCCCACATAATTTGCCGGAAAATCACCGTTATAAGCCGAAACCGGCCACTTTTCAATTTTGAACCAATCCACCCAAGGGGAATAAGGGCCATTTTCTAAAATGTCACTAAAAAAGAAAAACCCCCGTCCCGTATGGTTAAAAACCCCGTCCAACACCACTTTAATATCCCGGCGATGGGCTTCTTCCAACAAGACCATAAAAGCCTCATTTCCTCCCAAAATCGGATCGACTTGATAATAATCGTGGGTATGGTAGCGGTGATTACTCGCCGACTGGAAAATCGGCGTAAAATAAATCGCATTAATACCTAAATCTTGTAAATAATCGAGTTTTTCAGCCACTCCCCAGAGATTTCCCCCTTTATATCCCTGTAACGTGGGCGGATCGCTCCAAGCTTCCAACGGAATGGTATAAGGAAGTCGTTGTTGTGTGCCTTGAGCAAAGCGATCCGGAAAAATTTGGTAAAATATTGCGTTTTTGACCCAATCAGGAGTTTGAATAGCCATAATAATTTCCCTAGCTCCACAATCAGGGTATCAAGCATTGGGGTTATTGGTCATGGGTCATTTGTCCTTTTGCTTTAGGGTTCACACACCAAAAAAGCGGGCTACGGCCCGCTTTACATCAATCGGAAAAATTGGGATTAACCAATAATTTGCTTGGCTTTGGCCACCACATTATCCACGGTGAAACCAAACTTCTCTAAAGCCACATCCCCCGGTGCAGAAGTCCCGAAGGTGTTGATCGACACCGTGTTGTCTTCGCTGCCAGCATAACGACCCCAACCAAAACTCACCCCCGCTTCTACGGCCAAACGCTTGGCACTCGGAGGCAGGACAGAGTTTTTGTAAGCTTCGTCTTGTTCCTCGAACAACTCCCAACTGGGCATCGAAACCACGCGGACTTTCTTCCCTTCAGCTTTCAGTTTTTCGGCGGCTTCTAAGCACAGGGAAACCTCCGAACCCGTACCAATGAGTACGAGGTCGAGTTCTTCAGGAGCAAAGCCACAAGCGGCAACATAAGCCCCTTTGGTGGTGTTTTCGATGGAGCTTGCTTCTAAGTTCGGCAGACCTTGACGAGACAAAGCCAGCAATACCGGTTGCGGTTTACCACTGGGGCTGATGCCTTTAGAACGCTCAACCGCGACTTTATAAGCCCCAGAAGTTTCGTTACCATCCGCCGGACGAATCACAATCAACTCCGGAATCATGCGTAAAGAAGCGATATGTTCTACGGGTTGGTGAGTCGGTCCGTCTTCACCCAGGGCCACAGAATCGTGAGTCATCACCCAGATTACGCCAGCGTGAGACAAAGCCGACAAGCGAATGGCATTCCGCATATAATCGGTAAACACCAAGAAAGTCGCACCATAAGGAATTAAACCAGGGCTGTGCAGAGCAATTCCGTTACAAATTGCCCCCATACCGTGTTCGCGCACGCCGAAACGCAGGTTTTTCCCTTCGTAGCTGCCTTTTTGGAAGTCACCAGCACCTTTGATTAAGGTTTTGTTGGAGGGGGCTAAATCTGCCGAACCACCAAAGATTTCCGGTAAAACTTCGGCTAAAGCATTGAGGGTTGCACCCGATTGGTTGCGGGTAGCATCCTTTTTGCTTTCGGGAGTGTAGGTCGGCAGGGCTTTTTCCCAACCGTCGGGCAGTTGACCGCTATTCATGCGCTCAAATAATGCCGCTTCTTCGGGATATTTGGTTTTGTAGCCCGCATAGGTTTGTTCCCACTCGGCTTCGTAGCTTGCGCCCCGTTCTACGGCTTTGCGGAAGTGGCTGAGGGCATCTTCAGGAACGACGAAGGGGTCGTAGTTCCAACCCATGTGTTTGCGGGTAGCATCCACTTCGGATTCCCCTAAAGCTGCCCCGTGTACGCCGTGGGTGTTGGCTTTGTTGGGGGAACCATAACCGATGGTGGTGGTGACTTTAATCAGGGAAGGCTTGTCGGTGACGGTTTTGGCGGTTTCGATGGCTTTGTGGATGGCTTCGAGGTCGGTGTTGCCGTTTTCGACAGACTGAACGTGCCAACCGTAAGCTTCAAAGCGTTTGCCGACATCTTCGGTAAAGGCTAGTTCCGTCGAACCATCAATGGAGATGTGGTTGTCATCGTACAAGGCGATTAATTTACCCAAGCCCAAGTGACCCGCGAGGGAACAGGCTTCACCGGAAATGCCTTCCATGTTGCAGCCATCACCTAAGATGACATAAGTGTAGTGATCGACAATGGTGCTGTCGGGTTTGTTGAACATTGCGCCGAGGTGGGCTTCAGCCATGGCCAAGCCAACACCGTTAGCAATGCCTTGACCGAGGGGGCCCGTGGTAACTTCGATGCCATCGGTGATGAAGTTTTCCGGGTGACCGGGGGTTTTAGAATCCCACTGGCGGAATTGTTTGATGTCTTCGATGCTGACGCTATCGTAGCCGGTCAGGTGCAGTAGGGCGTATTGCAGCATACAGCCGTGACCTGCCGAAAGCACGAAGCGATCGCGGTTAAACCATTTGGGGTTTTTGGGGTTGTATCGCAAGAAGCGATCCCACAGAACAAAAGCCATTGGGGCTGCACCCATTGGCAGTCCAGGGTGTCCAGAGTTAGCTTTTTCGACCGCATCAATGGCGAGAAAGCGAATGGAATTGATACAAAGTTCTTCAAGTGATTGTTTAGCAACGACCATATTTTCTTGTTTTATGGATGTGGAACTACATTAAGGTTGGCGTGTGAGTGGACTACGCCGAAACGGTAAACTTGATGGCTGTCGATGGCCCCAAGGCACTTTTTATCATCCCATTGTTCGGGAGCGATGAGCAAGCTCTATGAACAAGCGGATTTTATTTGGAGGATTCAAGGGTTATATTACACAACGAAAGGTTGTTATGGCGTTTATTTATCCCTATGTTATTCATTTAGCCGACACCGATGCGGCTGGGGTGATTTATTTTGCACAAGGGTTGGCTATTTGCCACGAGGCTTATGAGTCTTATTTGGCAAGTTGCGCGATCGCACTCCCCCATTTAGTCCGTTCCCACGGTCTTGCCCTTCCTATCGTACACAGTGAAGCGGATTTTTTTCAGCCTTTAGTTTGGGGCGATCGCGTCTCGGTTCATCTCACGGCAACTCCCCCTAAAACCCACAGTTTTGAGTTGAATTATACGATTACTCCCGAACATCGACCCGACGCGATCGCGATCACCGCCCAAACTCGTCATGTCTGTATCAACCCTCAAACCCGCCGTAAGGTTTCGCTTCCGGATGAGTTGCGAGAGGTAATTCTACAGTTATGTTGAGGCAGTGGGCAGTGGGAAGAAATTACCAATTACCAGTTACCAATTACCAATTGAGGGATTTTGGCGAACACCAATAACCAACAACCAATAACCAACAACCAAATTTTTTCAAAAAAGGGCTTGCCAAACTCAAAAGAGTGTGACTATAATAAAAAACTGTTGTGAGCAATACAACAACAAGTAATCCTCAGTAGCTCAGTGGTAGAGCGGTCGGCTGTTAACCGATTGGTCGCAAGTTCGAATCTTGCCTGGGGAGTCCAAAAAAACTGCGTTTCTGGGAAACCGGAGGCGCATTTTTTTTGAAGCAGCGAGTTTATGTCCTAAGTTAGAGAAACCCAGGCGATCGCGAGTGCTAAGTCTTAAAAAAAGTCGAATTTTCAGGAACTCAGATAGAGGTAATTAGTCCAAAGATACGCTTGAATAACAAGGATAGTGCGAGTTTGTTTTTCAGGTTGAGTCAATTTCCAGCTTTTTCTCTCAGTGTTAGAGTGGGGAGACGAACTCAATCTCAATTCAAAATCAAGACTGTTATCAATCTCACCACTTAGTAAACTAGGGCTTGATACACTAAAAAACAGTCGAAACGAACTAAATTTCGTTTTTGAAGTCATTTAAGGATAAAAGTCATTATGAGTCATATCGACGAACAAATCGAACAAGAACGCCAAAACGCTAGAACCGTTTGCAGTACCGAAGGAGGGGAATCTAGCGATTGCGCGGCAGCTTGGGATGCGGTAGAAGAATTACAAGCCGAAGCAGCTCACCAACGCCAACAGAAAACTAAGAAAACCTCCCTCGAACAATACTGCGACGATAATCCCGACGCAGTAGAATGTCGAGTTTACGACGAGTAAGACGCACAAACACTCACCTCGTTAGGTCAAAAATAAACCCAAAGCAGATAGGATCGTCTCGGTAGAGAATTCTATCTGCTTTGTCGCGATCGCCCTTTTTTGGGACAATCAGCAGATGATATCGCCAATTCTCTTTCTCAGACCCTATTGAAAAACAAACCATGCAAGACGATCTTTGGTATAGACCCTTAGTTTGGATGGATTACAAAATCGCCATCCTGTTTGCTGTCATCGCGCCTTTGGTGTTATTGGTGTGGGCGTTAATCAAACGCTCTGAAGCCATTACCCGGTTATTGATTATTTATTGGCGGGTAGCCAGCTTATTCCTGATTGCTTTATATTTACTCATTCCAGCTTGGCGCATTGGCTTTGTGGTCAGTTTTTGCGCTCGTATTTTGATTCCGCTTTCGTTGTGGTTTTGGGTCGATCTCAACGAAGAAATTGACGATCGCCCCCCAGATTTATTAAAGCTGATACTCACGGCTTGGCGCTGGGCGATGACCGTATATTGTGGGATTGGCGCGATCGCAACCCTACCCTTTCTATCTTGTGCCTTGAACCCCAACGTCATCGAAACCCCCTTTTGTCGCGTTTGGTTAGAAGCCCCTTGGTTATACAAATCGCTGTTACACGGTGATGCTAGTCCTGGCGTATTAGGCTTTTTCGGCGCAGTCGGATTCTGTTTGTATATCGTGTATTTCGCTTATTTCTTGCTCATTCGTTTGGGTAGACAGGGCCGCTCGGCTATGGAACAATAAAGAGGCGATCGCAACCCATGAATTTTGCACAACAACTCGAACAATACACCCTCAAAAACCCCCAAGAGGTCTTGATTGTCCACATCACCCTCGACGACACCGAAGATCAAATCGTCATTTTTAAAGGCTTTTCGAGTTCTTTAATGGGCCCTACCGCCTTCGACCCAGATGTTCCCGTCCTCGCTCCCAACGCTCAAATTCTCAGCATCGATCGCGTTGTGAGTCCTTATCTGCCCGACAATCCCCAATATATTGCCCAAGGACTCAGCCGAGAAGACATGGAAAAACTCTTGCAAGAAGCCGGAATTTCTGAAGAAGTATCTTGATCTTCTAGAAAGCTTTGTGTATATAGAGTGAAACTACTGGTGAGAGCAATCCCTTCAGGAGACTGGCGATCTTTCCCCCTGAAAATGGTATTCTCTCACTGTGTGGATGTGTGTGTGAGGAACTACTGTTATGGTGACATCGAATATTCGACCGCAGCTCAACGGCAGAGTCGAAACCGCAAAGGCTTTAAAAATCGCGCCGTCTTTTCCCAGTTTTGGCTCTCTGGCTCTGCCGAAATCGCCTTTATTTGGTACAGATGGCATTCGCGGTAAAGCTGGAGACTTGCTCACCGCCCCCTTAGCGCTACAAGTGGGGTTTTGGGCGGCTCAGGTTTTACAACAAGCCGCCCATCGCCAAGGAGCAATTATTGTCGGTCAAGACTCCCGCAATTCCAGCGATATGTTGTCTACGGCGATCGCGGCGGGGTTGACTTCCGCCGGGTTAGAAGTGTGGAATTTGGGCTTGTGTCCGACTCCTTGTGTGTCTTATCTCACCAACGCCACAGATGCGATCGGTGGGGTGATGATTTCAGCGAGTCACAACCCCCCCGAAGATAACGGTATTAAATTTTTTAGCGAAAACGGCACGAAGTTAAAATCCACTTGGACGACCCAAATTGAAGCGGGCTTGCGGGGTCAGCCAACTCTCTCCCCCATCTCAGAAGGTTGGGGCCATCATTATCAACGGCCCACCCTGACCCAAGAATATACAAATGCTTTGTTGCGATCGCTCCCTACCGATTTAGACCTCAGCGGCCAGCGCGTGGTTTTAGATTTAGCTTGGGGGGCCGCCACACAACTGGCCCCCTTAGCATTTGCGGCCTTGGGGGCAGAAGTGATTTGTCTGCACGACCAAGCCAATGGCGATCGCATTAATGTTAATTGCGGTTCGACCCATTTAGCCCCCCTCAAAGCGGCAATTCGCGAGCATAACGCCGATCTCGGCTTTGCTTTTGATGGCGATGCCGACCGCGTGATGGCGGTAGATTCCCAAGGTCGCACCATTGACGGGGATTATATTCTGTATTTCTGGGGTAAAACCTTGAAAACTCAAGCAAAACTGCCCCAGGATTTGATTGTGGCAACGGTTATGGCGAATTTGGGTTTTGAGCGAGCTTGGCAAGGCTTAGGCGGTCAATTCTGCCGCACGAAAGTCGGAGATCAATACGTCCAAGCTGAAATGTTCAACACTGGAGCGATGTTAGGGGGAGAGCAATCCGGTCACATTCTCTGTCACCATCACAGTTATTCGGGGGATGGTTTACAAACTGCCTTACATCTGACGGCGTTGTTGCAGCAATCCGGTTCTACCCTAGCGGCCATGGTGGATGACAGCTTCCACACCTATCCGCAATTGTTACAGAATGTGCGGGTAGAAGACCGCGATCGCCGCTTAAACTGGCAAGAGTGCGATCGTTTGCAAAACGCGATCGCGGCAGCAGAACAAGCCATGGGCGATACAGGCCGTATTTTAGTCCGGGCTTCGGGAACCGAACCTGTCATCCGGGTGATGGTCGAAGCCGAAAACCCTGATACGGTGCAACATTGGACAGCAGCAACAGTAAAGGCAGTGCAACAGTTTCTCTTGGCTTAAAAACTGAATCTTTGCGTTTTTCTTAAAAAAGCTGGTTTTTTTCCGAAAGCCAGCTTTTTTATGCTGGGAATAAACCATAACCCCTAGAGCGATCGCGGTGCATTTTCAACTATCGTTGATAAGTCCTGTGGCACAATCGATAAAGAAAGAGTCGCGAGGCATGCGCCGCTCCCTATGCTCAAGTTTAAATCTCGAAAAAAGAAAAAAGGCAAAACTCAAACCGAAGAACCTACTCTTAGTAAAAAAGAACTCACTCAACTCAAACGACAACGTACCGCAGCCCGCAAAAAACTGATTAACACGATTAGTCTTTGTTTCGCCTGCATCATTATTTTGGGCATTCCTCTGTCCTTGATCCTTGGGGTCAAAATGGGAATGGCGGTGGCGTTGGGCTTACCGGTCATGTTTTTTAGTTACCAATATCCGCGATTATCCCTGTGGATATTTTTAATTTATATGCCCTTTAGCGGTACTGTGGTGTATTGGGTGGTGGGCGGAAATGCTATCTTCCAACTCGCTAAAGATGCCTTTTATCTGCCCGCCGCTTTAGCCCTCGCCGTTGAATGTTATCGCAATAAAAAGACCTTTTTCTATCCCAAAGATTTAGCCAGTACCTTGGGGTTATTGCTATTTTTTGCGGTGATGACGTTGATGATAGTCAACGGTACAATGCAATTTTTATGGCCCGATTGTGGCCCTAATATTCCGCCAGGGGTCAGTTGCAAAGAAAAAATCCCCCTCGCTCAAGGAATTTTAGGTTTAAAAGTACTGGTGGGTTACGTTCCCTTAATGTTTTGTGGCTATATTCTAATTGACACTAAAAAGAAATTGCTGTGGGTGACTCGTACCCATGTCATTCTGGCCATTGTTTGCTGCTTGCTCAATATTGCCCAATATCAAATGTTGCGATCGGGCATTTGTACGGGAACTGAAGGCTTAGGCGTGACCGGGGATGACTTATTTAAAGCCAGCTTAGATGCAAAATGTTTAGTCGGAGGGGCGCTGACTTATACGCCCTCTCAAAACCAAATTCGCCTCCCCGGAACCTTTGTTTCCCCTTGGCATTGGGCGTGGTTTCTCAATTCTAATAGCGCCCTTACCTTTGCGACAGCATTTAGCGACCCTTCATTTTTGTGGCGGATGGGTGGAATGGTGGGAATGGGAGTGGTGTTTATTAGTGCTGTGATTTCCGGACAGCGAATTGCGACCCTTTTAGTGCCGACGATTATCGTTTTATTGTTAATTTTAACGGGACAAGTGGCAAATTTGAAGCGATTTGTGCCGATCGCGATTGTTTTATCTTTATTACTCACTATTGCCGCCGCCAGCAACCCAGAAGTTATTCAAGCCCGAATTGATAGTACCATTGAACGGGTCAGCCATGCCCCACCGCAGAAGTTTATTCAAGAGCAGTTTGAATGGTCAATGAAGGAGCAACGGGGCTTTTTAGGCAGGGGTTTAGGAACGGGAACCAACTCAACCCGAATGTTTGGCAATGCGGTACTAATCGAAACTTATCACCCGAAACTTTTGTATGAAATGGGCTGGCCGGGTTTGATTGCTTTTGTGATTTTTACCAGTCATATTTCTTACCTCACCTTTCGTCATTACCGCAAAGTTAAAGATAAAAATTTGCGAAGTTTTGGCTCTAGTTTCTGGGTTTTTGTGCTGCTTATTAGCTTTTTCCCTTATTGGTATCCCCTCGATACCGATCCGGTGTGCGTTTACTATTGGTTTTTTGCCGGGGTGATTTTCCGTTTACCCGAAATTGATAAAGAGGAACAGAAAAAACTCAAAGCCGCTAAAGAAAATGAAATCCAACTCCCCTCCAAACGCAAATCCAAAATTAAACGGCGAGTCGCTTAAGCGAAGGAGCAAAACATTTTGAATTGGCCATCGATTTCCGTTATTATCCCTACCTACGGGCGAGAAGAGATTCTCTGCGATACGATCGCGGACGTATTGCAGCAAGACTACCCGGATTTTGAGGTGTTGGTGGTGGATCAAACTCCCGACCACGAACCCAAAACCACAGAATATTTAGCAAAACAAGCAGAATTAGGTAAAATACAGTGGTTTCGCCTGGATTGGGCGAGTTTACCGGGAGCGCGAAATTATGCCGTCCGGCGATCGCGCGGTGATATTTTACTATTCATCGATGATGATGTCCGCATTCCCCCAGGCTATCTGTATGCCCACGCTCGCAATTACGAACGAGAAGACGTGGGAATCGTTGCCGGACGAGTCTTTGACCGCATGAAAATGGCCGACGCACAAAAGGGTTATCCCCAGTTACCCGATTTGATGCAAAGTAACAAAGCCGCCGGACAGCCTTATGAAATTGAGGAATTACCCCCCCAAGCGATGGATCCCGGTATTGCTTGGTATTACATCGATTTAGTTCATACAGTAAAGCCCCAACAAGTGATTTCGGCCCGGGGCTGTAATATGTCGTTTCGTCGCGAGATATTTTTTAAACATAATTTATGGTTTGACGAGCGTTTCCGGGGAAGTGCGGTGCGCGAGGAGTCCGATTTTTGTTTGCGATCGCGCCAAACTGGATACATTATTTGGTATGACCCGGAAGCCCATCTCGTCCATTTAGGAGAAATGACCGGCGGTTGTCACGATATTGCCACGCGATCGCTCAAATACCAACTGACTTTCTATCACAATCACTTTTTGATGGCGATGAAAAACTTAACTGGGGGTCAGCAATTGCGCTTATTTTCCCGGTTGTTTGATTGCCATGTTTTAGGCAATCCCCCTTGCTATAAAAGCGGCTCTCCCTTCAAAATCTTCATCCGAGGGGTTTTCTATAGTCTCGGCTTTTTCAACGCCCTTGGCACGCGATTTAAGGGGCTTTGGGATGATGGTCAAGTATACACGCGGGGGGATGTTGGGTAGTGGGTAGTGGGTAGCAATTATCAATGACCAATTGAGGGATTTTGGCGAATACCAATAACCAATAACCAATAACCAACAACCAATAACCAATAACCAACAACAAAGGATCAATGACCAATGACTAAGTAGCACTCTTGCTGCCATCGGGTAAAGTAACCCCTTTCATAATCGTTCCGGTCATTTTTACAAACCATTTGTTTCCCGACCCCATTTTAGCCCCGGTTAAATCTGCCCCGGTTAAATCCGCCCCGCTCAAATCTGCGCCGATGAGGTTAGCTTCTTGGAGATTAGCGTTTCTGAGGTTGGCTTCGAGTAAATTAGCCCGAAATAACTTCGCTTTATAAAGATTTGCCCCTTCTAAGTTGATTTGGTGGAGAAAACCGTCGCTCAAATCCGTGTGACTGAGATTAGCATTGCTGAGATTGCGTCCCGATAAATCCTTTTCTTTCAAATCCATGCCACTTAAATCCGAGCCGCTTAAATCCGGTTGTGAGGGGCGACTGGGGCGGCGATAAGGGGGACGATAGCTGTAACTGGAGTGAGAAGACGAAGAATAAGACGATTGGGAGTTTCGAGATTGGGAGTAAGACGAGTCGTTGTAAGGATTGCTACTGGGTTCGGAACGGGGACGTTGATAATAATAAGACGAATAACGCGATCGCGAGTGGGGCGGTTGATAAGACGAAGATTGTTGCGATCGCCCATCTCGGCTTTGTTGGCGATCGCCATAGGTTTGACTCTCCGATGGCGGCGGTCGTCGTTCCTGTTGAGAATAACCATAAGGTGGACGACGATAGCGATCGCGCCCTCGGTCAGCACTGTTGGTAGAATTATTCTGGGATGAAGGCGATCGCGTCGAAGGAGAAACTTCGCGCAACTTATCCCTGGCTTCGTTAATCGCTTTGATTTTGTCGTGGGCTTTTTGCTGTAAACGCTCGTTATCTTGGGGAAGGCGATCGGGATGCCAAACTAGCACCAAATCCTTATAAGCTTGGTTGACTTCATCCAAAGATGAACCCGGCTCTATTCCCAATACTCGATAATACTTGGTCAAATCTTCCATGGACAGACCGCCTTCGGTGTTTAACTCTTGTCGTTCATTTTGTCACAAGATTCTCTTTCAATGTCAGACAAAACCGCGATCGCAAAACATCTTAGAAATTACGTTTTGTAAATTTGGGGTCGGTTCTGAGGCCACTCAAACCCAGACGCATGACCAATAATTGTTAAAATACAGAACGTCTTTGCTTTCTAGGCTTCAACACATAATGGGCAGCACAATCGGAAATCTATTTAAAATCAGCACCTTCGGAGAATCCCACGGAGGCGCAGTCGGGGTCATTATCGATGGCTGTCCTCCCCAACTCGAAATTTCTGAAGCCGAAATACAGTTTGAACTCGATCGCCGTCGTCCCGGTCAAAGCAAAATCACCACCCCGCGACGAGAAACCGATACTTGTGAAATCCTCTCTGGGGTATTTGAAGGTAAAACCCTCGGCACATCCATCGCCATTGTCGTCCGCAACAAAGACGCACGACCCCAAGATTACAGCGAAATGGCCCAAAAATATCGCCCTTCCCATGCCGATGCCACCTATGATGCAAAATATGGCCTTCGCAACTGGCAAGGAGGCGGTCGGGCTTCGGCCAGAGAAACCATTGGTCGGGTAGCGGCCGGCGCGATCGCCAAAAAAATCCTCAAACAAGTGGCCGGCGTTGAAATCGTCGGCTACGTCAAACGCATCAAAGAACTTGAAGCTGTGGTTGACCCCCTCACCGTCACCCTCGAACAAGTCGAAAGCAACATCGTGCGCTGTCCCGACGCAGAAGCCGCCGAACGGATGATCGAACTGATCGACCAAATTCGCCGGGAGAAAAACTCCCTCGGCGGTGTCGTTGAATGCGTCGCTCGTAACGTTCCCAAAGGCTTAGGAGAGCCGGTTTTTGATAAACTCGAAGCAGATTTAGCCAAAGCCGTCATGTCCTTACCCGCCACCAAAGGCTTTGAAATTGGCTCTGGTTTTGCCGGAACCCTCCTCACCGGCAAAGAACATAATGATGAGTTCTACAGTGATGATAACGGCGAAATTCGGACAGTAACGAATCGTTCTGGCGGCATACAAGGGGGAATTAGCAACGGCGAACCCATTATCTTACGTGCTGCTTTCAAACCCACTGCTACCATAGGACAAGAGCAGCAAACCGTGACTCGTACCGGAGAAGCAACAACCCTCGCTGCGAAGGGAAGACACGATCCTTGCGTTTTGTCGAGAGCCGTGCCTATGGTAGAAGCAATGGTTGCTTTAATATTGTGCGATCATCTCTTACGAAATCAGGGTCAATGTAGTGTTTTGAAGCCTTGAGAAGCCAAAATGGAAAATAATCTTGCTCGCGATGAGTTTATTGTGCGGTTTTGGGGAGTGCGGGGCAGTATTCCCTCCCCCGGCTCATCCACGATCCGCTACGGCGGTAATACATCTTGTGTCGAAATGCACGTCGGCGGCCAGCGTCTCATTTTTGATGGGGGAACGGGTTTACGCTTATTGGGTAAGTCCTTAAAGCCTCATCTTGACGCATCCACCCACATGTTTTTTACCCACTATCACTGGGATCATATTCAAGGTGTGCCGTTTTTCTTTCCCGTATTTGATGAAGACACCCACTTTACCATCTACGGTCAAGTTCCCAACGAAGGAGAACCCATGTTAATGCGCCAGCACTTTTGTCAGCGCGTATTGCATCTAGACTCACCGGTTCCCGTGGCAGAAATTAAAGCCCAAATTGATTATCACGATTTAGTGTGCGGTGAAATCTTTAAACTCGGAGATATTGCCATCGAAACTGCTCCGTTAAATCATCCGAATGGGGCGATGGGCTATCGGGTATCCTGGCAAGGTCATACTGCGGTGTATTGTACTGATACCGAGCATTTGCCCGATCGCCTCGATGAAAATGTCCTGCACTTAGCCCGCGATGCGGATATTTTGATTTACGATGCCATGTACACCGATGAGGAATATCACAACACTAAATCCCCAAAAGTCGGTTGGGGTCACTCCACTTGGCAAGAAGGGATTAAGGTGGCTGAAGCCGCCGGGGTGAAGCAGTTGGTGGTGTTTCACCACGAACCCAATCACAGCGATGATTTTCTCGATGAAATGGCTGTCGAAGTGAATCAAGTTCGACCGGGAACCGTGTTGGCCCAAGAAGGAATGGTTTTATCTTTAACGAAAACTGCCGTTAAGCCCCATTAAGGGCTGGTTTTATCGCTAATCCCCTAGGAAACCCGACTCTAGAAAGTTTGGGTTGCACTCTAGCGCGAGAACAGTAGAGAAGTGGGCCCTGCGATCGCGCGTTTTGCCATAAAATAAAACGGGAGTTTTCTGATAAAATCTTATAGAAACTTAAAAAAATACTCAAAAAATTTTTAAATGAAATTGTTAGTTGTTGGTGCGACAGGCACGCTTGGACGACAAATTGCTCGCCGCGCCTTAGAGGAGGATCGCGACGTTCGTTGTTTGGTGCGAAATCCCAGAAAAGCAACATTTCTTAAAGAATGGGGAGCAGAAATTGTCCAGGGGGACTTGTGCAAGCCCGAAACTCTAGGCCCTGCCCTCGAAGGCGTTGATGTGGTGATCGACGCAGCCACCACCCGGGCCACCGAATCGGCTCGTTTGCAACAAGTCGATTGGTACGGTAAAGTCAACCTCATCCAAGCCGCCCAAACCGCCAACATCCAACGTTTTATTTTCTTTTCCATTCTCAACGCCGAAAACTTCCCTGATGTGCCGTTAATGGACATCAAACGATGTACTGAGGAATTTTTAGCCGAATCTGGTCTAAACTATACCATTTTGCGTCCCTGTGGCTTTATGCAAGGGTTGATCGGCCAATACGCCGTCCCGATTCTCGATAATCAAGCTGTCTGGGTCACCGGGGAAAGCACCCCGATTGCCTACATGGACACCCTCGACATTGCCAAATTCACCACCCGGGTTTTAGACGTTCAGGCCACCGAAAACCGCACCTTTCCCATCGTCGGGACGCGGGCTTGGACGGCGGATGAAGTGATTAACCTGTGCGAACGTTTGTCTAACCGTACCGCTAAGATTTCTCGGATTCCCATTGGCTTTTTACGGGGAATGCGTCGCATTGTGGGCTTTTTTCAATGGGGCTGGAATGTGGCCGATCGCCTCGCCTTTACTGAAGTTCTCGCCAGTGGTAAACCCCTCGATGCACCGATGGATGAAGTTTACACCGTCCTCGACCTCGACCCCAAAAACACCACCACCCTCGAAGCCTATCTGCAAGAATATTTCAGCCGTATTATGAAAAAACTTAAAGAAATCGGCTACGAAAAAGAAAAGAAAAAGAAAAAGAAGAAAACCCCTTTCAAGTCTTCGGAATCTTAAAATACTTCGAGGCAGATTCTCAGGCCAGGTTGACTTAATCCTGGCTTTCTTGCACCTTAAGTTTTAAATCAAATTTTCTCCCCAAAATTGTTAGCCCCGTAGGATTAGTAACTGTGCCGAAAGTAGGCATCATCTACAACGACATCAAACCCATTGCTTGCCGCGTTGCCAATGAGTTACAAGAACAATTTAGCCAAAAAGGTTGTGAAGTTCTCATGGCTTCGAGTTTTGGCGGCATTTTGGGTTATTCCCATCCCGATCGCCCCGTCTGCCATACCCAAATCGAAAACCTGGTTCCCACCAACTTTGACGACAGTATCGACTTTGGCGTTGTGTTAGGGGGAGATGGTACGGTGTTGGCTGGTTTTCGCCAAGTTGCCCCCTGCCGTATTCCCTTACTGGCGGTAAATACAGGTCACATGGGCTTTCTGACTGAATCTTATGTCAATCAACTGCCCCAAGCTGTCGAACAACTCTTGGCAGGAGAATATGACATCGAGGAACGCTCTATGCTGACAGTGCGGGTTTTACGGCAAGATACGCCGATTTGGGAAGCTTTATGTCTTAATGAAATGGTGGTACACCGAGAACCCCTCACCAGTATGTGTCATTTTGAGGTACAAATCGGCCAACACGCGGCGGTGGATATTGCCGCCGATGGGGTAATTGTGTCTACCCCAACCGGGTCTACGGCCTATTCCTTGAGTGCGGGGGGCCCGGTGGTGACTCCAGGAGTCCCGGTGTTACAGTTGGTGCCGATTTGCCCTCATTCCTTGGCTTCGCGGGCATTGGTCTTTTCTGATACCGAACCCGTGACGATTTTCCCGGCCACTCCCCATCAAATGGTGTTGGTGGTTGATGGTAACGGCGGTTGTTATGTGCTACCTGAAGATAATATTCGCGTGGAGCGATCGCACTACACCGCCCAGTTTATCCGCTTGCAGCAACCGGAATTTTTCCGCATTCTGCGCGAGAAGTTGGGTTGGGGTTTGCCCCACATTGCTAAACCCACTTCGGTGGAACTTCCCTAACGTCGCGATCGTCGTCCATTTGTGTGTCAATTCCGTCAACTTAAGATAAAACAGAATTTGAATCTTTATCAAGCAATATTATGGTGGTTCTTCCGAGTTTGAGCGATCGCAGCTTGTGTGTTTTGCTAGTGGAAACTGATAAAACCTTTAGTGAAAGTGCGAGTATCGATCTCCAAGAAGCCGGCTATGTGCCGATTGTCGTTCCCGATACTCAAAAAGGATGGATTCAACACAATCAACTGCAACCGGCAATGGTGGTTGTAGATCGCACCCTCACCGGAGAATCTGGCATTAATTTTTGCCGCCAAGTTCGCCAATCTGGGAGTCGTACCCCCCTATTAATGCTCATGGCGACAGACTCTGTAGACGATCGCGTGGTGTGTTTAGAAGCCGGGGCTGATGATTATATTATTAAGCCCTATCGCAGCAAAACTTTCCTAGAGTTGGTGCGTCTGTATCTGCAACCCCCCACCACCGCCAGCGAACAACTGCGTTTTGGAGATTTGGTACTGGATTTAGCCACTCGTCAGGCATTTCGACACGATCCGACCCGAAGCGGCGAAGTAACAAAGGCGATTGACCTGACCATGAAGGAATTTGAACTCCTCAAATATTTGATGATGCACCCCCGCGAAGTCCTCACCCGGGAACAAATTTTAGAAAATGTTTGGGGTTACGATTTTATGGGCGAATCGAATGTAATTGAAGTCTATATTCGCTATTTACGCCTGAAAATCGAAGATGAAGGCGGCAAACGCCTCATTCAAACGGTACGCGGCGTGGGTTATGTGTTGCGGGAACCCTAGTTCAGTTATCAGTCATCAGTAATCAGTCATCAGTTTTGGGCAATCGGCTAACAAACAACCAGCAACCAATAACCAACAACCAATAACCAACAACCAATAACCAACAACCAATAACCAACAACAAATGACAAAAGACAAATACATTTTACTGTTGCTGGTGAGTACGATCGTGTTGGGTTGTTCGACTCCAGCAGTGACGGATTCGCAAATGCCGGAAACGGAAACGCAACCCACTTCTTTAGAAGCCCAAATCGATCGAGAACTACCTCAACTTTTACCCGTGAGTGCAACAACGATTTTAGGGAATGAAACCATTGAATTAGAAGTGACGCAAACTCCTCAACAACAAGCGTTAGGGTTGATGTTTCGCGATCGCGACAGCTTACCGGATAATCGAGGAATGTTGTTTTCTTTCGATCCGGCTCGCGAAGTTAATTTTTGGATGTTTAACGTTAAGATACCCTTGGATATGGTGTTTTTGTATGAAGGAGAAGTGGTTTCGGTGCTGACGGAAGTGCCGGTTTGTGCTGAAATGCCTTGTCCGACTTATGGCCCGGATACCTTGGTCGATCGCGTGATTGAGCTACGGGGAGGACGCGCTCAAGAGTTGGGGATTGCGGTGGGCGATCGCGTGGAAATCAACTTTTTGGAAGACGCAGAATCTTAGTTTTCAAAAATCCTTAATTTTTTACTCAAACTTGACCGAGAAGCGGTAAGATAGGCTTCTCACAGAAGATGATTGAGGAGGAGAGAAAATTACACTCACTAACGATCCGTAGAATCCGGTTAATGTTACAATTTGTAAAACTTAATTACCGTTGAGCGCGATCGTTAATCTTCCGTCGGATAGATTGTTAAGTTTATAGCCACAGGATACGATAAAATGCAACCACCGTTGAAGTCGGTAAATTTCCTAGGTTGTTTTAGGCAAAAATTCCGCTTGGAAGTAGGGCTAATCATTGCGCGTGGTGTGAGTAAAGCGAGATTAACTTCAGCCCGTTAACAACGATCAAAGGTCAACACAGATTAAGATTCCTAGCATTCAGTCTTCAAAGGAGAGCGTAACGCTTGGGCAGGGGATGTGTTGGCTATTGCGATCGCAGCAACCCTAAAAAAAAGGATGATGATTGCCATCAAGTCTTGCAATCGAAATCTCAATTTTTTGTGATTTAAAACACAGGCGATCGCCGCAAATAATTTAAAAATAAGAAATACTTGAAAGTGAAGTAATACCTTTATTTTCAGAGTATTCTTGACTGCTTTTTATCGCTTTAGCGATTTTTATTTAAAACTGAAATCTCTATTTAAAAATTGAGGTCATAAAAAATGAAACCTGTTACATATTCGCGCTTTATGCGCTTTCTCAAAGAAGAATTAGCCCTTTCCCATGATTCGATTGCCATTGCTCAACGCTATTCTGAAAAAAATCCCGGCCCCTTGCCGATGATTTTATGGCAATACGGTTTAGTCACTTTAGACCAACTCGATCGCATTTTCGATTGGCTCGAAAGCGCTCCCTTACACTAAAGTTATTTAACAAAAAACCAGCTAAAAATCTCATGTTCAAAGAAATCATGCAGGATTGTTTTAAGGGCGAGAGAACCTCGCCCAATCTTAATATTAGGGGTTAAAGTTTTCAGGTTTTCCTTCCCCGTCATCCCTTCAAACCTAAATCTAAGTCGCTGGCAACAACTCAGACGCTTGCAACTTTTGAAGATACTGCCGCACCAAAGCAATCGTCACTTCAGGCACTTCGAGTTGCGGCGTTAAGCCCACGTTCTCCAGTTCCATAAAATATTGAATCACGTCGGGATTCAACGCTGCCAAACGCCGCCCAATTTCAGGCCCCGTAAACTGAGATTTTTTCCCCCAAATCATTGCTGTCGGAATCGTCAGTTGGGTGACATACAGCGACAAATCAAAACATAAATCCCCCCGCACAAAAGACAACGCACTATATTCGGCATTATTTTGTTGAGCCGATTGTAAATAAGCTTGGACAATTTCAGAGTAAACTCGTTCGGGGCGAGCAAACTGGCGATTTTCTAAGAAGTTACGAATGCCGCCTTCAGTCGCTACGCCAGCACTATAAATAAAGCGGTCTAAAATCGGCGTAGTTACCAACTGGGCAAAAAAGCTGCGACTGTAATCTTCGCCAAAGTCGGATAATCCTGCCGGAGTGGTGAGGATGAGGCATTTGAATAAATCGGGACGTTCGATGGCAGCCCGAATCACCAAAGCGGCAGTGAGAGAAGATGCAACCACCGCCGTCGGTTTATCCGCCCTTTGCTCTAGAAATTCAATAATGGTTTGGATATAGTCTTGGGGTTTATAGTTGCGTTCGGGATGGTCAGAACGTCCCCATCCGATTAAATCGGGGGCAATCACCCGATAGTCAGGAATAAAGGCAGGATAAACTTTTGACCATTCATAAGCCGAAGAACCACCGCCAAAGCCGTGTAAGAAAACAAGGCTAGGTCGAGAGTCATTTTCGGTTACTTCGGGCCAGGGGTCTTTTGTCGGCGTGTAGTACACCATGGTTCCGAGGGAAGTCACTACGGAATTGCGTTCTGTACCTAGGGGTTCGATCATAGCGCTTGGGGTCTCCTGAGTCGTTCGGCATACCCTCAAGGTACTACTAAAGTAGGGCGTTGCTAGTCTAGCTTGGGGTAGATTCTTAGGTCAGGAAAGTTAGGTGTTGCGAAATCTGCTCGGAATTTTACGAAATCATGGTCTGGGAGCGTGAAGGGTCTTATATGTTCGCTCTTAAAACTGTCACGTTAGTTTGAGACAGCGATCGCGTCTTCTTCTAATTTGAAATTATCGGCAGAAAAAAGCACAAGTCCCTCAACTTAAAAGTTGATTCTATTGGGTGATGTGAGGGTATAAAATTTTAGCTAAGTTTTAGTTATACATATTAAAAAATCAGAGGGGAGGTTGAGATGTTATCACAAGTTTTTACTTCATTTTGGGCTAAATTTAATTTAGCAGTCGTTACCAGTTTGAGCCTAATTGCTACAACGGGAATGCCCACTGCTGCTTCGGAATCTTCTGTGGCAGATGGGGTGTATCTCTACGGTCAAGCCCCCCAACCAGAAGTAATTGGCAGTGAATATTTATTGTTTGAAGTGGAAAATGGCGAAGCGAAAGGTGCGATTTACTATCCTGCTTCTGAATTTAATTGTTTTACCGCAGATATTGATAATCAGTCGATGAATTTGGCAATTGTTGACCCCTTTGATAATGCCGTTTATCCTTATGAAATTGCTGTGAATATGCAGGGAGATATTGCCGGACGCGATCGCGCTCCCCTCATGGCAGAACTCAAAGGTTATCATAGGTTAGAAACCATCAGCAACAACGACCGCCGCATCCTAGAATTTTGTAAAAACGAGCTTTAATCTTTAATATTCAATCCCTGCTTGGGCTTTCACTCCTTGACTTTGAAAAGGATGTTTCACCAAAGTCATTTCCGTTACCAAGTCGGCATAATCAATTAGTTCGGCAGGCGCACCTCGTCCGGTTAAAATAACATGATCCTGGTCTGGTTTTTCTTTGAGTCCCGCAAGAATGGTATTGACATCGAGATAGCCCAATTTAAGGGCGATGTTAATTTCATCGAGCAAAACCAAGTGATAATCGGGGTTGCGGATATAATCTAGCGCGGTTTGCCAAGCGGCTTCAGCTTTGAGGATATCGCGCGCTCGATCTTGAGTTTCCCAGGTAAATCCTTCCCCCATCGCTTCAAAGACCAGGCGATCTTCCCAACGACTAAAAAAGGCTTTTTCGGCCGGTTCCCACGCGCCTTTGATAAACTGAATAATCGCGACCCGATAGCCATGACCGAGCGATCGCGCTACCATCCCTAACGCGGCTGTGGTTTTGCCTTTACCATTTCCGGTATGAACGATAATCAGTCCTTTTTCCAAAGATTTTTCTTGTAAGCGCTTTTCTTGAACTTCTTTGCGCTTCTGCATTTTCTGTTGGTATTGTTCGGAGGTGAGTTTTTGGTCGTTTGTCATTGTTATTGGTTGTTGGTTATTGGTTATTGGTTGTTGGTTGTTTGTTATTGGTTGCTGGTTGTTTGTTAGCCGATTGCCCAAAACTGATGACTGATAACTGATTACTGATAACTGATTAAGGCATAACCCGCACGTCCCCTTGAACAACAATGCGATCGGGATTGAGATACAGGGCTTCGAGATTGACTTCTGGGCCGAGGTCAATTTCAAAAATATCGAGATGAACTGGCCGCAGAAGAGAAGGTGCAGTAATTTCAGTTTGGGATAAGCGCAAACACTGGGGGTTGGCAAGGTCGAGTTGAGTCTCTAGGGTAATTGGGATTATATTCTTATCGACATTTGTTACAATTCCTGTGAGTTTTAGAGAATTGGGGGTAATTAAAGCTTTTTGCCAATGTAATGGCCAATCTTGGATCGAAGGCAGGGTTGCAGCGATGTCACTGGCTGCCATCAAAGTAGACAACAAATCTTTAATTGCCGTAGATAGTAAAGGAGACAAAAGTGAAGCTTGAAGATCGGCTTGAGACAAAGACAATTCCCCATTAACCGGTATGGGTTCTAGCAAGCGTAAAGCCTGGCCTTTGATGACTTGACCCAAGTTAACCCGAATATTTTGGGCTTGGAGTTGAATTTGGGTGAAGTGTAGACCTTGATACACCGCTTTAGCTGCCTCTAGGGAAACATAAGGGATAAATCCGGTGAGAATTTGACGATTTTTACCGATAATTTTAAAGTCTAGCTCGTCAACGGATTCTACTTGCGATCGCAACCACAAGCGAACAGCAGGAGATAAAACTTGACTAATAATTTGACGGGAAGATCGAACTGTCATGTTGACTCAAAATAGGCTTAATGCCAGCTTAAGATAACGAAAATCACAAATTCATTCAGTAGACTGGTACAGTCATCTTGTAATATTTGTACATAGTTTATCGTTAGTTACAGACGAGTTAGTTTTTATTTCAACATTCTGGCAACGCCGACCACTAAAGTAAATTATGAAGGAGAGGGTTCAAAAAATCATAGCGCAATGGGGCATTGCCTCGCGTCGCCAAGCAGAAACGATGATTTTAGAAGGTCGCGTGCGGTTGAATGGTGAAATTGTGCAAATCGGACAAAAAGCCGACCCCAACCGGGATCGCTTAGAAGTAGATGGCCAACGTTTGCGATCGCACGATCGCCCCGATCGTTTGTATTTACTCCTTCACAAACCCAAAGGAGTCGTTTCCACTTGTCACGATCCCCAAGGTCGTAAAACCGTGATGGACTTACTGCCCCCATCGTGGCAACAAGGTCAGGGAATTCATCCCATTGGACGGTTAGACATTGATTCGACAGGGGCATTGTTATTAACGAACGATGGGGAGTTGACCCAAGCGATCGCCCACCCCCGTTCTCACCTGGCCAAACGGTATCATGTTTGGGTGGCCGGGCATCCATTAGTTTCTACCTTACAAGCTTGGCGACAGGGTGTGATTCTCGATGACCAACCCACTTTACCCGCCGTCATCAAAGTGTTGACAGAGCGGGCCGATCGAACCCTCCTCGCCATTGAACTGCGAGAAGGTCGAAATCGGCAAATTCGTCGTGTGGCAGAACAACTGGGTCACCCAGTTTTAAACTTACATCGAGTCGCGATCGGGCCGATTCAACTCCAAGGAGCCGATCGACCCCGGTTAGCCGCAGGTCAGTGTCGTTCTCTGAGTGCCAGAGAACTCCGAGCGATTCGCAAAGCTAGCGATCTCGCTATTTCAGGCAATGGTCTACAGAGCGTACAGGAGAAACTACCATGACAAACTACCCTCAAAACTTATCTTTTCGACCGGATCAAATTGAAAAAATTCGTGAAATTAGCGAATATTTGCGTCAAGTGCGCGAAGAACAAGGGCGATCGCTACATCAAATCGCCACCGAAACCCGTATCTCCCTGCGCTTGCTCAAAGCCCTCGAAGCCCTCGAACTCTCCACCCTGCCTGAAACCGTCTATCTACAAGGATTAATCCAAAAATACGGGAATGCGTTGGGGTTGAATGGTCGCGAATTAGCCCAAAAAATTCCGCAATCAGACATTCTCAAAGGGATTACCCCGTCTTGGCAACCGCTACGGCCGAGACGACCCAGGGCAGTGCATTTATATTTTGTTTATGTCTTGGTCTTGATTGGGGCAATTAGCGGCATTTCCTATGGGTTACAGCGTCCGAGTTGGCAAGCCGAGAACGGGGAAGACAATCCCACCGTAGCCACAGAAACCCCTGCCTCTCCTAATCTCGGAACTTCCCCTAAAGTGGATGCTAATTCTGCTAACAATACCATCTCCGCCAGCAATCCGCCGCCAAACGATTCTGTGGTGGTGGATGTGACGTTACAAGAAGATAGCTGGCTTGAAGTGGTAGCGGACGGTCAGCCCAAATTTGAGGGCATTCTCAAAGAAGGGGAAAAGCGCACTTGGGAAGCCGACCAAGAAATCCGCGTGCGGGCGGGGAATGCAGGCGGTGTGGTTATTACCGTAAACAACGAGCAACCCACTCCCCTAGGAGAACGGGGTCAAGTGGAAACCGTCACTTATCAAGCCCCGAACCCTTCCCCTCGTTCCTAGGATCGGTAAGGAGAGCGACCGTAGACATAGGTCAAATGGGCAAGATGATGTCGTAAGTCCGAATTGAGTTGTTCGGGGACATAGCGCCAAGTCCAATTTCCCGCAGAAGTGCCGGGGGTGTTCATTTTGGCTTCGTCTCCTAACCCTAAAAGGTCTTGTAGGGGAATAATGGCGTGATTGGCGACCGACCCTAGGGCTAACCGAATCATGCGCCAATTGATGCCTTCCTCGCCGATACAGCCCAGGTAATCTAAGACCCGTTGCTTGTCTTCTGGCGATCGCGCACTGTACCAACCCACCGTGGTGCTGTTGTCGTGGGTTCCAGTGTACACAAAGCAATTGCGATCGGTGTAGTTATAGGGCAGAAAAGGATTACTGCGATCGCTATCAAAGGCAAAATGTAGCACTTTCATCCCCGGTAAGCCGTATTTATCCCGCAGTGCTTCCACATCGGGGGTAATGACTCCTAAATCTTCGGCCACAATCGGTAAGCGCCCCAATTGTTCGGTGAGTAACTCAAAAAATTCATCCCCTTTGGCTTTAACCCATTGGCCCTTCGTAGCGACTTGAGCATGACCCGGAACCCCCCAAAAGGCTGCTAAACCGCGAAAATGGTCGATGCGAATAATATCGACATAATCGAGCATTCCTTCAATGCGTTGAATCCACCACTTAAACTTGTTTTTTTCCAATTGCTTCCAGTTGTAAACCGGATTGCCCCACAATTGTCCGGTGGCGCTAAAGTAATCGGGGGGAACGCCCGCCATGGTAGCGGGTTTGTTGTTTTTGACATTCAATACGAAAATGTCGCGATGGGCCCAAACATCGGCGCTATCGTGGGCCACATAAATAGGTAAGTCTCCAAAAATTTGAATGCCTTTGTTGTTGGCGTAGGAGCGCAGGGTAGACCACTGCCGGAAAAATTCCGACTGAACGTATTTGTAGTAAAAGATGTCTTCAGTTAAACGCGATCGCCATTCTTTGAGGGCAACGGGTTCCCGTTTGGCGATCGCCTCGTCCCATTCGTACCAACTTGCGCCGTTGTGGGCGGCTTTGATGGCCATAAACAAGCTGTAGTCATCGAGCCAGTAAGCGTGGGTTTGACAAAAGGTTTCAAACTCTTGTTTTCGTTCCGGGCTGGCTTGGGTCGAAAAGCGTTGACTGGCTTTTTTGAGGAGGGGAAGTTTGGTTTCGATGACGAGATCGTAATTGACGCGATCGCGCTCAAACGGCGGCAGGGCATCGAGTTCATCTTGTGCGATTAAGCCTTCGGCCACCAGCCATTCTAAGTTAATCAGCAAAGGATTTCCGGCAAAAGCTGAATAACTCAAATAAGGGGAATTGCCGTATCCGGTAGGCCCGAGGGGTAAAACTTGCCAGATTTGTTGTAAGCTCTCGGCCAAAAAATCCACAAAACGATAAGCCTGCTCTCCCAAGTCGCCAATGCCGTAGCGACCGGGTAAAGAGGTGGGGTGTAATAAAACACCACTGGTTCTTCTGGAAAAAATCATAGGCGATCGCGGGGCAACTCTCAAAAAAACTGCAATCAGCACAAGGTTCTAGCCTCAGTCCCCAAAACCAGAATTTAGCTTCTTGAAGGACAGAATTTATTGTGCTTTAGTCATTTTACCGAAAATTTTGGGTTATTCGCCCCGTCCCCTTCGACCAGCTCAGGGCAAGCCTTCTAGGACGGCTTTGTGTTAAAGTTTCAACTAAGTACCGTAGGACATACGGAAACAATGCTCGTAGAGGGTAAAGAGAAGGGGCGGTGTCCGCCACCAGCGGGCGGACTTTATAAGCCCCGAAACGGGGTTATACTTCGGTATCAGCGCTTACTCTGCCGATGAAACGAGAATCCTCTTGCCTTCAGGCAGAGGAGTTGTCAATTCAATCTGTTCCGGTCGCAGTAATTCGGGTCTCCATTAAGATTCTTTTTCTGCGGTCGGAGGGGCTTCAAAACGATAGCCAAATCCTCGAACGGTTTTAATCAAAGAAGGTTGAGCGGCATTTTGTTCGATTTTCTTGCGAATTTGCCCAATATGGACATCCACAACCCGTTGATCGCCCACTACTTCTGAATAATCCCAAACCTCACTGATTAAGGTCGAACGGCTTAAAGCTTGGCCGGGATGATGAGCTAAGAAATTAAGCAGATCGAACTCTAGGGCTGTAAACGGCACTAAATCGCCATCGACTTTGACTTCGCGTCGTTCCGGGTCAATACTGAGATGGCCGAAGACGAGGGGTTGTTGGCTGACACTGGGAGCTACACTGCGCTGGCGTTTTAAGATGGCACCCACCCGAAATTCTAATTCTCGTAAATCAAAGGGTTTGGTTAAATAGTCATCAGCCCCTTTCTGAAAGCCTGTGGCTTTATCTTCTGTGTCGGTACGGCTGGTCAGCATTAAGACAAACACATCAGTACTGAGCTGCATTTCTTCGCACAGATTGTAACCCAAGGCATCAGGTAAGTTGACATCTAAGATTACCAAGTCCGGATTAAACTTACTAAAGATTTCTAACGCCATTCGACCATTGTCAGCCGCTTCGACTTGGTAGTTTTTTTGGCTGAGAAAGCGATAAATTAAGTTGCGAATTGCCGGGTCGTCATCAACGACGAGAATTTTGGCGGATGGCATAGCCATAGTTCTACTCAGGGGAAAACTAGATAACGGAAATCAAGCGAAAGGAAAAACAAAAGAGTGTAATGAGCATTCTAAACAAAAATGGCGATCGCCCTTGGGTAAGCTCTTTTGGTCTTAGGTCGAGTAAGGAAGTTTAATGCTTTCTTTTATCCTATCTTTTCTAAAGATGAGGTAGAAAGTCTTGTGAAAGGTCAAGTTTACCTTAAAATTTCACGAACTTTCTTTCAAAATTCCGGGTTCGGTCAACTCATCGGAGATTTCGACAATCGCCCGAATCACGGGTTTCATCATGGGATCGTCAAAGCTATCAAAATCATCAAAGCTGTCGCGACGCAACCGTTTTGAGCGGTTAGCCACTTGGACGGTAATGCGATAGCGATTCGAGGCCGCACTGAGAATTTGCTCGGCGCGGTCGGTGAGATTAGCAGAATCAAAAGAGGCTCGTTTAGACATGGAGTAGAAAATTTCTGACAAACAGAATCATAAGGGCTTCAGCTTAAGCATAAAGGGTTGAGGACACAATTATCGCGATCGCGATCGCCACAGACAAATGACCCACTCCAAGTTAACCCCTATTGTTTCAGTATTCAGCCAGGACTAACTTTTTCAAAAAAGTTTGTCAACCTTGTGTTACTAACCTTAAAATAAAATGAATAAGTGTAAAGAAAGTTATAGTAACCTTAAAATAATCCCCTTGAAGCATCACTTTGATAACCCGATGAAACAACGCATTCTCAGTATCTTCGCGGCCATCGTCGTCACCCTAGTAGGGGTATTTGCAGCACCCTCTGCTGCTTTCGCCTTCAATGACCCATCCCTTTTACCCGAAGTCGAAACCCCCATTGTAGATTTAGCCGATATTTTGCCCAGCTTACAAGAAGAAACATTATTAAATAAAATTAAGGATTTTGAAGCCGAAACGGGCTGGAAAATGCGAGTCTTAACCCAATACGACCGTACCCCAGGCCGGGCTGTGATCGATTTTTGGGGATTAGACGAAAAAAGTATTTTAATGGTCGCGGATTTGCGAGGCGGTAATTTACTGGCGTTCAGCATTGGTGATGATGTCTACGAATTGCTACCGCGTACCTTTTGGATCGAACTGCAAACCCGCTTTGGCAATATGTACTATGTGCGGGAAAACGGCGAAAATAACGCCATTACCGGCGCACTCGATACCGTTGCGGGTTGCTTAACCCAAGGCGGTTGTCAAGTCGTTCCCGGCTTACCCCAAGAACAATGGATACTCACCCTGATTACCTCAGTCGTCGGGGGTGTTGTTTGTGGTTTAGCCGCAATTCCCCGTAAAAAAGGTCAATTATTCGCTTGGCAATGGGCATTGATCTTCTCGCCATTGTGGGGCATCCTCTTTATTGCCTTTGGTATTGGCCCGGTAGTCACCCGCACTTCCGAATGGTTGCCTTTGTTCCGCAACATTATTGGCTTTGTCTTAGGGGTATTAGTGGCTTATCTGTCCCCAGTGGTTAATCAAATGGCTTCTTCCGAGCCGTCAGAAACCTAAAATCCGGCCTCAGTCGAGGGAACAATCCCCTATAATCAATCAGAAATCCTCGTTCTCATGGCGAACGGGGATTTTCCATTGCCAAGGAACAGCCATTTCTGGGTGCATCGCCGTAGAACGCAACTCATTCGATAAAGGCTGAATGCCAGTTGCCTGTTAGACTAAGCTTAACTAGAACCAACTGACATTCTTTGCATATTTAATTGCAATTTTTCTTTTCGACAGATTTCCCTGGATAAACAAAAATGGAGTGGCACTCAACGGACGCGCAAAGTTTAGCAATCATCGATCGCGAAATCGGCGCACATAGTTTTTCCCCCGCAGAATACGAAATTGTGCGTCGCGTGATTTATGAAACGGCGGATTTTGAATATCGGCATTCGATCGCGTTTTCAGAGCGTGCGTTACAAGCCGGGGCAGCAGCTTTAGCGGCTCGCAGTACCATTGTGGTAGATGTGCCGATGGTACAGGTGGGTATTGCGACTCGGATTCAAAAAACCTTCGCCAATCCGGTGTATTGTGCGACGGAAGCATTGACCCGTCCGCAAAAGGAAAAAACCCAAGCGGCTTGGGGAATCCAAACCCTGGCTCGTCGCTATCCCGAAGCAATCTTTATTGTGGGTCAGTCTCAAACGTCATTGACGGCGTTGGTGGAATTAATTGAAGCTGAGGAAATTCGTCCGGCGCTGGTGATTGGTACGCCGTCGGGGTTTGTGGGGGCGGATGTAGCCAAGGAGCGCTTGCAAGATTCCATGATGTCTCATATTCGCATTAATGGCCGCAAAGGGAGTGCGGTGGTGGCTGTGGCGATTTTACAAGGCTTGGTGGATTTGGCTTGGCAAGCTTACGGTAAAGAGGGGTCGTCTTTTTAAAATGAAAGAAAACGGCAACACCAGCGCCGGGAAGCTCGATATAATCTAAAAAATGTCTTAACCACCCCAAGCCTCACAAACCATCAATCATTCATTATGACGATTTTGCAGCGCGAATATCGCGATCGCCGCGAGCAGGTAATGGCTAAAATTGGTCATGGAACCGCTATTTTTCGGAGTGCTTCCCACGCGATCGCCCATCACGATGTCGAGTATCCTTTTCGCCAAAATAGCGATTTTTATTACCTCACCGGCTTTAACGAACCCGAAGCGGTTGCTGTCCTTGCCCCTCATCACGAAGAACACCGTTTCGTTTTATTCGTGCAGTCCAAAGACCCCCAACAAGAAACCTGGACGGGCTATCGCGTTGGCGTAGAAGCGGCCAAAGAACAATATGGGGCTGATGAAGTTTATCCCATTCACGAACTCGACGAAAAGCTGCCAGAATATCTCAAAGATAGCGATCGCATCTATTACCATCTCGGCAACGACACTGCCTTTAACCAAACCATCCTCAAACATTGGCAACGCTTCATTGCCCTGTATCAAAAACGCGGTGTTGGCCCGGTTGCCCTGGAAGATACCAACCCAATCTTACATCCGTTGCGCTTGGTCAAAACCGCCGCCGAAATCGAATTGCTGCGTAAAGCCACTGCCATTTCTGCCGAAGCCCATAACCAAGCCCGCGCATTTGCCCAACCCGGACGCTACGAATACGAAGTGCAAGCCGAAATCGAACGGGTCTTTCGGGCCGCAGGAGGACTCGGCCCCGCTTACCCCTCCATTGTGGCTTCTGGGGAAAATGCTTGCATCCTCCACTACATCGAAAACAACCGCCAAATTCAAGACGGCGACCTCCTCCTCATCGATGCCGGTTGCTCCTACGGCTACTATAACGGCGATATTACCCGCACTTTCCCGGTCAATGGTAAATTCAACAAGCAGCAGCAAGCCTTGTATGAAATCGTCTTAGAAGCGCAACTCAAAGCGATCGCAGAAGTCCAACCGGGCAAACCCTACAATGAATTTCACGACATTGCTGTATGTGTCATTGTCCAAGGTTTGTTGGATTTAGGCTTACTCCAAGGGGATTTAGAAGAAATTATCAAAGAAGAAAAATATAAACCTTTTTATATGCACCGGACGGGTCATTGGTTGGGCTTAGATGTTCACGATGCGGGAACATATAAGCATAATGAGGAAACTTGGCGGCCTTTCCAACCGGGCCACGTTGTCACCGTCGAACCGGGAATTTATATCGGCCCCCACATCGAAGCTGCCGAAGATCAGCCCGCAGTACCTCCAGAATGGCGTGGGATTGGTATTCGCATCGAAGATGATGTGTTGGTGACGGTAGACGGCCATGAAGTGTTAACCGCCGATGTGTCGAAGTGATTTGAAAGCCGCAAAAACACCGCTATTCTAGAACCCCGGTTTCTAGGGCTAAACTTTAATTAATCGAGTCAGCCCATCAGAAACCGGGGTTCTTAATCCACATGAGTAAAATTCAAACTATACTTTGGTTTAATAATCCTTCGATTTTATGAAAATTCGCCGTTTAACCGCGATCGCGGCGGCTCTTTCGTTATGTTGGCGCAGTAGTCCTGGGGGAATGGTGATGGGGATTATTGGCGCGATCGCCCTCAGTGGCTTGCCCCTGGTTTTACTGTATCTCACGAAGTTGTTAATCGATGCGATCGCGTCGGGGATGACTCTAGCCAATCCGATACAGATGTGGCCGCGGATTTTGGGTTTGGTGGTGGTGGCAGCTTTCGCGGCCATGGGGAATGATGTTTGTAGTAGCTTGGTGGCGTTAAATCAAGAAAGATTACAAGAAGCGGTGGTGGATCGGGTGCGAGAGTTACTCCACGCTAAATCCGTTGAAATTGATTTAGAATACTACGAAAATTCTGATTATTACGACAAGTTTCATCAAGCCCAGTCGGAGGCCCCTTATCGTCCGGCTTTGTTGTTGAGTCGGTTGTTGCAGGTGTTACAAGGCTCGATTTCTTTGGGGGCGATCGCGATTTTACTGTTTTCTCTACATTGGTGGGTAACCCTGGTTCTCTTAGTCGCCGTTATTCCCTTGCTAGGGGCGCGGTTGCGCTATGCCGGGCAATTTTATCGTCAATGGCAAGTTTGGACGGGTCAGGAGCGACGAGGGGATTATTTCAGCCGGGTTTTAACCGCAGCATCTCACGCCAAAGAAGTGCGTTTGTTGGATTTGGGGGCGTATTTTCAAACTCGTTTTTGCCAACTGCGGCAGGACTTACGCCAGCAAAAGTTTAAGTTGGCCCAACGTCGCACCTTCGTTGAGGTATTCACACAAATTTTAGCAACGGGAATCGTTTTTAGCGCTTTGGCCGCGATCGCGTATCAAACTTTGGGGGGTATGCTGACATTAGGCTCGCTGGTGATGTATTATCAAGCATTTCAGCGCGGTCAGGTGATTTTACGAGATACGGCCCGAGGAGTTGCTAGTTTATACGAACATAGCTTATTTTTGCTGAATTTCAGCGCTTTTTTACAACTGCAACCCACCGCAATTGACCCGATTTCCCCGAAACCTTTACCCAAACCGTTACAGCAAGGTATTTGTTTTGAAAAGGTGAGTTTCCGTTATCGTCATAGTCAGCGTTGGGCGTTGCGGGATGTGAGTTTGACGATTCAAGCCGGAGAAACGGTGGCGTTGGTGGGAGAAAATGGCGCAGGCAAGACAACTTTAGTAAAGCTGCTGTGCCGCTTGTATGACCCCACACAGGGACGCATTACCTGGGATGGGATAGATTTACGGGAGTTTGCGATCGCGGCGGTTCGCAGGCAAATTGCCGTAGTTTTCCAAGATTATGCCCGCTACGACTTAACCCTTCGTGAAAATATCGCCCTAGGAGATTTAGAAACCGCAACAGATTCCCAAATCGAAGCCGCGGCCCAATCGGTGGGTTTAACCGGCGCGATCGCGAAACTGCCTTTAGGGTATGATACCCTACTCAGCCATCAATTTGCCCAAGGGGAAGAATTGAGCATCGGAGAATGGCAAAAAATCGCGATCGCTCGTTGTTTTTTGCGCTCTGGGTCTATTCTCATCTTAGACGAACCCACCAGCGCCCTCGACCCCCAAGCCGAAGCCGACATTATCCAGCATTTTCGCCAACTGCGCCAAGATTGCACTACGATTCTTATTGGCCATCGTTTATCGACTGTCAAGTTGGCTGACCGCATTTTTGTGGTAGAAAATGGCACAATAACCGAAAGTGGTACGCACAGCCAACTGATTCAGCATCAGGGAACTTATGCTCGTTTATTTGAAACTCAAGCTCGATCTTATCGTACCTAGTTTCAAGCTTGGGTTGTATTTGTTCAGCTTTTTAAATGGTTTAAATGCGTCCCGAATTCGATCTTTTATTATGCTGTTCTCGGACTACAATTTCCCCCGAACAGACTCGGCGGATTTACCAACTGATTGAGCAAGACATTGACTGGAATCAGGTGATGTCGTTGGCACAATGGCATGGGGTTAGTCCTTTATTATATTGGCAGTTAAACCGACTAAAATCCCCTCGATTACCATCGCATTTTTTAAAGCAATTATCAGATTATTTTAGATATAATGTGCAGCGCAATCTGTTGTTAACTTCGCAATTGCTCAAACTCATTCGTTTATGTCACGACCATGAAATTAAAATTATGCCGTTTAAGGGGCCTATTTTAGCAACAAAGGTTTATCAAAATATTGCCCTCCGCCAATTTTACGATTTAGACTTATTAATTCTGCCCCAGGATTTTCAGCGGGTCAAAGCCTTGTTAATGACTCAGGGATATCAATGCCGCTATCAACTGGATGCTCGTCAAGAAGCCCGGCGTTTAATTACTAATTATGAATGCGAGTTTATTCACGAAAAATTACATATTAGTGTCGATCTCCATTGGCAATTTGCGCCGCCTTGTTTTAATTTTTTGTTCCATTTAGAACATGCTTTGGCTCGGTCTGAAATTAGCGCGATCGCCGGGACAAAAATCCCAGTTTTAAAAGCTGATGATTTATTGATTGTTTTATGTATTAATGGTACTAAAGATGGTTGGTCTTCCTTACAGCGCATCTGTGATGTCGCAGAATTTCTCCAGAATTACCCCGATTTAAATTGGCCGCAAATCTGGCAACAAACTGACAATTATCACTGTACGCGGATGGTGGTTTTAGGTTTATTTTTAGCCCATCGTTTGTTTCAGTCTCCCCTCCCCCCTAGCGCTTGGAATAAACTAAAACAAGACCCCGCGATCGCGCCAATGGGTCAACAGGTGTGCGCTCGGATTTTAGGAGAAACACCTGCTTATTTAAACCGCGTACAACTGGCTCATTTTGCCTTAAAATTACAAGCCAATTTCTGGCAAAAACTTCATTATGGATTGAAACTCGTTTTTGCAATTAATGAGCGAGATTTAGCCTTTATGGGTCTCCCTAAAGGATTATTTATTCTGTATTATCCCCTGCGATGTTTGCGCTTAGTTTTAAAATATGTTTTACATCAAAAAGTACCTTGATTGGTAATCATAGGCATTTAGCTTTGAAGAATCTAAAATCAATGACCCCGATTTTTTTAATACCCTTAATTGTTGTTTGCTAATTCCTTAAGGAACTTATGAATTCTGCCATTTCTGCATCTGAAGCTCTTCGTATTTCAGAAACTCAACCCATTATTCAAACTTGGGAACTATCTAAAACTTATCGAACCGGATTTTGGATGCAGCAAAAAATACAATCTCTTAAAAGCTGTACTTTATCGGTTTATGAAGGGGAAACCTTTGGCTTACTCGGACCGAATGGTGCAGGGAAAACGACAATTATTAAAATTTTACTGGGTATTATCAAAAAAACGAGCGGTCGGGCTATATTATCAGGAAAACCTGTGGGCGATCGCGCCACAAAACAGTATATTGGTTACCTCCCCGAAAATGCTTACTTTTATGATTATTTAACCGGGTGGGAATTTTTACAACTTGCGGCCAGTTTATTTAAAATTCCCCGCGCAACCCAAACCGAACGCATTAAAGGACTACTCGATTTAGTCGGACTCGATCGAAAGACTGCCCAACAAAAGCAATTGCGGCAATACTCTAAAGGAATGCTGCAACGCATTGGTGTCGCCCAAGCCTTAATTAATAACCCCGAAATTGTCTTTCTCGACGAACCCATGTCCGGCTTAGACCCGATTGGTCGCTATCGCATTCGCCAAATTATTTTATCCCTAAAAGAACAAGGCAAAACCATCTTTTTTAACTCTCACATTTTGTCAGATGTTGAGGAAATTTGCGATCGCGTCGCCATTCTTTCCCAAGGTAATCTTCTCGTCACCGGGTCTCTAGACGAACTTCTCGGCCCCGCAGATGCCTTTCAAGCCCTAGGTCGGGGGGGCAATCCCGAACAACTCCAACAACACCTCATCAACTTGCAAATGAAGGGCGATCGCTGGCAAGGTCAACTCAACAGGGATCCGGCTGCCTTTCTCAGTACCCTTCCTGAAATGAATGCCGAAATTATTAGCCTTTCCCGTCAACGTCCCTCTCTCGAAGATTACTTTATGCAGCAACTCCAACCTAAAGGAATGATGCGTGATAAAGAGTGATTAATAATTAGTTATATAGAGCTTGCTGATATCGTATTTACTAATTCCTGTCAACTCTATAACCTCGTTTAGAGGGTCTACCTGGAAACCAAACAATAAGGCTATGCCTTGATTAGAGCAATATTATGTTATCCAGAAAAATGGAGATATAAGTTTACCTTTGAAATCAAAAGACTATAAGAGATAAATCCATATTTCCTCCAAAGGAAATAGACTCAAGGGAATAGGTAAAGGAATTACAGCGCCTTTCTTTTAGAATCAAAAATTGTGATTGAATGTTAGGTTTAAAAAATGCTATAGTAATTGGTTAATTCTATCGTTGTAAATTATTCATTGTAAATTGTTAATTATAAATTATTAATTATTCAATGGAACAACTATTGACCGCATTCCCCGACACGCCGATTGTTTCCTTTACCTTGCTAATTCTGGTTGTTCTGTTCATTCCACCAATTTTCGAACGGTTGCGCTTACCCGGATTAGTAGGATTAATCGTTGCCGGAGTTGCCCTGGGCCCAAGTGGCTTACAACTGCTAGACCCCGAAGCTGACACCCTCAAGTTACTCACAGATATTGGCAAAATTTATTTAATGTTTGTGGCCGGTTTAGAAATTGACCTCGCCGAATTTCGTAAAAAGAAAAACCGTTCCCTCGGCTTTGGGATTGCCACCTTTGCCCTACCCCTTCTGGCAGGGATTTGGGTGGGCCGTGGCTTTGGGTTTGATTGGAATGCCGCCTTTCTAATCGGGTCGCTGCTGGCTTCTCATACCCTGTTGGCCTACCCCATTCTTAACCGTTTGGGGGTAGTGCGAAACGAAGCCGTAACCGTTACGATTGGGGCAACCATTTTCACCGATATTGCTGCCTTATTGGTTTTGGCCATTTGCGTGTCGATTCACGGTGGCGACTTTTCCCCGGCCAGTTTAATTATGCAATTAATGGCTTTAGGATTGTACGCGATCGCGGTATTGTTTGGTTTTGACTGGGCGGGAAAAGAGTATTTTCGGCGGACGGGAGACGAAGAAAGCAACCAGTTTCTCTTTGTCCTCGCTGCCGTCTTTCTGGCGGCATTAGGCGCACAACTCATCAACGTAGATAGAATCGTCGGGGCCTTCCTTGCTGGCTTAGCCGTTAATGATGTTGTGGGTCACGGGCCCGTCGAGGAAAAAGTCGAATTTGTCGGCAGTACCCTCTTTATTCCCTTCTTCTTCGTGGGAATGGGCTTACTCCTCAATATTCAAGCCTTTGTGGAAGCAATAACCACTCCCTTCGGTCTGGGTTTAACCGTTTCGATTGTTGTTGCCTTAATCCTGAGCAAACTCAGCGCCGCCATCGTCGCTAAACTGCTGTATCGCTACAGTTGGTATGAAACCCTAACCATGTGGTCCCTGTCCCTACCTCAAGTCGCTGCTACTCTCGCTGCCGCCCTCGCGGGATATCAAGCCATCAATGCCCAAGGGGAAACCCTAATTTCTGAAGCGGTTTTCAACACCGTCATTGTCATGATGTTGATTACTGCCATATTAGGACCGGTTTTAACCACTCGTTTTGCCAGTCATCTCGTGATTCCTGGCATTGACCCGGCCTCGCAAACTGCCTCCAGTTACAGCGAAGAGTTTCTACTAACACCGCCACGACCCCAATCGGAACATTTTACCGTCGTTGTTCCCATTTATAATCCTTTCACAACTCAATATTTAATCGAAATGGGCGCACTGTTGACTCGTCATGAAGGCGGAAAGCTGGTTCCCCTATCCATTGCCACGGCTCACGTTCACATGGATGACCCCCAACTGGATATGGAATTAGCCAAAAGTCAACGCCTCATCGAACGGGCTAAAGAATTTAGCCAATCTTTTGACACAAAGGCTAACCCGATTATCCGCATTGATGATGATGTTGCTCACGCCATTAGCCGCGTTGCGAGGGAACGAAACGCGAGTTTGATAATCATGGGGTGGAGTGAAAAAATGAGTCTGCGGGCCCGTTTATTTGGCAATATCATCGATCAGGTGTTTTGGTCGTCTCATTGTCCTGTGGCGGTGATGCGCTTACTGGACGAACCGATTAATATTCACGAGATTCTCGTCCCGATGAAGAACATTACCCCCCGGACTGTGCGGACGATGCAGTTTGCTCAAGTGTTTGCCCATACGAATAAAGCGGCGGTAACGTTACTGCACGTTTGCGCCCCCGGTACGCCCCCCGACCAAATTTTAATTTTTGAAGACCAGTTGCATCAGGTGTTGCAACAATCACCCATAAGCGTGGAAACGAATATTAAAACGATTGTGCGCGAGGATGTGGCGGATGTGATTGTTCAGGTGTCTCGCTCTTTTGATTTGGTCGTAATGCGGTCAATGCGTCGTCGCACAGCGGGGGGTTTAGCGGTAAGTGATGTTACTACTGAGGTGATTAAGCAGTTGAGTTGTTCTTTGGTGTTGTTTGGGGAACCTCATACTTAGTTATTGGTTATTGGTTATTGGTAATTGGTAATTGGTAATTGGTAATAAGAGCGACATTTGAGATAGGGATGAATTAATGCTCAGGATTTTTACAGACTTTGACGGGCCGATTATGGATGTGTCCGAACGGTATTATCGGGTGTATCTGTGGTGCTTAAAACAATGCCAACGGCCGCATCAGGCAACCAGAGTTCTCTCGAAATATGAGTTTTGGCAGTTGAAGCGAGCATTTATTCGAGAAAGCCAAATCGGCCAGATTTCTGGTTTAACACCAGAACAAGCCCGAAAATTTGCCTTGTTGCGTCGGGAGAATGTTCACAGTCTGCGTTACCTTGTCTATGACCGTCCTATTCCTAGTGCGGTGGCAACGCTCGAACGTTTAAAAGATAGGGAAGATGTGGATTTGAGTATTATTACCATGCGGCGTTGGCGAGAGTTGGAAATTCCCCTCGAACAAAATCATCTCAAACGCTTTTTTCGGGGCGATCGCTGCTATTGTTTGCAAAACGACGACCCCAAAAATACCGATACCGAAGACAAAACCCGCTTGATGGAACGAGCTTTAACTGAACTGCCTCCGGTACGGGAAACTTGGATGATTGGCGATACTGAAGCGGATATTGTTGCAGCAAAAACCCATCGCATTCAGGCGATCGGGGTGTTGTCGGGGATTCGCGATCGCGATCGCCTGCAACAATTTGAACCCGACTACATTGTTAGCGATTTGGCCGCCGCCGTTGCTTTGATCTCCGAGCGATCTGCTTTGTCTGAGTTTTTCCTTTGATTTTTGCCCTTTAGCGCAAAAAGCTACTCATCAACCAAAACACCAAAAACGCCACCAAAGTCGCAAATTGGTCTTGGCTTATTCCGGGGGAATTCAAAGAACCTCCCAGTAAAATACCTAAACCCACTCCTACAACTAAACCAATCAAAGTCATCAAAACCGCCCGACCGAAGCGTTTTTCTTTGCGGTTGATGAAATAAATATTGGCACAAAATCCTAACGCCATGGTGAGGGAAGGAACTGTACTTTGGGGATTGGGATCGAGAAAAGTCAGCAAGCCTAATAATACAAACGTTCCTGCCGGAATTAACACATCCGACCGAGACGGTGTATCGATCAACTCTTGCATCCAAGTCGGGGAAGAATTGGCATTTTGAGTTGGGGTTTTCGGGGGAGCTGGGGTGACTCGCTCTGGAAAGCGAATGCGCTCTGGGACTTTAATTTTCCCTTCTTGACGCATTCGTAGACGTTCCATAATCACTGCATCGTAAGCCGCTTCTAGACTTTCGACCAACTTGCGATCGTCGCGATTTTGTTGGCTCAAGCGATTACGAGCTTCTTGAATTTCCTCAAAAGAAGCATCCTTGGTGACCCCAAGCAATTCATAGGGATTTTGATCGCTCATCGAGTAAAACCTCCGAGATAGGCCCGTTATAACTAGCGGTGATCGTACCTAAATTTGACACTCCTCGTCCTAAAGAATCGAGGATTCTGGGTGAGGATGCGTCCACTTAATTTAGATTCCTTGTGCTGGCCGAGGCCAAGAGAAAACGGGAAAGCACTAGGTTAAAAACAGCACCAATTATGATTTTCCCATCTCTCGTTAGTTTAGCTTAAATTGCGAATCGTCCTACCACTTACAACCCCCGACTGCCTTGGGGGGGCGATCGCTTCTGGGGTTTGTCCCTGCGAGGAACGACGATTTTCTGTAATAATTTAAAACAGAAGTTGTAAAGCTTTATCAACTCCAAGCGCTTTACAAAAGCTCTCAAGACTGGCAAGCTCAGTCAAAGCGTGACTTGCGATCGCGATACCCAAAAACTTCCTAGAAATAGTTTACATAACTTTACGTTCAACGATTTAACTATGGCACAAAGTTCTGCATCTTCAGATGTCCCCAATATGGGACGACGGCAATTCATGAACTTATTAACCTTCGGAACCGCCGCCGCTACCGCAGCCGGGGCGTTGTATCCCGTGGTTAAATATTTTATTCCGCCGTCTAGTGGCGGTGCTGGGGGCGGTATTATCGCCAAAGATGCTCTGGGTAACGATGTGGTTGCCAGCGAATTTCTCGCCGAACACAAACCCGGCGAACGCGCCCTCGCCCAAGGCTTAAAAGGCGACCCCACTTATGTTATCGTCACCGAAGACAACGAAATCGCCAGCTACGGTCTCAATGCGGTTTGCACCCACCTGGGTTGCGTTGTGCCCTGGAATGCCAGCGAAAACAAATTCATCTGCCCTTGTCACGGTTCCCAATACAACGCTGAAGGAAAAGTCGTGCGCGGTCCTGCCCCTCTGTCTTTAGCCTTGGTTCATGCCGATGTCAACGAAGATGGTAAAGTCTCCTTCACCAACTGGGAAGAAACCGACTTCCGCACCGAATCCGAACCCTGGTGGACTTAATATTATTCAATTCAAACGCAATCATTTCGATCGATTAAAAGATGAGAACACCTTCACTGTCTGGGTTTTGGCATACTGCTAAAACCGCCTTACTCAAAAGTTTTATTTTGGCGATCGCCACCATTGCCTTTTTCTTCGCCAGCGACATCGCCGTCCCCCAAGCGGCTGCCGCTTATCCGTTTTGGGCCCAAGAAAGCGCCCCAGAAACCCCCCGCGAAGCCACAGGACGCATTGTCTGCGCCAACTGCCACCTGGCTGAAAAAGCTGTTGACATCGAACTGCCCTTATCCATCGCCCCTGACACCGTATTTGAAGCCGTGGTCAAAATTCCTTATGACCTCGACAGCCAACAAGTCCTCGGTGACGGGTCTAAAGGTGGCTTAAACGTCGGGGCTGTTCTCATGTTGCCCGAAGGCTTCAAAATTGCCCCGCCCGACCGCATTCCCGCAGAAATGCAAGAAAAGGTCGGCGGCGTGTACTTCCAGCCTTATCGCGAAGATATGGAAAACGTGACCATTGTTGGCCCCTTACCCGGCGACCAATATCAAGAAATCGTTTTCCCCGTCTTATCCCCCAATCCCAAAGAAGACAAAAACCTGCACTTTGGTAAATACCCCATTTACCTCGGTGGTAATCGCGGCCGCGGCCAAGTTTATCCCACCGGACAAAGCAGCAATAACAACGTCTTCACCGCCACCAAAGCCGGAACCATCACCAGCATCGCTGAAGCGGACGCAGGGGGCTACAGCGTGACCATCACCATCGCAGACGGCAGCGAAGCCGTAGTAGACGTTCCGCCGGGCCCCGAACTCATTGTCAGCGAAGGTCAAACCGTCGCCGCCGGTGAAGCCCTGACCACCAACCCCAACGTCGGTGGTTTTGGTCAAGAAGACAGCGAAATTGTCTTACAAGACCCCAATCGCGTCAAATGGTTAATGGTCTTCTTTGTCGGTATTGCCTTGGGTCAAACCTTCCTCGTCCTCAAGAAGAAACAAATCGAGCGCGTCCAAGCTGCTGAAATGAATTTCTAACGCCGATTGGATTGACTTTTTAAGGGGGGACGGGTTATTTTTTAGCCCGTTCCCTTTTTCAGTCATCAGTTATCAGTTATCAGTCATCAGTTTTTGAGACATTAGTAGTAGTAGGCCCTTGTAGAACGAAGTGAAACCCAACAACCAATAACCAATAACTAACAACCAATAACTAACAACCAACAACAAAAAATGAACACCCTCGACGATAAAACCATTGTTAAAAACTATTTCAACGCCACCGGATTTGACCGTTGGCGGAATATTTATGGTAACGGTGAAGTGAATAAAGTCCAACTGGATATTCGCACGGGCCACCAACAAACCATCGACACGGTTATTTCTTGGTTGAAAGCCGATGGCAATTTAAACCAAATTACTGTTTGTGATGCGGGTTGTGGAGTGGGCAGTTTAGCCATTCCCCTTGCCCAACAAGGCGCAACGGTATATGCCAGCGATATTTCCGAGAAAATGGTCGGGGAAGCGAAAGACCGGGCTACTCAGATTTTAGGTAACAATCATCAAGTTAGTTTTGCGGTGCAAGACCTCGAAAAGTTGACACAACCTTGTCATACGGTGGTGTGTTTGGATGTGTTGATTCATTATCCTCAAAGTGAAGCCGTAGAAATGATTGAACATTTAGCAGCGTTGGCACAGTCGCGCTTAATTTTGAGTTTTGCCCCCAAAACGCTTTATTTATCGATGTTGAAAAAGGTGGGCGAGTTTTTTCCGGGGCCGAGTAAAACAACGCGGGCTTATCAACATTTAGAAACGGAGATTATTCGGATTTTACTAGATCGCGGCTTTCATATCGAACGTAAGGGGATGACGAGTACCAGTTTTTATTATGCTCGGATTCTCGAAGCGGTGCGGGATTAACTTTAATTTCAGCAATCGTATTATTCGCGACAATATTCGCCTACATTCTTTTTTTGAAGTTGAATCAGAATGTGGGCGATTTTTAGAGGGTTGAGAAGATTTCTGGCAGGGCAAGATTAAAGATAAAGGTCGCGATCGCCCTGGGTGAGAAGCGGAATTTTGAGAAAGCGAATATAATTAAAAAATAAATTATTTTAAATTAATAACTCGACCCAGTTCTCTTGAGGCCGCAAGCTGCTTTAGGTTAGGGTTTCTCGGATCGGATAAGTCAACAGAAGTGCGATCGCGCCTGATAGAATTGCGTTCGGAACAATCGGGGTTGGTGTTATCTATGAATCACGATTATTGAATTTTAAGATAATTTTTCGTAATCAATAGCCAAGGAGTCTGTTTCTACCAAAATTGAACAAGATACCTACCTATTTGCTGAAATATGTTTAAAGTGGCAATCGGTCACAGTAATGATTGGGTTTCTGAAGAGGCGATCGCCGACGCGATCGCGCAATGTCAAAAAACTCTAGCCGGAATCCAGCCTCAAGCCGGAATACTATTAGCCGGGATTGAGTTTGACCGCGAGATTATTCTCCAAGAAGTCAATCAGGTTTTCCCCGATTTAGAGTTAATTGGTGGCACGACCGATGGAGAAATTTCCTCGGTTTTGGGCTTTGAACAAGACTCCCTGGTGTTAATGCTGTTTTGTAGCGATCGCATTCAAATTCGGGCCGGCATTGGCTACAACCTCTCTCAAGACCCCCAAGCTGCCGCCGCAAGCGCGATCGCCCAAACTCACACCGACGATATTGCCCTGTGTATCACCCTGCCTGAAAGTTTAACCACCAGTGCCGTTATCGTCCTTGACAGCCTCAAAACTGCCCTAGACAATAAAGTACCCATTTTTGGGGGTTTGACCGCCGATGGCTGGCAATTTCAGCAAACCTATCAATTTTTTAAAACCGAAGTGTGCAGCGATGCTTTGCCCGTGTTGCTGTTTTCCGGGCCGCTGCTGTTTTCTCACGGTGTCGCCAGTGGTTGGCAACCCATTGGCAAACCTGGCATTGTGACCCAAGTTGAACATAACATCATTTACGAAATCGACCATCGCCCCGCCATCGAGTTTTATCACCACTACATCGGGCCCCGGCCGCCGTCTTCAGAATACCCCCTGGCAGTGTTTGCTGAAGGCAACGAAGGCTTTTATTTACGCGCCCCCAGTAGCACTTATGACCCCGAAATCGGCAGCGTTACCTTTTTTGGGGATATCCCCCTCAACGCCAAGGTGCAAATCTCTGAAGCGGGGCGCGATCGCATTCTCAGTGCTTCTCAAGCTTCGATGCAGCAAGCCTTACAGCATTATCCCGGTCACGATCCTCTCGCGGCTTTGTTCTTTTCTTGTACCAGTCGGCGGCAATTATTGGGGACTCGGACTCAAGAAGAATACCAACTTGTTCAAAAATGCTGGAATCAAGACCTAGCAAGTTGTGGTTTTTATACCAATGGAGAAATTGCCCCTCTCCAACAAAAAAGCATTGCCTGTTTTCATAATGAAACTTTTATTACCTTGCTGTTAGGAGAAGAATAAATGGAGTTTTTAGAAACCGATCTGGCTCAGTCTGAAGCCAAGATTAAAAATCTAGAAAAAGAGAATCAATTTTTAAAACGCAAACTGAAACGCTCCGAACAACAACTGGTTTTCTTAGAAGAAACCAATGAAAAGAAAGAAACATTACTGCGAACGGTTATTCAAGATTTACAACAATCGCAACAATCCCTCGAAGAACGTCAGCAAACTATTGAACACTTAAAAAATACGCAAGCCAAATTAGTCCAAACTGAAAAAATGTCAAGTTTGGGTCAATTAGTCGCGGGAATTGCTCACGAAATCAACAATCCTATTAACTTTATTCACGGCAATTTAAAATATATTGATAGCTGTTTAAATGATTTACTTAAAATCGTTCAACTGTGTTATGAAAATCCTGGGGATCTGTCGGCAGATTTAGTTCAGATTGCTGAAGACCTTGACCTTGATTTTATCATTGATGATTTACCGAAAGTGATTAAATCAATGACCTTGGGAACTTCTCGAATTAGCGAAATTGTCCGGTCTCTCCGCAACTTCTCCCGTTTGGATGAATCGGAATTTAAAACTGTCGATATTCACGAAGGGATTGACAATAGTTTGTTAATTTTGAGTTACCGTTTAAAGGGAAAAAATACGCCCAATATTGAAGTGATTAAAGAATACGGGGAACTTCCTAAAGTTGCTTGCTGTCCGGGACAAATCAATCAAGTGTGTATGAACTTGTTAACTAATGCGATTGATGCTTGTGAAGAAGCTTATCAAAAGGGATTGAAGCGCCATAGTTATCAAATTTTAGTTCAGACTCATTATCATGGTCCTAACGCCATCCAGATTAAAGTTCAAGATAACGGTATTGGGATTTCCCAGGAGGTTGTGTCCAAGTTATTCGATCCATTTTACACGACAAAACCCACCGGGCAAGGAACAGGGTTAGGGTTAGCCATTAGCTATCAAATTGTCGCAGAAAAACACAACGGAACTTTGGACTGTCAGTCCCAAGTCGGTGAAGGAACAACTTTTATTGTTAATCTACCCATTCAGTCGGAAACCCAGTTTGCGACTGTGAAGGATGCTTACAGTCAGTTGCATTTGAGTTCGCAATTTGAGGTAATAGAAAGGAATAATAACTGACCGAATTAATGAACTTGCTTTTAAGTTTGATAACTTTATATTAATCTAGTTATTGTTCCTCGCCAATTCCTAAATCTTTGCGGCTTTTTTTCAATTGATGCCATAAATTTTTGATTTGTTCGTAAGCACTTTCTGTTGAAATTTTCCCTGCCGTTTCAAGATTACAAATATAATTGACCCGTTGGGCAAATTCTTGTAAATTAGCATTAAAAACTAAATTCGGCGGTTCAAATTTGCCATGATAAGCCATGCGGGGATATAACAGATTTTCTTTGTCAAGATTGGGATTATTATTGGGATTAACCATAACGAACTCCTAGATTTTGTTTAACTATATAATGATTGAGGAAAGTCGTATAACTGTTTTCAGAATTTACTCCCCTAATAAAATTAAATCTAAGGGGAACTCACCAGCGCGATCGCGTTCATCTACTTTCTACTGTTCTAGCAAAAAATCTAGACAGCGCGACCCCCTAATCATCCTTCTTTACTTTTCTCTAAAACTATTGTTGTAAACCACCGGGAAGCCCAACTCACAGTCAAACCGCACCATCGAAAAGGGGGAGTAGCAACGTGCTATGGTTGTAAGCTAGTTCTGTCACAGAATGGTATCGGTTTATCGAAGGGATTGTCTATGTCCGAAGTCGAAAAACTTTACGAAGGGAAAGCCAAAATTGTCTATGCCACAGAAGACCCCGATATTCTGTTGGCTTGCTTTAAAGATGATGCAACAGCCTTCAACGCCCAAAAACGGGGTCAAATTAAAGGCAAAGGCGAAGTCAACTGTCAAATTAGCGCTTGGTTGTATCAATATTTGGGGAAAAAAGGGATTCCCACCCATTATATTGACCAACCCCAGCCCACCCAAATGCGAGTACGAGCGGTTAAAATTGTACCGCTCGAAGTGGTAGTCCGAAACATCGCAGCCGGAAGTTTGTGTCGTCAAACTGGATTACCCTTGGGTCAGTCTTTGACCGAGCCGTTAGTTGAATTTTATTTAAAAAACGACGAGTTAGGAGACCCCTTGCTCACCCGCGATCGTATCTTCGCCCTTAACATTGTAACGCCTGGTCAACTCGATCGACTCAAAACCCTGGCCCTTGAAATCAATCAATACTTACAGGAGTTTTTCAACGCTTGCGGAATTACCTTGGTAGACTTCAAATTGGAGTTTGGTTTCGACCGAGACGGCCAACTCCTCTTGGCCGATGAAATCAGTCCTGATACTTGTCGTTTGTGGAATCGTGACGAAAGCGACCCTCAAAAACGAGTCATGGATAAAGACCGCTTTCGCTTGGACTTAGGTCAAATCGAAGCTGCTTATCAACAGGTGCTACAGCGAGTCGGTGAGACATTTACCCGACAAAATGCGAATTAAGCCAATTATATGCTTATCAATTGATTAAAACCTTATTGTGTGTGGTGTGTGGACGTGATCGAACAATTTAAAACTATGACACTACTGCGGATCGTAACCATTTTAGCGGTAGGAGCTGCGATCGCCCCGGTGGAAGCGGCTCGTAGCGAAACGCAAGCCCAACGGGTAGATGCCTCTGAAATCGCCATCAGGGAAACGCAAACGCCCTGGCAAACCGCCGGAACCGTAGCCGTTGAGGCCGAGATCGTTGCTCGCGATCGCCCCCCCGATGAACCCAAAACCGTAACCCCCGAAACCCTAGCCACTACGCCAGAATTTTCCCAAGACGGGGTAACGACAGTGCCACCAGAAGCCACCGTCGAGAAAAACGCCAAACAAATCTCGGCGACTTCAATCGCTGAAAACGAAGCCGGGGCGATCGCGATTGCCGAATCCCTATCCGTCGCTCAACAAGCAGATACCCAAGCGGCAGAATCACACAATCCTGTTGCCCAACAACCGGATACCCTGCCCGAATTTGAAGCCGACCCAGTTCCGGAAACCCCCACGCCGCCCCCATCCTTACCGCCGCTGACCCCCACAGACGAACCCGACCCCACCAACGGCATCGAACCTAGGGTTTTGGTCAGCGAATTAGTCATTGATGGTACGACTGACCCGGAATTACTCGACGAAATTTATCGCGTTATTGATACCCAACCGGGACGACCTACCACGCGGACGGCATTGCAAGAAGATGTCAACCAAATCTTCGCCACGGGGTTTTTCTCCAACGTCACCGTCGTTCCCGAAGACACGCCCTTGGGGGTTCGCATTACCTTTGTCGTCGAACCCAACCCGGTACTCGACCAAGTAGTAGTCGAAACCGCCACCGGAAACCAAGACCGGGTATTACCCCAAGAAGTCGTAGACGAAATCTTTGGAAGGCAATACGGTCAAATCTTGAACTTACGGCGCTTTCAAGCGGCGATTTTACGCCTGAATGAATGGTATCAAGAAAACGGCTACGATCTCGCTCAAGTCGTGGGTGCGCCGGAAGTCTCAGACGAGGGTGTAGTGCGCTTAACCGTGGCCGAAGGGGTCATTGAGGACATTCAAGTGCGCTTCTTTACCGATGAAGACGAACCCGTAGACGGCAAAACTCGCCCCTTTATTGTGACGCGGGAAGTTCAGCTAGAACCGGGGGATGTGTTTAACCGTCAAATCGCCCAACGGGATTTAGAACGGGTATTCGGCTTAGGAATTTTTGACGATGTGCGCTTTTCTTTTTCCCCTGGAGAAGACCCTAGCCAAGTTGTTGTCAATGTGGATGTGGTCGAAGCCAGCACCGGGTCGATCGCCGCCGGGGCCGGGTTTAGTTCGGCGAGTGGCTTGTTTGGAACCGTCAGCTACCAACAACAAAACTTTGGGGGCAATAACCAAACCCTAGGGGCAGAATTGCAATTAGGTTTCCGGGAGTTTTTGTTTGATGTCAGCTTTACCGATCCTTGGATTGCTACCGATCCCAATCGCTTGTCTTATACGTTGAATGCGTTTCGACGGCGCTCGATTTCCCTGATTTTTGACGAAGGCGACCCGGAAATTCGCTTACCCAATGGCGATCGCCCCCGCGTCGTTCGCACCGGTGGCGGCATTGTCTTTGCCAAACCTTTATCCGACGGTCCGTTTGATGAAAGCCCCTCTTGGGTTGTTTCGGCGGGAACTGAATTTCAAAGCGTCGCGATTCAAGATGGGAATGGCGATCGCAGCGCCCGCGATGAACGGGGCAATCTGCTTTCTTTTAATGACAGTGGCAAAGACTACTTGCTCTTTTTAAAATTAGGAGCCAGTAGCGATCGCCGCAACAACCCCTTTCAACCCACCTCTGGCTCATTGATCCGCTTGGCGATGGATCAATCTCTGCCCATCTCCGGCATTTTCATGAACCGCGTGCGGGGCAGTTACAGCTATTACCTCCCCGTCGAATTTACCAACTTTGCCCAAGGGGCAGAAACCCTCGCCTTCAATGTCCAAGGCGGTACGATTATCGGGGATTTACCCCCCTATGAAGCCTTCGCCCTCGGCGGTGCAAACTCGGTGCGCGGCTACACCGAAGGCGGTGTCGGTAGCGGTCGTTCTTATCTCCAACTTACCGCCGAATATCGTTTTCCTTTATTTAATATCAGTCAGTTTGGGGTAGGGGGAGCCTTATTTGTTGATTATGGCACCGATCTCAGCACCGGGGATAACGTTCCTGGCAATCCCGCCGGAATCCGCAATAAACCCGGTAGTGGCTTGGGTTACGGTTTAGGCGTTCGCGTCCAATCCCCCTTAGGCCCCCTGCGCCTCGATTACGCCATCAACGATGAAGGCGACAGTCGCATTCACTTTGGTATTGGGGAACGGTTCTAAATTTTGTTGTTGGTTGTTGGTTGTTGGTTGTTGGTTGTTGGTTGTTGGTTATTAGCATCTAAGGGGCTTCTCGGCAATCGGCAATCGGCAATCGGGGGGAGTGGGGATGCAAGCCCCTCCAAAGGGAGTCAGAAACTTATTCCCTAGAAGGTAGACTCAAAAAAAGGCTAAACCCTTTACTAGATGAGCATTACAGCCCCGAAAAGGTCAATTCAAGTTTCAAAGAGAGTTATTAGTTATTGGTTATTGGTTATTGGGCAGGGAAACCCAGCCCCTACATAACGATTGCCCACTGCCCACTGCCTATTGCCCACTGCCCACTGCCCACTGCCTCAAACACTGATAACTGATGACTGATAACTGATAACTGAAGAAGCTGCCCACTGCCCAAAAAACTGATAACTGATGAGGCGATAACTGATAACTGA